>DASPRX010000062.1:0-16005 GCA_035624235.1 Burkholderiales bacterium | reverse complement strand
TGGCGCACATCATCGTTGACCCGGCTGCCCTCAAGGCGCTCCCCAGAGAGCTCGCGCGGCGCTACCGCATATTTCCCATCGCGCTCGACCGACAGGCGAACAGGTTCATCGTGGCGCTCGCGGACACGAACAATATCGTGGCCGTCGACCAGCTGCGCACGCACCTCAAAGGCGACTTCGAGATCGAGCTCAGGCTGGCCGGCGACTCGGAGATCGAGCGAGCGATCGAGCATTACTATGGACACGAATTCTCGATCGACGGGATCCTGCAGGAAATCGAGACAGGCGAAGTCGATTACAGCTCGCTGACCGAGGAGGACGAGTATAGCCAGCCGGTCGTGCGGCTCATCTCCGCGCTGCTAGCCGACGCGGTCGAGCACGGCGCCTCGGACATCCACTTCGAGCCCGAGCAGAGCTTTCTGCGCATTCGCTACCGCATTGACGGCGTCTTGCGGCAGATCCGCTCGCTGCACAAGACCTACTGGCCGGCCATGGCAGTGCGCCTCAAGGTGATGTCGAAGATGAATATTGCCGAGACGCGCGCTCCGCAGGACGGTCGCATATCGGCAACCATGTCCGGCAGGGTCATAGACTTTCGCGTTTCCAGCTTACCGACCACGCATGGCGAGAACCTGGTGCTGCGCATCCTGGATCGTCAGAAAGGAATCGTCCCGCTGGATAAGCTCGGGCTCGAGGACTCACAGCTCGAGCTGCTCAAGCGCATGATCGCGCGCCCGGAGGGAATCATTCTCGTTACCGGGCCTACCGGAAGCGGCAAGACGACGACGCTCTACTCGATCCTCAATCACGTCAACTCGGACGCGGTCAACATCATGACGCTCGAGGATCCGGTCGAGTACCCGCTGACGCTGATCCGCCAGACCTCGGTATCCGAGGCGGCCAAGCTCGACTTCGCCAACGGCGTGCGCGCGATGATGCGCCAGGATCCGGACAAGATCCTCGTCGGTGAGGTGCGCGACGCGGACACGGCCGAAATGGCGTTTCGCGCCGCGATGACCGGCCACCAGGTGTTCTCCACGCTACATACCAACTCGGCGATCGGCGCCATTCCGCGACTGCTCGACATCGGCATCGTGCCCGACGTCATGACCGGAAACATCATCGGCGTCATCGCGCAACGCCTGGTGCGCAGGCTGTGCCGGACTTGTCGCCAGTCGTACTCGCCCGAGGCAGGCGAAATGCGCATGCTGGGCATGAAGGCGAGCGAGACCGCGACGCTGTATCGCGCAGTCGGCTGTGAGCAATGCGACTACCAGGGATACCGGGGACGCACGGCCATCATCGAAATCCTGAAGATTGACGCCGCGATAGACGAATTGATAGCGCGACGTGCCACGACACGCGAGATCTTCGATGCGGCTCGCGCCAAGGGCTTCAAGACCCTGGCCGATGACGGCGTGCGCCTGGTGCGCGCCGGCGCGACAAGCCTCGAAGAGCTGATGCGCGTGGTGGACTTGACCGATCGGATGGGCTAAGCACGGCCGTAGCGCCGCGCAGCGAGCATGCCTCTTTACACCTACAAGGCGATCGACGGCGACGGCAAAAGCGTGCTCGGACGCGTCGAGGCGGTGAACGTATTCGACCTCGAGCAGCGTCTCGCGCGCATGGGCCTGGACCTGGTGAACGGCGCTCCGGCGAGCGGTCGCTCGCGGATGATCGGCGGCATGCGGGTAAACCGCCCGGACCTGATCAATTTCTGCTTTCACCTCGAGCAGCTGACCTCTGCCGGCGTACCGGTTGTCGAAGGCCTAGTCGACCTGCGCGAGAGCATGGACAACGCGCGCTTTCGCGAAGTGGTGTCCGGTCTTGTCGAGGCGATAGAGGGAGGTCGCAACCTGTCACAGGCACTCGCCGAGTACCCGGAGGTATTCGGCAAGGTGTTCGTCAGCCTGGTGCGCTCGGGCGAGCAGACGGGAAAGCTGCCCGCGGTGCTCAAGAGCCTGACCGAATCGCTCAAGTGGGAAGACGAGCTGGCCGCGCAAACCAAGAAGCTGCTCATGTACCCGGCGTTCGTCGGCACGATCGTTTTGCTGGTGACCTTCTTTCTCATGATCTACCTCGTGCCGCAGATGACCGGGTTCATCCGCAACATGGGGCAGCAGATCCCGTTACAGACGCGCATCCTGATAGAAGTGTCGAATTTCTTCGTCAACTTCTGGTGGGCGATCATCGCGGCGCCATTCGTCGCCTGGTTCGGGCTCAAGCTCGCCGCGAGGTCGAATCCGGCGGTCGAATACGCCATCGATCGCTACAAGATCTCGCTGCCGCTGGTCGGCCCGATCCTGCGCAAGATCATCCTGTCGCGCTTCGCCTCGAGCTTCGCGATGATGTACGCGTCCGGAATCACGGTACTCGACGCGATCCGCAGCTCCGAAGAAATCGTGGGCAACAAGCCTCTCGAAAATGCGCTGCACACCGCAGGCCAGCAGATCGCCGAGGGCAAGAACCTGACTGCAGCATTCCAGGAAGCGGAGCTGTTCCCGCCGTTGGTCATCCGCATGCTCAAGATCGGCGAGAATACCGGCGGGCTCGATACGGCGCTGCTGAACGTGAGCTATTTCTACAACCGCGAGGTGAAGGAAGGCATTGGGAAGCTGCAGGCGATGATCGAGCCCGCGCTCACGCTGGTGCTCGGCCTGATCCTCGGCTGGGTGATGCTGGCCGTGCTCGGGCCGGTGTACGACACCATCTCGAAGATGAAATTCTGAAAGGGCGGCAAGCGCGATGTCGGCCAAGCGCATCCTGTACTTCACCTCGAGCGAGCATCTCGTTTATCGCTGGTCGCGGCGCGCGCTCGACCTGGATGCGCGCTTCGAAGCTGACGAAGAGGGCCTGAACGCTTTCCGCGAATTCATGCGCCACCAAAAGGGGGCACTGTTCTATGTGGTGGCGGACCTCGCGGGCGAGGACTTTCACGAGGACCAGATACCCTATTTGCGCGGCGGCGACCGGCAGGCCGTGGTGCAGCGGCGGCTGGCGCAGCGCTACCGCGACACGCGCCTCGCGACCGCGCTACCGCTCGGCTACGTAACCGGCGAGAGGCGGAACGAGCGCTTACTGCTCGCCTCTTTCACCAATACGCAGCAGTTCACTCCCTGGCTCGACGCGCTGGTGGACTCCGAGGCCAAGCTTGCCGGCGTGTATTCCGTGCCACTGATTGCGCCCGCGCTGGCAGCGCGGCTCGGTGCACGCAAGGGGCGGGCATTCGTAGTCACCCAGAATAGCGCCGGCTTGCGCCAGTGCTACGTAGACGACGGTCGGTTGCGGTTCTCGCGCCTCGAGCGCACCGGCAACATGGCCCCTGCCTCGCTCGCCGCACTTGTGCGCTCCGAGATGGTGCGTCTGGCGCAGTACCTCGGCGGCCTGCGCGCCCTGCCCCGCGAAGGACCTGCGATACAAGTGCTGGTGGTCGCCCCGCCGGGCCAGCGCCCGGTGTTCGAACAAGCGCTCGTTTCGGACGCTCGGCTTTCGTTCCGCACGCTCGACGCGGACGAGGCGGCGCGCGCGGTCGGAGTTCGGCGCGCAGGCGACACGCTCGCCGAGCGGCTGTACCTGCACCTGGTGGTCTCCAAGCCGCCCAAGGAGCAATTCGCGCGCAAAGAGGAGCGCCGGGGCTACCGCATCTGGCAGCTTCAGCGCGGCGTCGCTGCGGCCGGCGTGCTCGGCTTCGCCGCGTGCGCGCTCTACGCGGGGGCGGGCTGGTGGGATGTGCTCTCAGTGCGCAACAGCATCGAGCATCAGCAACGCCAGGCACGCGCCGCGTCCGAGCAATACGAGCGCATCACCGCGGCCTTTCCGGTCACGCAGACAAGCAGCGACAATCTCAAGGCGACCGTGGTGGAGTTTCGCAAGATCGCCACCAGCAGCGGCAGTCCCGAGGCTTCGCTGGTTCACCTGTCAAAGGTGCTCGACCATTTCCCGCAAATCGAGCTCGATCGCCTGGTGTGGCGCATGGGCCTGCCGACCGAGGGGGGGCGCGAGACACCACCCGCAGGGGCGGCGCCTGCTGCGAACGCCGCATCCGGGCGCGACGTCGAGGTGCTCGAGATCGGGGGCCGCGTGAACGCTACGCAGCGCTCGGACTATCGCGGCATCACCGCGCAGGTGCAGCAGTTCGCCGAGGCACTTGGCGCGGGAGGGGCGTACCGCGTGCTGCGCACCCAGCTGCCGTTCGACATCACGTCACAGGGGACGCTTACCGGGGACATCGGCGCCTCCGAGGCGAGCGAGGCGCCGCGCTTCACCATCGTGCTTGCCAGGGGTCCAAAATGAATTTCACGGCCGTCGAAGCGCGCAAGCTCGCCCTCCCGTTACTCGTGTGCCTGCTGCTGCTGGGCGCGGGCGCCGCGCTCATTGCGCAGGTGCAGTCGGTGCTTGCGCACGACAACCGTGAGCTCGCCGACGCTCAGCGCCAGCGCGCCGAATCGAATCAGCGGCTGGCGCGCATCGCCGAGGAAGAGCGGGAGGTAAACGAGAAGCTCGCTCTATACCGGCGTCTCAAGGCGCTGCACATCATCGGTCCGGAGCGCCGGCTGGAATGGGCCGACACGATGGCGCACATCCGCACCAGCCGTGAACTGCTCGATCTGCGCTACCAGGTAGAGCGCCAGCAACTGCTCGTATCGGTACCGGGCAAGCCCGCAAACGTCGATTTCTACTCGAGCACGATGAAAGTCGACCTCGCGCTGCTGCACGAGGGTGACTTGCTCGGCTTTCTCAAGGACCTGCGCGATTCGGGAAACGCCTACTACTCGATCCGGCGCTGCGATATTTCGCGCATGGGACAGGCTCCGACCGGAACCTCGATCGTGCCGCGGCTGCATGCGAGTTGCGACATCGATCTCATCACCATCCTCGACCGGGCAGCGAAGACATGACGCGCGTCACCGCGCCACTTATCGCCGTCGCGCTCGCCGCGTGCGCCGCGGCCGCCCAGGCACAGGAACTCGGACGCCTGTTCTTCACGCCCGAGCAGCGCGCGCAACTCGACGAGCGGCGCAAGGCGCACGTGCCGGACAAGCCTTCTGCGGTGCTGGTCGAGTCTCCGAGCACGCGTCTAGACGGTTACGTCAAGCGCTCGCGCGGCGAGTCGACCCTTTTCATCAATGGCGAGGCGATCCCCGAGGGCGTTCAGACCGAGGGGATGCAGGTCGTGCCCGACCGCGCCAGCGCGGACCGCGCGACGATCGTCACGGGGGACGGCGCGAAGCGAGTTCCGCTGAAGGTCGGCGAATCCCTCGATCGCGGCACCGGGGCGGTGCGCGACGTCGTCGACGGAGAGGTGCGTGTGGCGCGTCCGCGAGCTGGCGTCGGTCGCTGAACCAGTCAAGCTTGCGTCGATGCGGTGGCGTGTCAGTCGCGTAGGCTCACAGCAGGGCGCGGTCTTGCTTGCGCTGCTCGCGCTCGTCGTGCTGGCGGTTTCCTGGTTCCTGCTCGCGGCACTGCGCGGTACAGGCAACTACACGGCGCAGGCGCGGGCGCGCAATGCAGCGGTGATGCAACGCGCCAAGCAGGCGCTCGTCGGGTACATCGTGCGGCAGGCGGCGCTGCAGGAAGAAGACAATCCGGGTCGCCTGCCATGCCCGGAGGCGCGCGGCTACATCGGCACCGCGAGCGAGGGCATCGCCGCGGGCAGCTGCACGCTGCCGGCCCTCGGGCGGCTGCCGTGGCGCACGCTGGGTCTGGACCGGACGCTGGACGCCTTCGGCGAGCCGCTGTGGTACGCGGTCTCGCCAGGTTGGGCGCTGCCCAGACCGGGAGCCGAGCTGTCCATCAATTCGGACACCGAGGGCGGCCTCACGCTCGAAGGACGCACAAACGCAGCGGTGGCGCTGATCATCGCCCCTGGACCGCCACTGGCGGTTCCATCCGTCGCGGGATGCGTAGCGCGGACGCAGTCGCGCGGCAATACGCCCCCCGATTTGCGCGACTACCTGGAGTGCACCAACGCCGACGTTCCCCCTGACGCGCGCTTCGCGAGCGCCGGCCCCGTCGGGACGATCAACGACCAGATTCTTCCGGTGACCTCGGCGGACCTGCTGCCCGGCCTGGAAGCGGCGATCAAGGTGCGCATCGAGCGCGACATCGTGCCAGCGCTCAGGCAGGTCTACGCCGGACCGGAATGGGGGCTGCCTGCCGGTCATGTCGCCTTCCCCTATGCAGCACCTTTCGCAGATCCTGGCGCGTCGGATTTTCATGGAATGGTGGGCGCCGTCCAAGGGCTGCTGCCCTTCAGTGCCGCTTCGGGCTGCGCCACACGCAGCGACGCCCGCTGCGCTTCCTCGCTCACCGGCTGGGATACGCGGCGCGCGCCGGATGTCGTGCAAACGGGCGGCAGCGGGCGACTGCGCAGCGCGCAATGCGGATTCGCGGCGGACGCAAGCACCTGGTGCCGCGGAACTTACTCGGGTGCGCCGCGGCTGCGCCTGAGCGCGATCCAGCACGGCGTCGCGCTGGCACTGCGCAAATTCGACCCGCAAAAGGCGACGGTCTATTACTATTCGACGTCTGGCCGGGTGCCCGTGGCGGGAACGCTGAGCGGGCGGCTCGCGGCGGATGCTTCGGCTCGCGTCGAGTTGTCCGGCAATCTGCCGGACCTGGGCCGCGAAACCGACTTCTACATGAAAATGGGTCAAGACGTGCTCGCCGACCATCCCCTGCTCGACCGCAACAATCCGACGAGCGGATGGTTCGTACGCAACGAATGGTTTCGGCTCGTGTACTACGCCTTTGCGCCGGCGCTCGCGCCTGGCGGGGCCGGGCGGTGCAGCGTGTCCGCGCCCGTGACCTGCCTGCAGGTCGAGAATCTCGAGCCGCGCGCTGCGCAGCGCGCGATCCTGGTGCTGGCCGGCCGCAGCCTGCGCGGCGCGGCTCGTCCAAACGAATCGCTCGCGGATTATCTTGACAGCGACGAAAACCGTGACGGCGATGATCGCTTCGTGCAACGCGGAGCAGGCGCGACGTTCAACGATCGCTTCATCGCATTGGATACCGAGCCGTGACACTGCCCGCCATCGCGACTGCAAGCAACTCGCGCGGCTTTTCGCTGGTCGAAGTCGCGGTCGTACTCGCCATCGTCGGTCTGCTACTCGGCAGCGCGATGTACACCCTCTCCGCCCAGCTCGAACAGCGCGATGAAACGCGCACCGCGCGTTTCCTGGACGAGGCGCGCGAGCTGCTTCTCGCGTTCGCCATCGTCAACGGCCGTCTGCCCTGCCCGGCGCGCGACACGAGCGGCGGCGACGAGCTGCGCGATGATTCGGGCGCATGCCGGGACGCCGCGGGAAACGACGAGTATTACCGCGGACTGTTGCCGGCGCGCGCGCTCGGCCTGCAGGAGGTCGACGCCCAGGGCTTTGCGCGCGACGCGTGGGGCAACCGAATCCGCTATGCGGTGGCGAAATCGGTGATCGGCTGTGCAGGCGCGCCGAAGCTGCCGCACTTCACTTCGGCAGCTAACCTCAAGGCCAACGGTATTACCTGCCAGCCAGCGGACCTGCTGATATGCAAGTCGGCCGCAGGAATAGCCCCCGCGAGCTGCGGCCCTTCCAGCAACTCTCTCACGAATCAAAACCTGGTCGTCGCGGTGCTGCTCTCGCCGGGAAGGAATGCAGCGCTTGGGCGCAGCGCCGGTCCCGACGAGGCGGCGAACGCAGACGGCGACGCGGTATTCGTCGCACGCGTGCCTTCGCCCGCCGGTGCGGTCGGGGGCGAATTCGACGACCGCCTGAGCTGGATCACCGTGGGCGAGCTCTACGGGCGAATGGTGGCCGCGGGGCTGCTGCCGTGAGCGTTCGCGTGACGCCCTCGGTCCTCCTGCGCCGGCTCGGCACCGCCGGCGTGCTGCCAAGCGATCCCGAGGAAATCCAGCTCAAGAAGCACGTGCTGCTCTTCTCCTGCGGTCTGATGATCGGCGGCTCGGCGATCTGGCTCGGGCTTTACCATCTGCTCGGACTGCCCCTGTCGGCCACGTTGCCGTTCGGCGTCGAAGTGGTTTCTCTCGGCACGCTGCTCGTCTACCTGTGGACGCTAAATTTCAATTTCTTCCGCGTCGCCCAGCTTTCACTTTGGCTCTTCGTGCCTTTCGTGGTGCAGTGGGCGATGGGGGATTTCGTGTCCGCGAGCGGCATGATCCTCTGGGGCCTGCTTGCTCCGGTCGGCGCGGCGCTGTTGCTGTCGGCGCGCGAATCGCTACCCTGGATGGTCGCGTACGTGGTGCTGACGGCCGCCACAGGCTATGTGGACCACGAGCTGGCGGGCGCCGTGGGCACGCGGCTGCAGGTGCCGGTGAGGACCACCGTCGTATTCTTCGCCTTGAATTTCGCCGCCGTGTGCGCGATGGTGTACTGGCTGCTTAGCTTCGCCTTTACGGAGCGCGAGCGATCGCGCGCACGCCTGCAGGACGCGCACGCGCGCCTGCTTGAGGAGCAGGAGCGCTCCGAGCGCCTGCTGCTAAACATTCTGCCCGCGCCGATCGCCGAGCGCTTGAAGAAATCGGAGGCGGCAATCGCCGACGGCTACGCCGATGTTAGCGTGATGTTCGCCGACATCGTCAATTTCACGCGCCTGGCCGAGGACATGGCTCCGCGCCAGGTGTTCGCCCTGCTGAACCGCATGTTCTCCGAGTTCGATGCGCTTGCCGAGCGCTTCGGCCTTGAGAAGATCAAGACCATTGGCGACGCGTACATGGTCGCGGGCGGACTCAACCTGGGCAATGCCGAATACAGCGGGGCCATCGCCGAGCTCGCACTCGAGATCCGGGACCTGGTGGCGCGCGATTTCCAGGTGGACGGTAGGCCGCTCGCGCTGCGCATCGGAATCGGCAGCGGGCCGGTGGTGGCCGGAGTGGTCGGCAAGAAGAAGTTCATCTACGATTTGTGGGGCGATACCGTAAACATCGCCAGCCGCATTACGGCAGAAGGCGCGCCCGGCATGATCCAGGTCGACCAGGCCACCTACAAGCGGCTGCGCGACAAGTACGAGTTCCTCGAGCCGCAGACCATTTACCTCAAGGGCAAAGGCGACACGACCGTCTACCGAATGATCGGGCGGCGTGACGCTGTGCGGCGCGAAGCGGTCTAGAGCGCTGCCGCGGGTCCGGCGAGCGCGAAGCACACCTCGCCGTCCCGATTGCTGCGCAGCGCGAGCTCGAAGCCGGCCGCCTCCGCCTGGCGCGCAGCCTGGTAGAGACCGATCCCGAGCCCCGCGCGCGAGTCGACCGGAGCCTGCAGCAGCTTCGGGGCAACTTCGGGCGGGACCGCGTGCCCGCTGTCGCACACGCTGAGCTCGATGCGGTCCGCGCCGCATTCGAGCGCAACGCGCACACGCACCGTCCCGTCCTGGCGGCGCTTGGCCAGCGCGTTCTGCAACAGGTTGTCGGCCACGCTGCCAAACAGCGTGCGCGGCACCTGCAGCCCTGCGCGTAGCCCGCGTGCCGCGAATTCGACCCCGTGGTCGCGATACTGGCGCGCGAGCGCGTCCCACCAGGCCTCGACCTCGGTCGGCTTCTCGCTGTCGGCCTGCGGCCGCTCGAGCTTTTCAAGCGTCTCGCCCAGTCGCTGGGCGACGGCGGGCAGCTGGCGGCGCACCAGCGCCTGCAGCTCCGGAGAATTCTCGTCCCGCTCGCGCGCGGCCACGGCGCACAGAACGTTCAGCGACTGAAGCAGGTTCTTCACGTCGTGCGTCATGCGCGCGCCGGTCTCGTGCACCGCCTTGAGATAGCTCTGCTCCTGGAGTTTCTGCTCGCGCAGCTTGCCGACGTAGAACTCGGCAAGCAGCTGACCCAGCACGTGCAGGTGCCAGTGCAAGGCCGGTCCGGTGCGGTAGCGCGAGTAGATGGTGAGCGACAGATCGCGATTGGCGAATTCGACCGCATACGGACTCTTCTCCCCCGCTTCCCCGCTGCCGTGCGCGCCGCGCCAGGTGGCGCCCGCCACCCATTGCAGGCGCGCCAAGCCGGCGACCGCTTCGGCGAGGAAGCGTTCGGGACGGGTTTCGATCTGAGACAGCTCCGCAAGGAAGTACAGCCACTTCTCGATCGGCAACCCGATCGAAAACAGGTAGCGGGAGACGAACACGCTGAGTCCGGTGAAGCCGGTACGCGGATCCCACGCGAGTCCGATCACGAACACCATCGCGGCGATCAGGAAGACCGTGTAGGTCAGCGCCGGAAGGTAGGCCATGCGGCCGAGCGTCATGAAGGTGAAGCTGCCGAGCGTGACGATGCTCAGCACGAGCATGACGAACAGGCTGTAGAAGAAGTCGATCACCTGTGGCGAGTCGACCGGATCGGGCTCGGTCGGGAACAGCAGCGCTGCAAGCAGCAGCACCGGCAATCCGTACTCGAACATGGCGCGCACTTCGGCGGTGACCTCCCGTCGCGGCGCAATCTCCGGCAGGATAATAACCGCGAGCAGCGCGATCAGGTAAACCAGCACCACCAGATAGAAGCGGCGTTGCCAGCGCGCATGCTGCTGATACACCTTGCCCGCGACGAATCCCGCCAGCATCACCACCCAAAATGCGAGCAGCCACCAGCCCAGCCAAAGCATTACCGCAACCGCCGCGCCTGCAATCAGCGCTGCCTGGGGCAGCGTGACGCGCTCCTGGCCGCGCAAGAACGGCTGCCACAGCAGCAACAGGCCGAGGTGCGCGAGCAACAGCGCGCGCGCCCAGTCGTCGGCCACGCCGCGCACCGCCGCCACATGCAGCAACAACAGCATCGCGATCACCACGATGCGCCAGTAGCGCCGGCTGAAGCGCGCGACGCCGTCCGCGACCTGGGTGAACTCCGGCAGGTTCAAGCCGTCAGCTTGCACCGCCCGCGCCCGCCCGCTAGCCTTCGTTGTCGGATGTCCACAGCGCGATTCTAGCGATGCCTGCAGCCGCCATCCTCGCACGCTTCGTACTTCTGGAGGCGCGCCGCAGCGGCCTTCCCTGGCTGGTCGGGGCAAGCCTGGCGGCCGCGCTCGGCTTGGCGGCCTTCGTCTCGCAGGTCGCGCTCACCGAGAGCATCGCCCTGCAGTCGGCCTTTTCGGCGGCGCTGCTGCGCGCCTGCGCGGTATTTCTCGTGGCGTTGCACGTCGCGGCCTGCACGGTACGCGAGGTGAATGACAAGGGGCTGGAACTGATGCTGACGCTGCCGCTGTCGCGCAGCGCTCAGTACGCCGGGCGCTTGACCGGCTACGTCGCTCTGGGCGTGGTGATCTCGGCATGCTTCGCGCTGCCGTTGCTGCTCTGGAGCCCGCCTGTCGCGGTCCTGCTGTGGGCCGCTTCCCTCGCGCTGGAAACGGCTCTGGTCGCAGCCGCGGCGCTGTTCTTCTCCATGGCTCTGGTTCAGCCGGTGCCCGCTTTCGCCGCGACGGCGGGGCTCTACCTGCTCGCCCGGGCCATAGGCGCGGTTCAGTCGATCGCGGCAAGCCCGCTCGCGGAGCCAACGCTTGCGCACCGCCTCGCGCAGTGGGCCATCGACGTGGTGGCGCTGCTGCTGCCGCGGCTGGATGCCGCCACGCGCACCGAGTGGCTGATCTACGGCGCTCCTTCGGCAGGCGCGTACGCGACCGCACTCGCCGGGCTGGCACTCTATTCGGTCCTGCTGGTAGCCGCCGGGCTGTTCGATTTCCACCGCCGCAACCTATGAGCCGCGACGAGCGCCCGCTTACGACGGTGCCGGGTTGGGTCTGGCTGGCACTCGCGGCCTGCCTGGCGCTCCAGCTCGTGTGGGCCGGTATGCGGCCGGGAATGTCCCATCGCGCCGAGGATCTTCCGCCTCCCCCACGGCTCGCGGCCCTGCGGCTAGCGAGCCTGGGCGAGCCAGAAGCTCTGGCGCGGCTGGCGATGCTCTACGTTCAAGCGTACGACCTGCGCGGCGCGAACGACGTGCCGTATCAGGACTTGGATTACCAGCGACTCGTCGCCTGGCTACGCGTCGTTCTGGCGCTGGACCCTAAGAGCGAGTACCCGCTTTTCTCCGCAGCCCGTATCTATGCCGAGGTTCCGGATCCTGCGAAGGTCAGGGTCGTGCTCGACTTCATCTACCGGGAGTACCTAAAGGACCCCAATCATCGTTGGCAGTGGCTCGCGCAGGCTGCGATGGTCGCCAAGCACCGTCTGCACGACCTTCCTCTCGCCCTGCAATATGCCGACGCGATCGATCGTTACACGAGCGCACCCGCCGTCCCGCTTTGGGCGAAGCAGATGCGCATCTTCATCCTCGAAGACATGAACGAACTGCAGGCTGCCAAGGTGATCCTGGGCGGCTTGCTGGCGAGCGGGTCCGTCAAGGATCCGGCCGAGCTGCGCTTTCTGGAACGGCGCTTAGAGGAACTGGAAGCACGGCAGGCGCGGCAGGCAAAGGGGGGAAAGGAGTCACTTCATTGACGGAGTTGTCGAAAGTCCGACAGTTTCTTCGAGGCCGTTCGGCGCTAACCACTTGAAAACACAGTGGCAACTATCGGGCATGAGCTTTGCAGGGTATGTCGCACCCAGTCTCGATTTAGGGGGTAGGACTATGAAGGCAATTCAGAAGGGCTTCACGCTCGTGGAAATCGCGATCGTTCTCGTCATCATCGGCCTGTTGCTCGGGGGCATCCTCAAGGGCCAGGAGATGATCACGCAGGCGAAGATCAAGAATGTGATCGCCGACTTCTCCGGCATCTCGGCCGCCTATCACGGGTACCAGGACCGCTATCGGGCAATCCCCGGGGACGACAAAGGCGCGTCGCGTTGGACGGGCATAAGCAACCTCGGCGATGGCGATGGCCGTCTAGCAGGTCTGTACAACAGTGCCACGGCGACCGACGAATCGCGTCTGTGGTGGGAGGATCTGCGGCGCTCAGGCTTCATTACTGGGACGGGCAACGGCCAGCCCCTGAATGCGGTAAGCGGCATGATTGGCGTACAGACCGGGGATGGCGCGAATCCTCCGAACCGAGTACTCAGCAGTGCCAATCCGGATGGATTCGGCGGGCTGATCATTTGCTCTGCCAACCTACCGGACAAGATCGCGATCGCGGTCGATACTCAGATGGACGACGGCGTGCCCAACGCCGGAACCGTGCGCGCGCAGCTGCAAGCCACGCTCAACCCGACGATCGGTGCGACGGCCGATACAGCCTACGCAGAAACCGGGACGAACTCCTACACGGTGTGCCGCTCGCTGAACTAAGCAGCGCGTTTCAGGGAAAGGCTAAGGCCGGCGCAAGCCGGCCTTTTCATTTGCGGCGCTCCTTCAGCCCTGCAGCAACCGGGCCTCGGCGAGCGCGATCATTTCGGGTGCGCCGAGCAGCACCACCACGTCGCCCGCCTCGAGGCGCCCGGCGTCCTGCGGAGCGAGTCTGCCACGGGCTCCCGGACGGCGCACCGCCTTCACCTCCACGCTCGTGTCTTCAAGCTTGAGCTCTTCCAACGACCGGCCGACGCCGTAGGCGCCGGGAGTTAGCGTGACGGCGTGCAGCCGCGGCGCGAGTTCTTCGCCGACCTCGGCCTCGTCGCTCGGGCCGCGGAACAGGCCGCGCAGCAGGCCGTACTGCTGGTCGCGCACCTGGCGCATGCGCCGCACGACGCGCGTCAGCGGCACGCCGATCCAGATGAGGGTGTGCGAGGCTAGCATCAGCCCGGACTCGAACGCCTCGGGCACCACCTCGGAAGCGCCCGCCGCGGTCAGCCGCTCGATGTCGCGCTCCCCATGTGCGCGCACGATGACCGGCACCGCCGGGTTGAGGTCGTGAATGTTGGCGAGCACCCTGGCGGCGGCCGCCGCATCGGCGAACGTCACCACGACCGCGGCCGCGCGCGATATGCCCGCGGCGACCAGCGCCTCGCGCCGCGCGCAGTCGGCGAACACCACCGTATCGCCCGCGAGCGCCGCCTCGCGCACGCGCTCGGGGTCGAGGTCGAGCGCGACGTAGCGCACCTTCTCCGCATCGAGCATGCGCGCCAGGTGCTGCCCGTTCCTGCCGTAGCCGAGGATGATCACGTGGCGTTCGGACTCGATCGCCTGCACCGCGATGCGGTGCAGCTCGAGCGAGCGCAACATCCATTCCGAGCGCGCCAGGCGCATCACGATCCGGTTGCTCGCCGCGATCACGAACGGCGTCGCAAGCATCGACAGGATCATCGCCGCGAGCAGCGCGTGCAGGATCGACTCGGGCGCCACTGCATTGCGGTGCGCGAGCGCGATCAGCACGAAGCCGAACTCGCCGCCCTGGGCGAGCCCGAGGCCCACGCGCAGCGCGGTGCCCGGCGGGCTGCCGAACACCCGCGACAAGAGAGCGATCAAGCCGAACTTCGCGCCCATCAACAGCGTCAGCAGCAACAGCACCAGCGCCGGCTCGCCGAGCACCAGGCGCATGTCGAGCGTCATGCCCACGGTGACGAAGAACAGCCCGAGCAGCACGTCGCGAAACGGCTTGATGTCTTCCTCGACCTGGTAGCGGTACTCGGTTTCCGAGATCAGCATGCCCGCGAGGAAAGCCCCGAGCGCGAGTGAAAGCCCCGCCAGCTCGGTGATGAACGCCAGCGTCAGCGTAACGAGGAGCACGTTCAGCACGAACAGCTCGGTCGAGCGGCGACGCGCCACCAGGCCGAGCCAGGCGCGCATCGCCCGCGACCCCACCAGCACCAGCACGCCGAGCGCGAGCGCAGCCTTGGCGAGCGCCAGCGCGATCGCCGCGCCGATTTCGCCCGCGGGGTGCCCCAGCGCAGGAACGAGGATCAGCAGTGGCACCACGGCCAGGTCCTGGAACAGCAGCACGCCGACGACCTCGCGGCCGTGCGGCGTGTCGAGCTCCATGCGTTCGGCGAGCAGCCTGGAGACGATCGCGGTCGAGGACATGGCCGCTGCGCCCCCGAGCGCGACCCCAGCCTGCCACGACCCGCCGAAAGCGGCCGCGGCGGCGACGCACAGGGACACCGTGGCGAGCACTTGCGCGAATCCCAGACCGAACACCACCCGCCGCATCGCCATCAGCCTCGGCATGCTGAATTCCAGCCCGATCGAGAACATCAGGAACACAACCCCGAACTCGGCGAGCCGCCGCGTCTGCTCGGTATCCGCGATCAGCCCGAAAGCGTGAGGGCCGAGCACCAGCCCGGTAGCCAGGTAGCCGATGATCGGCGGCAGCGACAGCCGGCGGCACAGCGTCACCGCGAGGACGCTGGCTGCGAGCAGGACCAGAACCGGCAGCAGCGAAGTTCCTACTTCGTGCATCGTGGAGCGGGCAGTCTGAGAGTGGGCTTGGGCTATACTTCTTCTCTATGATAAGCGCAGCGTCAGCGCCGGGACAGGGCGCGCCCGCGGCCCAGGCTGCGTCGCCTCGCGGCGCAGTCACTCCCGCTGCGCTGGAGCTGGCGCGCAGGGTGCTCGCGATCGAGGCGGACGCAGTGCGAGCGCTGATCGCGCGCGTCGACGACAATTTTCTCGCCGCGGTGTCCCTTATCCTCGAGCGGCGCGGCCGGGTGGTGGTGAGCGGCATCGGCAAGTCGGGCCACATAGCACGCAAGGTGGCCTCCACGCTTGCCAGCACCGGCACACCGGCGTATTTCGTGCACCCGGCCGAGGCGAGCCACGGCGACCTCGGCATGGTCCAGGCGGAGGACGTGTTCATCGGCATCTCTCATTCCGGCGAGAGCGAAGAGCTGCTCGCCATCGTCCCCCTCATCAAGCGTCAGGGCGCCAAGCTGATCGCCCTGACCGGCAGCGCGCACTCCACGCTCGCGCGCGAAGCGGACGTGCACCTCGATGCGGGCGTGGCGCAGGAAGCCTGCCCGCTCAACCTCGCGCCCACCGCGAGCACGACCGCGGCGCTCGCGCTCGGAGATGCGCTCGCCGTGGCGCTGCTCGATGCGCGCGGCTTCTCCGCCGACGACTTCGCGCGCTCGCACCCGGGCGGCTCGCTCGGCAGGCGACTGCTCACGCACGTCGCCGACGTCATGCGGCGCGGCGCGGACGTGCCGCGCGTGTCCGACTCGGCCACCCTGCGCCAG
>DASPRX010000156.1:0-5854 GCA_035624235.1 Burkholderiales bacterium | reverse complement strand
GCGCGCGAGAGTCCCGACACGCGTATCGAGGTGTTCGAGACCGTGCTCGGCGGCACGCAGGAGGCGCTGGCGCTGCGCCAGGTCGACCTCGCCGTCGCCGGCATGGTGCCACAAGGCTTTCTCGGCGATCCGCTGCTACGGCTGCGCTTCCTGCTCGTCGCGCATCCCGGGCACGCGCTGCACCGCCTGGGGCGCCCGCTGACGATGGCCGATCTGCGTGCGCACCGGCACCTCGTGGTGCGGGAATCCGGCACGCGGCGCGCGACGCGCACCTGGATCGAGGCATCTCAGCGCTGGACCGTCAGCCACATGGCGAGCTCGCTCGAGGCTGCGCGCCGCGGCTACGGCTACGCCTGGTTTCCGGAGGAGATGATCCGCGGCGAGCTCGCCGAGGGTGCGCTCAAGGCGCTGCCGCTGCGCGAAGGCGGCGAGCGCTTCGCGCAGCTCTATCTCGTATACGCGGACCGCGACGCGGCGGGGCCCGGCGTGCTGCGCCTCGCGCAGATCCTGCGCGCGACCGTGCAGACCGAATGCGTGTCGCGCGGCGAGGCGAGCGGGTAAAATCGGACGCATCTTGCTAGGAGACGCGCGCCACATGGCAAACGAACCGCGCACCACGGACCTGAACCTGGACCTCGCCGGGATGTTCTTGGAGGAGACGTTCACCGATCGGCGCGTCGGCACGCTGCGCCGCCTGACACCGGTCAAAAGCGATGGCTCCCGCGATGCCGCGCGCGCGGTGGTCTACGTCGGCGAGACTCAGGTTATGACGCCCATGGGCGCGCTGCCGATCGCGTTCGAGATTCCCGGCGCGTCGCTGGACGAGGTGGCCAGCAAGTTCGGCGCCCTTGCGAAGGCCGCGATCGAGCGCACGGTGCGCGAGCTGCAGGAGCTGCGCCGCGAGGCGGCCTCGCAGATCCTCGTGCCGCAGGGAGGCCTGCCGCCCGGCGGGCTGGGCGGCGGAGGCCTCGGCGGCGGCGGAAAGATTCAGCTTCCCTGAGGCGTGCGCGGCGCGTCGCAGCGCGCGCGCTTGGCGCGGGCATCGAATGAGCGCAGAGCACGCTCGGCATCGAGTACCGGCTCGTAGTCCGGAATGCCGGTCATGTACCGGTGTTCGGCGACCAGCAGGCGCAGGCGAGCCTCGGCGCGCGCATCGCGCAGCGCCCGGGGGCATCCCGGGGGCGGTGCATGCGGCGCGGATTGCAGGAGCGCGACAAGGATCAGCGCGCCGAGATCAAGGTTCCCCACGTTCCGGCCCCCGACCGGCGTGCTCGCGCTTCGCCTGCGCTGGCGGCGCCGCGGGAACATCGCCTGCGACCATCTCGACGATTCCCGCCAGGCGCGGATTCGCGCGGGTCTGCTGCTCCGGATTCAGCGCCGCGAAAAGCGCAGTCGCAGCACCGGCGATGTCCTCCATCGCCGCGTAGCGGTCGCGCGCCATGTCCAGCTGGTGGCCGATGCGTTCGGCTAACGGCATGCCGGCGAGCGACTTGACGCGGGCGCGCTCGCGCACCGCGTCCTGCACGTAGCCTCGCAGGGCGCGTGCATAGCGGTCCCAGGCGGGCTGCTGCGCGATGCCGAGCGCGAGATCGTCGTGGAACTCGCGCAGCGATTCGTCCAGCCGGTCCGCGGTGGTCGGCTGCGGGCCCTCGACGCCACCACGGCCGGAGCGCTCGCCGCGGCCGCTGCGGTCGCGAACTTGGGCCAGCGCGCCCTGCGCGGCGAAGAGCGCGAGCGCACCGGCGGACAGCCGCAGGAAAGCATGACGCGCTGGATCGCGGAGCTCGGTTCGCATCGAAAATTCCACCGCAGCGTGTAAGCTACCGCCGGGGCGTGAAGCGGTGATGACCGCCGGGTAAAGTTACGTAAAGCCGCGCAGATGAACGACCGATTCGGATTGCCGCTGACCGCGAGCGCGGGGGCGCACGATGCTTATGTCGCCGGGGTGGACTGCATCCTGACGGCGAACACGGGCGCCGAGGAGCATCTCGGGCGTGCGCTCGCCGCAGATCCGAAGTTCGCGCTCGCGCAGGCGGCTCTTGCCCGCGCCCTCCTGCTAAGCGCCAAGGTGCCGCTTGCGCGCGAGCACGCGGCGCGGGCGCGCGAGCTCGCGCGAGGCGCCACGCCGCGTGAGATCGGCCACGTGAATGCGCTCGCGCTGGCGATCGAGGGCAATCCCGCGGACGCCCTCGAGGCGACGCGCGCGCATCTCGCCGAGTACCCGCGCGACGCGCTGGTGCTCTCGCAGGCGACCGGCGTGTTCGGGCTGATCGGCTTCAGCGGCCGGCAGGACCGCGAGCCCGAGCTGTACGAATTCCTGGCGGGCTTGGCGCCGCACTACGGCGCGGACTGGTGGTTCCAGTCGGCGCTCGCCTTCGCGGCCTGCGAGTGCGGGCAGCTGGACGAGGCCTGGCCGCTCATCGAGCGCAGCATGGCGGCGAACCCGCGCCACGCGCACGGCGCGCACATCAAGGTTCATGTGCTGTACGAGCGCGGCGCGCACCGCGCGGCGCTCGATTACCTCGAGGACTGGATGCCGGCCTACCCGAAGGCGGGCCTGATGCATTGCCACCTCTCCTGGCACGTTGCGCTCGCCGCGCTCGCGCTCGGCGAGCAGGCGCGCGCCTGGCGCGCGTACCGCGAGTCGGTTCACCCCGGCGGCGCCTGGGGGCCGCCGCTGAACGTCGCGACCGACGCGCCGTCCTTCCTGTGGCGCGCCGAGCTTGCCGGAGAACCGCGCCACACGCAGCTGTGGACCGAAGTGCACGAATACGCCGTGAAGAACTTTCCCAAGGCGGGCGTTTCGTTCGCCGACGTGCACGTCGCGCTCTCCTGCGCCGCCGACGGCGACCTCGCCGGGATCGAGCGAGTGATCCGGGAGCTGCGCGAGCGCCTGGCCGCAAGCCGGCTGCCGCCGGGAGAAGTCGTACCGCGGCTCGCCGAGGCCTTCGCCGCCTACGCGAAGCACGACTGGCACCGGGTGATCGAGTTGCTCGAGGCCGCGCTACCGGAAACGGTGCGCATCGGCGGCAGCCGCGCGCAGCGCGACATCGTCGCCCTCACGCTGCGCGCGGCCTGCGTGCAGGCGGGGCGCAAGCCGCCCGAGGCGCTCACGCGCCCGGGTGCACAAATCCCTGTCGGGCCGCGCCGGGCTTGAAGTACAGTAGCGGCCGCGCCGGTTCGAGCAACCGGTTTTCACACTAGCGCCCACTTTTCACGACCGCCCCGCATGAGCCTACCCCTCCGAGGACTTCTCGTTTCCCTCCTTCTCATCGCCGCCGCGCCGGCCGCAACCGCCGCGCAGAGCAGCGTGTTTCTCGAGGACCTGACCTGGACCGAGCTGCGCGACGCGATCCGCGCCGGCAAGACCACCATCCTCGTCCCCGTCGGCGGAACCGAGCAGAGCGGTCCCTACATGGCGCTCGGCAAGCACAACGCCCGGGTGAGGGCGCTGGCGCAGCGCATCGCCGAGAGCCTGGGCAACGCGCTGGTCGCGCCGGTGATCGCCTACGTCCCGGAAGGAAACCTGGCGCCGCCGACCTCGCACATGCGCTTTCCCGGCACGATCACCGTCCCGCACGGTGCGTTCGTGGCGACGCTCGAATCGGCCGCGCAGAGCTTCAAGATCCACGGCTTTCGCGACGTCGTCTTCCTCGGCGATCACGGCGGCTACCAGGAAGACCTCAGGCGCGCCGCAGCGCAGCTGAACGCGGTCTGGACGGGGAGCGGCGCGCGCGCGATCGTCCCGCCCGAATACTACGAGGCGAGCTCGCGCAGCTTCGCGCAGGTGCTGCGCGCGCGCGGCTACACCGAAGACGAGATTGGCAAGCACGCCGGGCTCGCGGACACGTCGCTCGAGCTTGCGGTTGCGCCGCAGATGGTGCGAGTCGCGCAGCTGCGCGATGCCACGCCCAATGCCGACGGCGTAAGCGGGGACCCGCGCCGCGCGAGCATCGAGCTCGGTTGGCTCGGCGCGAATGGAGTCGTCGAGCGCACGGTCCAGGGGCTCAAGCGCGACGAGTCGGCGGCGGCGGTCGCTACGATTCCCGGGATGCCGCCGGTCGTCGATCCCGCCAATCTCTATGGCGAGGCGGGCGCCGGGCACCTGAGCGCGGCCGTGCAGGGCGCGCTGCCGCGCGTGTACGTCCCGAACCTGCGCTCGGGCGACGTCTACGTGATCGATCCGGCCACCTACAAGGTGGTCGACCGCTTTCGCGTCGGCTACGTGCCGCAGCACGTCGTGCCGTCGTGGGACCTGCAGACGCTGTGGGTGACCAACAACGCAAGCCGCAGCCCGAACGGAAGCCTGACGCCGATCGACCCGAAGACCGGCAAGCCCGGCCCGGAGATCGCGGTCGACGATCCGTACAACATGTATTTCACCGCGGACGGCAAGGAGGCGATCGTCGTCGCCGAGGCCTTCGCGCGGCTCGACTTCCGCGACCCGCACACTATGGCGCTGCGCTCTCGGTTGCAGGTGCCCGGATGCAAGGGGATCAACCACGCCGACTTCTCGATCGACGGCCGCTACGCGATCTTCACCTGCGAGTTCGGCGGCGGACGCCTGGCGAAGATCGACATGGTCAAGCGCAGGGTCGTCGGCTACCTGCGGCTGGGCGAGATGTCGATGCCGCAGGACATCCGCATCGCGCCGGACGGCAAGATCTTCTATGTGGCCGACATGATGGACGGCGGCGTCAAGCTGATCGACGGCGATCGCTTCAAGCAGGTCGGCTTCATCGCCACCGGCGTCGGGCCGCATGGCCTGTACCCGAGCCGCGACGGAACGAAGCTCTACGTCGCCAACCGCGGCTCCACCACGATTGTCGGCGGGGAGCCGCACGGTCCGGGCAGCATCTCGGTGATCGACTTCGCGACGCGCAAGGTGATCGCCAACTGGCCGATCCCCGGCGGCGGCAGCCCGGACATGGGCAACGTCAGCGCGGACGGCAAGACGCTATGGCTGTCGGGCCGCTTCGACGACGTGGTCTATGCGATCGATACGACGACCGGCACGGTGAGGTCGATCAAGGTCGGCACCGAGCCGCACGGACTGACGGTCTGGCCGCAGCCCGGGCGCTATTCGCTCGGGCACACCGGCAACATGCGCTAGTGCAGGGCGCAGGACCCAGGACCGCCGGGGTGGCCGCAGGCGCCGCAGGGCCCCGCGGCGGGCGCCGCCTCGGGTCCCGAGCTCGCCGTGGCGAACACCGAGAGCTTCTTCTCCAGCTCGGTCGACTTGCAGCTCGGGCAGTCGGGGGTGCTCCCCGAGCGCACCAGGGTTTCGAACTCGTGGCCGCAGCTGCGGCAGGCGTATTCGTAGATCGGCATGGTGCGTATTGTAGCTAAAGCGGATCGAGCGGGTAGATCGGGCGGCGCACGCGGCGGAAGTCGAGCTGGGAGTAGTCCGAGGTGCACACGCCGGTGCCGGCGCACTCGATGACCGCCTTGGCGAGCGGCCCGAGGCCGGCACGCCAGTGCACGCGGCTCTTAAGCATCAGGTACTTCTTGCGCGCCGGGTCGATGCCGAGCGCGCGGAAGGCGCCGATGTCGTAGGGCTCGGTGTGGCGCGTGATCACCGCGATCTCGACCTTGCCGGTGTCGAGCACCGCCGAGAGGCCCATGTCCATCTGCTCGCCGCGCGCCATCGGGCCTTCGTTGCGGTAGGCGCCGTCGATGATGCGCCTCACGGTGCCGCTCACCCGGCGCGGCCGGCCCTTCAGGCCGAGGCTCGGCATGTCCGATTTGCCGCCCAGGTCGAGCGTGACGCGCGCTCCAGTGCCCGCCTCCTTGATCTGTCGCACGGCCTGCGGATCGCAGACGGCAAAGGCGGCGGCGTTCTCCAGGCCCGCGT
>DASPRX010000071.1:0-13020 GCA_035624235.1 Burkholderiales bacterium | reverse complement strand
AAGCACTACCAGTGGTACTACTCGACGCGCCGGGCGAACGGGGACATGTGGCATTGCGCGCAAGGCGTGCACGCGTTCCTGCGCGCCTACTATCACATGAAGAGCTCTGACTGGCCGGGCAACAAGCCATTCCGCCTCGCTTCCTGGAGTGCTGCCGAGCTCGCGAAAATGCCGACCTATTACGTCATGGAGCGCGACAAGACGATGGCCGAGACCGTCGCGCCTGAGATGCCCGCGGCCGAACCGTCCTGGCTGACCGAGAGCGAGATGGCGGTCTACGACGCGGAGTACACGCGCACCGGGTTCCAGGGTGGGCTGCAGTGGTACCGCTGCCGCACCGAGGGGCGCAACGCGGATCTAGGAGCCTACGCTGGGCGCACGATCGACGTTCCGTCCATGTTCATCGCCGGCGCGAGCGACTGGGGCGTGTACCAGGTGCCGGGCGCGTTCGAGCAGATGCAGGGAGGCGTGCTCCCGAGGATGCGCGGCTGCCACCTCGTGCCGGGCGCCGGGCACTGGGTGCAGCAGGAAAAGCCGGAAGAGGTGACGCGGCTGCTGCTCGAGTTCCTCGGCTAGGCGCAGCCCAGGCGCCGCTCCCTCTCGAGCACGAGCGCGGTGAGGGTGTCGTTTACCGGCGCCGCGACGCCGACCTCCGCGCCGACGCGCGGGATCGAGCCGTTGATGACCTCGATCTCGGATTTTCTCTTCGCCATCAGGTCGAGCAGCACCGAGGGCCGGGCATCGGGAATCTTGGAGCCGAAGTCGCGCACGTAGGCGACGGGGTCGCCGAAATCGAGCCTGATGCCTTTCTTCTTCGCCACCGCGAAGGCCTCCTGCGCACAGGCGGCGGACACGCGCGCGAGGTCGCGATCGCTCATCACCTCGCCGACCGTGTGGTCGGTCAGGCCGCAGGGGCCCGAGTAGGCGCAATTGCAGATCAGCTTCTCCCACACCAGCTGCGCGATGTCGTCGAATACCTTGACGCGGAAGCCGGCGCCGCGCCATGCGTCGGCTATCTTCTCTAGACGCGGCGTGACCGGACCCTCGAGCTCGCCCAGCCGCACCAGCTCCATGCCGTTGTGATGCGCGTGGCCGGGCCCCCTCATGGAGGCGCCGAAGCCGCCGACCACGCCTACCATCACGCGTTCCTTCCCCAGCACCGAAGCCGCGCTGTCCGGTCCGCCGAGGCCGTTCTGGATCGACAGGACCACGCTGTGCTCTTGTAGGAGGCTCTTGATAGATCGAGCGGCATCGGCGACCTGTCCGGCTTTCGTCGCGAGGATCACGAGGTCGCAGGGACCGGCATCGCGCGCTTCAGTGGAGGCGTTCACCTTGACGGTGCGGTCCCCCGACGCGCCTTCCAGGCGCAGCCCGCGGCTGCGCATCGCCTCGACGTGCTCGCGCCAGCGGTCGATCGCCCACACCTCGTGGCCGGCCGCGGCGAACAGCCCGGCGTACACCGAGCCCATCGCGCCGCAGCCGACGATGGCGATTCTCACGCGACTTCGAACAACCCCGCCGCGCCCATGCCGCCGCCGATGCACATGGTCACCACGACGTGCTTCGCGCCGCGGCGCTTGCCTTCGATGAGCGCGTGGCCGATGAGCCGCGAGCCGGTGACGCCGTAGGGATGCCCGACCGCGATCGCGCCGCCGTTCACGTTCAGGCGCTCGGCGGGGATGCCGAGCTTGTCGCGGCAGTAGATCACCTGCACCGCGAAGGCCTCGTTCAGCTCCCACAGGCCGATGTCCTCAATCTTCATCCCGGTCTGCTTGAGCAGCTTCGGGATCGCGAACACCGGGCCGATGCCCATCTCGTCGGGCTCGCAGCCCGCCACGGCGAAGCCGCGGAACACGCCCATCGCCTTGAGGCCCTTCTTCGCCGCCGTCTTGTCGCTCATCACCACCTGCGCCGAGGCGCCGTCGGAGAACTGGCTCGCGTTGCCCGCGGCGATCACGCCACCTTCGATGGCGGGCTTGATCTGCGACACGCCCTCGTAGGTGGTGTCCGCGCGGATGCCTTCGTCCTCGGACGCGGTCACGTCCTTCAGCGTCTCGACGCCGGTGTTCTTGTCGACCACCTTCATCTTCGTGCTGATCGGCACGATCTCGTCCTTGAACTTGCCCGCTGCGCGCGCCTTGGCCGCCCTGAGCTGGCTCTCGACGCCGTAGCGGTCCTGCGCCTCGCGCGGGATCTTGTAGCGCTTGGAGACCATCTCGGCGGTCTGCAGCATGGTCCAGTAGATCTCCGGCTTGTTTTTCTTCAGCCAGTCCTCGTGGATCATGTGCTTGTTCATCTCGTTCTGCACGCACGAGATCGACTCGACGCCGCCGGCGATCATGATGTCGGCCTCGCCCTGCATGATGCGCTGGCTGGCGAGCGCCACGGTCTGCAGGCCTGAGGAGCAGAAGCGGTTCACCGTCATGCCAGAGACCGTGACCGGCAGCCCCGCGCGCAACGCGATCTGGCGCGCGACGTTGGCGCCGGTCGCCCCTTCGGGGTTGGCGCAGCCCATGATGACGTCGTACACCTCGGCGGGCTCGAGCCTGGCGCGCTCGAGCGCGTGCCTGACGACGTGGCCGCCCATGGTCGCGCCGTGGGTCATGTTGAGCGCGCCGCGCCAGCTCTTGCACAGCGGCGTGCGCGCGGTCGATACGATCACTGCGTCGGTCATGATGGGTCTCCTCTCGGGGGTGTGGGGGTAAGGCGATTCTCACCCCCACGTCACTCATTGAAACGTTTGCCTTCCTTGGCGAGCCTGACCAAGAGCGGCGCGGGCTTCCACACCTCGCCCCGGTAGCCCTTCTGGAATTTCTCGATTGAGGCGAGCACCTTGGGCAGGCCCACGCTGTCGGCGTAGAACATCGGCCCGCCGCGGTACGGCGGGAAGCCGTAGCCGGTGAGGTACACCATGTCGATGTCGGAGGCGCGCAGCGCGATGCCTTCCTCGAGGATGTACGCCGCCTCGTTGACGAGCGCGTAGATCAGCCGCTCGACGATCTCCTCGTCGGAGATCTGCCGCGGCTTGATTCCGATCTCGCTCCTGTACCGGGAAATGATCTTGTCTACTTCGGGATCGGGGATCGGCTTCCTGTTGCCCGCCTCGTAGCGGTACCAGCCCTTGCCGGTCTTCTGCCCGTAGCGCCCCTGCTCGCAGATGCGGTCGCCCACGCGCGAGTAGACGAAGTTCGGCCGCTCCTGGTAGCGGCGTTTGCGGATCTCCCAGCCGATGTCCAGGCCCGCCATGTCGCCCATGGTGAACGGGCCCATCGCGAGGCCCCACTTCTGCGCCGCGGCGTCGACCTGCGAGGGCGAAGCCCCTTCGTCGAGCAGGAACAGGCTCTGCTGGCCGTATTTCTCGATCATGCGGTTGCCGATGAAGCCGTCGCATACGCCCGAGACCACCGGCACCTTCTTCAGCCGCTTGCCGAGCTTCATGGTGGTGGCGAGCACGTCCTTGGCCGTCTTCGCGCCGCGCACTACTTCGAGCAGCCGCATCACATTGGCGGGCGAGAAGAAGTGCGTGCCGATCACGTCCTGCGGGCGCTTGGTGACCGCGGCGATCGCGTTCACGTCGAGCGTCGAAGTGTTGCTGGCGAGGATCGCGCCCGGCTTCGCGGCGGCGTCGAGCTTGCGGAAGATGTCCTGCTTGACGTCCATCCGCTCGAATACCGCCTCGACCACGATGTCGGCGTCCCGCGCGGCGGCGAGGTCGAGCGAGGGCGCAATGAGCGCCATCCGCTTGTCCATATCCTCCTGCTTGAGGCGTCCCTTGGACACGGTGTTCGCGTAGTTCTTCCTGATGGTCGCAAATCCCCGCTCGATCGCCTCCTGCTTCATCTCGATAAGCGTCACCGGGATGCCGGCGTTCACGAAGCTCATGGCGATGCCGCCGCCCATGGTGCCGGCGCCGACGATGGCCGCTTTGCGGATCTCGCGCGTCGGCGTGTCCTCGGGCACGTCGGGGATCTTGGCGGTCTGGCGCTCGGCGAAGAACATGTGGCGCAGCGCCTTCGACTCCGTGGTGTTGACCAGGTACTCGAAGCGCTTGCGCTCTTCCTTGCGCCCTTCGTCGAACGGCCTGGTCGCCGCGGCTTCGACGCAGGCGACGATCTCGAGGGGCGCCGGGTAGCCCCTCGAGGCCTTCGCCACCTCGGCGCGCGCCGCCTCGAAGAACGCCTTCGGGTCGCCCTCGAGCCTGACCGCCAGATCGCGGATGCGACGCGGCCCCTTGCCCGCGGCGACCAGCTTCTTCGCGTAGGCGGTCGCCGCTTCCAGAAGGTTGCCTTCGACGATCTCGTCCACGACGCCGAGCGCCTTTGCCTTTTCCGCCGGGATCGGATCGCCGGTGGTCATCATCCTGATCGCTTCAGCAGCGCCGACCACGCGCGGCAGGCGCTGCGTGCCGCCCGAGCCGGGCAGGATGCCAAGCTTCACTTCCGGCAGGCCGATCTGCGACTTGGGCAGCGCGACGCGGTAGTGGCAGCCGAGGGCGAGCTCGAGCCCGCCGCCGAGCGCGAAGCCGCCGATCGCCGCGACCAGGGGCTTCTTCATCGCGTCCTGCTGCTCGTTGACCTCGGGCAGGTTCGGCGGCGTCATCGGCTTGTTGAATTCGCGGATGTCGGCGCCGCCGGAGAACGCCTTGTCGCTGCCGATGACCACTACCGCCTTCACTGCGCTATCGGCCTCGGCCTTCTTCAGGCCTTCCATGATGCCGGCGCGCAGGGCGTTGCCCAGGCCGTTCACGGGAGGGTTGACCAGGGTGATGACGGCGATGCCGTCGCGTACCGAATAGGGCGCTGCGTCGCTCATGCGGGGTCTCCGGGCTGGACGAGAGGATTGCTGCGCGCGGGGGAGGCCGATTCTACCGGCAAGTCACACCTCGAGCCACTCCTTGCGCATCGCGGCGTTCGAGCGGATGTCCTGCGGTGAGCCCTCGAACACGATGCGTCCGTGGCCCATCACGTACAGGCGCTCGGAGATGTCGAGCGCGATCGCGAGCTTCTGCTCGACGAGCAGGATCGACACGCCGCGCCGCTTGATTTCGAGGAACAGCTCCGCCATCTGCGCGACGATCTTTGGCGCCAGACCCTCGGTGGGCTCGTCGATCATGACGAGCTCGGGGTCGCCCATCAGGGTGCGACAGAGCGTCAGCATCTGCTGTTCGCCGCCGGAGAGCACGCCAGCCGGCGTGTCGGCACGTTCCTTCAAGCGCGGGAACAGCGCGAACATGTCCTCCATCCTCCAGCGTTCGGCCGCCTTGGCCGCCTTCTGCCCGAGCAGCAGGTTCTGGCGCACCGTCAGCGTGGGAAAGATGTCGCGATTCTCCGGAACGTAGCCCAGGCCCTTGTGCGCGATGCGGTAGGCCTTCTGGCCGGCGATCTCCTCGCCCTTAAAGCGGATCGAGCCGCGACATTGCACCATCCCCATGATCGCCTTCACCGTGGTCGAACGCCCAACGCCGTTCCTGCCGAGCAGCGACACGATCTCTCCCGTGCCGAGCGCGAGCTGCACGCCGTGCAGGATGTGGCTCTTGCCGTAGAACGCGTGCAGGTCGCGCACCTCAAGCATGCGCGTTTTCCTTGTGCAAGGCGCCGAGATAGGCTTCCTGCACCGCCGCGTTGGCGCGGATGTCCGCCGGCGCGCCGCTCGCGATCACCTCGCCGTATACCAGCACGCTGATGCGGTCGGCGAGGTCGAACACCACGCCCATATCGTGCTCGACCATCACGAGCGTCCTGCCCTCGGTCACCTGGCGGATAAGCGCGACTGCGTGCGCGGTCTCGGTTCGGCTCATGCCCGCGGTCGGCTCGTCGAGCAGGATCACGTTCGCGCCGCCCGCGATCGTGATGCCGATCTCGAGCGCGCGCTGCTCGGCATAGGAGAGCGTTCCCGCGGGCTGGCCGCGACGCGCGGCGAGACCGATGCGCTCCATCACCTCCTCGGCGCGCCGGCGCACCTCGCGCAAGCCTCCCACCCGGTGCCAGAAGGAATAGCGGTGGCCCGCGCCCCACAGCGCGCCGCAGCGGATGTTCTCGTACACCGACAGGTTGTGGAAGATGTTGGTGACCTGGAAGCTGCGCGACAGGCCCTTGCGGTTGATCTGGAACGGCTTCAGACCGGTGACGTCTTCCCCCTCGAGCAGCACGCTGCCCGAGCTCGGCGCGTAGCGGCCGGAGATGAGGTTGAACAGGGTGGACTTGCCCGCGCCATTCGGGCCGATGATCGCGTGGCGCTCGCCGCGCCCGATCTCGAGCGACACACCGTTGATGATCGGCGTCCTGCCGAAGCTCTTGCGCAGCTCGCGCAGCTCGATCGCGGCGGCGCTCATCGCTGGCCTTCCTGCATCTGGTTCTGGATCGTGCCCCAGCGCTCGCCGACGCGTCGCGCGGCGAAGCCGAGCGCCGCCGCCCCGGCGGCGAGCAGCAGCGCGAACGCGGCCCAGGGGCGCGGCGAGCGGGCGTCGAAGCCGATGCCGAACAGCGCCATTTGCGGCTCCAGGCTCTGGTCGGAGATGCGGTACACCATCTCGACCACGCCGACGAGGCCGGTGAAGGCGACCAGGCCGGCGGCGAGCGCGAGCAGGTAGGGCGGCACCAGCTCGCCGAATCGCCGCGCGCGGATCACCGGCACCTGCATCATGACCAGCGAGGCGATGCCGCCCGGCGCGAACAGCACCATGGCGAGGAAGAACAGGCCGAGGTACAGCAGCCAGGCCTGCGTGAACCCGGACAGCGCGACGACGAAGAATATGAACACTACCGAGCCGATGATCGGGCCGAAGAAATATCCCGTGCCGCCGATGAAGGTGGCGAGCAGCACGCCGCCGGAGCGCAGCGCGGACACGTTCTCGTCGGTCACGATCTCGAAGTTGATGCACGACAGCGCGCCGGAGACGCCGGCGAAGAAGGCCGCCAGCACGAGCTGCAGGAAACGCACCTTCTGCGTGTCGTAGCCGACGAACTCGGCGCGCTCCGGGTTGTCGCGCACCGCGTTCGCCATGCGGCCGAGCGGCGTCTGCGTCAGCGCGAACATCGCGATCATGCTCACGAAGCACCAGAACGCGACCAGGTAGTAGACCTGGATCGCCGGGCCGAAGGTGATGCCAAGCAACGGCCTGCCGACCATGCGGTTGGTCGAGATGCCGCCCTCGCCGCCGAAGAATCCGGGGAACATCAGCACGCAGGCGTGCACCAGCTCGCCGATTCCAAGCGAGATCATGGCGAAGGTGGTACCGGCCTTTCTGGTGGTCACGTAGCCGAACACGACGCCGAACGCGAGTCCCGCCAGCCCGCCGACGAGCGGCAGCAGGCTCACCGGGATGACGAGCGTGCCCCTGCCGATCATGTTCAGCGCATGCACGGTGAAATACGCGCCCAGGCCCGAGTACACCGCGTGCCCGAACGACAGCATGCCGCCCTGTCCGAGCAGCATGTTGTACGAGAGCGCGAAGATGATGAACGTGCCCATCTGCGTCAGCATCGTGAGCGCGAAGCCGTGCCTGAACACGAGCGGCGCGAGCGCGAACAGCAGCGCCGTGCCGCCCCACAGCAGCCAGCGCCCTAGGTTGACCGGCCGGTCGCGCAGGCTCGGCACGTCAGCCCTCGCGCGTCCCGAGCAGGCCGCGCGGCCTGAATATCAGGATCAACACCATCAGCAGGTAGGGAAGCACCGGCGCGGTCTGCGCGACCGTGATGTTCAGCCCGAAGATCTTCCAGTCCAGGCCGACGGAGAAGGTCTGCAGGCAGCCGATCAGCAGCGAGGCGACGAAGGCGCCGGCGAGCGAGCCCATGCCGCCGACCACCACCACCACGAAGATGATCGGGCCGACGGCGGCCGCCATGCCGGGCTCGGTGACGAAGGCGTTGCCGCCGATGACCCCGGCGAGGCCGGCGAGCGCAGCGCCCCCGCCGAACACCAGCATGAACACGCGCGGTACGTTATGCCCCAGTGCCTCGACGGTCTGCGGGTGGGTGAGCGCGGCCTGGATCACCAGGCCGATGCGCGTGCGCGTGAGCGCCAGCCAGATCGACACCAGCATCGCGACCGACACCAGCATCATGAACACGCGATAGGTCGGGTACTCCGAGGTGAACACCCGGAACAGCGGACCGTCGAGCGAGGCCGGGATGCGGTATTCGACCGCCGCGCGGCCCCACACCAGGTGCACGGCCTCGTCGACGAGATAAGCGAGGCCGAAGGTGAACAGCAGCTCGGCGACGTGGCCGTAGCGGTGCACCGTGCGCAGGCCGAAGCGCTCGACCAGCATGCCGATGCCGCCGACGAGCAGCGGCGCGACGACCAGCGCCGGGTAGAAGCCTACGTAGAGGCTGACCTGATATGCGAAATACGCGCCCAGCATGTAGAAGCTGGCGTGCGCGAAATTCAGCACCCCCATGAGCGAGAACACCAGCGTCAGGCCGGAGCACAGCATGAACAGCAGCAGCCCGTAGCTGATGCCGTTCAGCAGCTGGACGACGAAGAATTCCATGCGCGAAAAAACGGGGGGCGAACCCCCCGTCCACCGCTATCGGGCGCGGATCACGGACGCTGCATCTGGCACGAGGTCGGCGTCGCGGTCACGTACGGTTCGACACGCGCGTCGGTCACCGGCGCGAGGCCGCTGCCCTCCATGTCGATCTTGGCTTCCTTGGGTCCGCCCTTGGAGGCCATCTTCTGCAGCGTGAACACGTACAGCGGCTGGATCAACTGATGGTCCACCTTGCGCATCTCGAGCTCGCCGAGGTCGCCCTGCATCTTCATGCCCTCGAGCGCATAGGCCACCTTCTTCGGGTCGTCGGACCCGGCCCGCTTCATGGCTGCCACCAGCATGTCGAACATGATCTTGCCGCGCAGGTAGTAGAAGTCGGGATTTCCCTTGGGCGCCTGCTTGCGGTAGGCCGCATCCCAGGCCGCGACCTTGTTGTTGGCGACGTTCGAGTGGTACTCGGCCACGATCTTCACGTGCCCCGCGGCCGCCTCGCCCATCGCGGTCGGGGTGCCTAGGCCGCCCGCGTAGTACGTGTACCAGTCGACGTCGAGCCCGGCCTCCTTGCCGGCCTTCACCAGCAGCGACATGTCGTTGCCCCAGTTGCCCGTGATGACGGAGTCGGCGCCGGCAGCCTTGATCTTGGCGACATATGGCGCGAAATCCTTCACCTTGCCGAGCGGATGGAACTCGTTGCCGACGATCTGCACGTCGGGGCGCTTGCGCTTGAGCATCTCGACCGCCGCATCCGCCACCGCGTGGCCGAAGGAGTAGTCCTGGTTGATCAGGTACACCTTGTGCACGTTCTTGTTCTTCGCGATGACGGCGGTTAGCGCCTCCATCTTCATGTCGGCGCTCGCGTCGAAACGGAAGTGCCAGAAGCTGCATTTCTCGTTGGTGAGCGCGGGATCGACCGCGGCGTAGTTCAGGTACAGGATCTCCTTGCCCGGATTGCGCGCGTTGTACTTGGTGACCGCGTCCGAAAGCGCGAGCGCCACTGCCGAGGAATTGCCCTGGGTGATGTAGCGGATGCCCTCGTCCTCGACGCGCTTGAGCTGGTTGAGCGACTCCTGCGGGCTCACTTTGTTGTCGAAGGGAACGATCTCGAGCTTCTTGCCGAGCACGCCGCCGTGCTTGTTCAGCCAGTCCGCGTAGAACTGGAACTCGGCCAGCCCTTGTGCGCCGGTATTGGCGAACGGACCCGACAGCGGGTCGATGTAGCCGATCTTGATGGTTTGCGCCTGCGCGCCGATCGCGAACAGGGCTGCGGCGGCGCCGACTGCGGCCGCGCGGCTGAATTTGCTGATCATGGGGTCTCCGTATGGGTGCGAAATAAGCGCGGCAGAGAATGGTCTTGTTCTGAGCGCCGCAGCTTGCGAAGATGTTAGTTATCGCCCCGCAAGCGGTCAAGGAGGGGCGGACGCTTGACCGGCCGCCGCGCGCAAGAGTAGCTTCGCCCGGCCGCGCCGCATCGTGAAATCGCATTCCGGAGGAACTGCCATGCAAGGCCTGATGATGGACGTGCCGCTGCTGATCGCCAACCTGATCCGGCACGCCGATCGCCACCACGGCGAAACAGAAATCGTCTCCAAGACCGTCGAAGGCGACATCCACCGTTACAACTACCGTGCGGCGCACAAGCGCGCGCGCCGGCTGGCGAAGGCGCTCGAGGCGCTCGGCGTCAAGGCAGGCGAGCGCGTCGCGACGCTCGCCTGGAACGGCTACCGCCATTTCGAGGTCTATTACGCGGTCGCCGGCAGCGGCGCCGTGATCCATACCATCAACCCGCGCCTGTTCCCCGAGCAGATCGTGTACATCGCCGGGCATGCCGAGGACAAGGCCGTGTTCTTCGACCTGACCTTCCTGCCGCTCGTTGAAAAGCTCGCGCCGCAGCTGAAGACGGTCAAGAGCTTCGTGCTGATGACCGACCGCGCGCACATGCCGAAGCAGAGCGCGATCCCGGGACTGCTGTGCTACGAGGAGCTGATCGACGCGCAGGACGACCGCTACGAATGGCCGAGCTTCGACGAGCGCACCGCGGCCTGCCTGTGCTACACCTCGGGCACGACGGGCAACCCGAAGGGCGCGCTGTACTCGCACCGTTCGACGATGCTGCACGCCTACGCCGCGGCCTTGCCCGACGCGCTCAACCTCTCGGCGCGCGACGTGGTGCTGCCGGTGGTGCCGATGTTCCACGTCAACGCCTGGGGCCTGCCGTATTCCTGCGCCCTGACGGGTACCAAGCTCGTGCTTCCGGGTCCGCATCTGGACGGCAAGAGCCTGCACGAGCTGTTTGAAGCCGAGGGCGTGACGATGTCGGCGGGCGTGCCGACCGTGTGGCTCGGGCTGCTCAATTACGTGAAGCAGGCGAACCTGAAGTTCTCCACGCTCAAGGGAGTGGTGATCGGGGGCTCCGCGTGCCCGCCGGCGATGCTGCGCACCTTCCAGGAGGATTACGGCGTCGAGGTGCTGCACGCCTGGGGCATGACCGAGATGAGCCCGCTCGGCACCGTGTGCACGCTCAAGGCCAAGCACAAGAGCGGCGGCAAGGAGGCGCGCTACGCGGTGCAGTCCAAGCAGGGCCGCACGATCTTCGGCGTCGACATGAAGATCGTGGGCGCGGAGGGCCAGGAGCTCCCGATGGACGGCAAGGCCTTCGGCGACCTGCACGTGCGCGGGCCCTGGGTGATCAGCAGCTATTTCAAGGGCGAGGGCGGCGATCCGCTCAGGAACGGCTGGTTTCCCACCGGCGACGTCGCGACGATCGATCCCGACGGCTACATGCAGATCACCGACCGCTCCAAGGACGTGATCAAGTCGGGCGGGGAGTGGATCAGCTCGATCGACCTGGAGAACATCGCGGTGGCGCATCCCGCTGTCGCCGAGGCGGCCGTGATCGGCATCAAGCATCCGAAATGGGACGAGCGGCCGGTCGTGGTGGTGGTCAAGAAGGCCGGCCAGGACGTCAGCAGGGATGACCTGCTCAAGTTCTACGAGGGCAAGATCGCCAAGTGGTGGATGCCGGACGACGTGGTGTTCGTGAAGGAGCTGCCGCACACGGCGACCGGCAAGCTCTCCAAGCTGACCATCCGCGAGCAGTTCAAGGACTACAAGCTGCCGACCACCTGAATACGTGAGGCGCGCCGCGCTCCTGCTTGCCGCGCTGCTCGCTGCCTGCGCGCTGCCCGGTAAGGAAGTGGCGCTCGACGTCGGCCACAACCTGGCCGAGCCGGGAGCCGTTTCGGCCGCCGGCGTCCCGGAGTTCCGGTACAACCTGGCTCTTGCCGAGCGTGTGCGCGCTGCGCTCGAGCGCGCCGGCCTGCGCGTGCGCGTGATCGGCGAGCGCGGCGACTACGGCGATCTGCGCGCGCGCACGCGCGACGCGCGCGGCGCGAGCCTGTTCGTGTCGATCCACCACGATTCCGTCAAGGCGCCAATGCTGCCCGTGGCCGGGCGCTTCTCGGGCTTCTCGCTCTTCGTGTCGCACGAAAACCCCTTCCCCGACAGGAGCCTCGCCTGCGCGAGCGCGATCGGCGCGCGGCTGCGCGCGGCGGGCTTCGTCCCTTCGCGCTACCATGCCGATCCGGAAGCCGGGGAGGGGCGGGCGTTCGCCGACGAGGCGAACGGCGTGCACTGGTTCGACGGCCTTGCGGTGGCGGCGAGCGCCACGATGCCGGCGGTGCTGGTCGAGGCGGGGGTCATCGTCAACCCGGAAGAAGAGCGCCGCATGGGCGACGCGTCGGTGCGAGAACGCATCGCGCGCGCGATCGCAGGAGGGATCGAGCAATGCCTGAGCTGAAGCACGAGACGGTCGAGGCGAACGGCATCCGCCTGCACGCGGCGCGTGCGGGCGACGGGCCGCTCGTGCTGTTCCTGCACGGTTTTCCGGAGTACTGGGAGATGTGGCGCCCGTACCTCGAGCATTTCGGCGCGCGCGGGCGCTGCGCCGTGGCGCCGGACATGCGCGGCTACAACCTCTCGGACAAGCCCACCGGGGTCGAGGCCTACAAGGCGAAGCACCTGATCGCGGACGTGCTCGCGCTCGCGGCGCACTACACGCGCGACCCGTTCGTGCTGGTAGCGCACGACTGGGGCGGCGCGGTCGCCTGGGGCGTCGCGCTCGCGCACCCGGGGCGCCTTGCGCGCCTGGTGATGATCAATTCTCCGCATCCGTACATCTTCTGGCGCGAGCTCACGAGGAATCCCGCGCAGCAAAAAGCGAGCGAATACATGCTGCTATTTCGCAGCGGCAAGGCCGAGCGTGTGCTCTCGGAGAACGGCTACGCGCGCCTGCTCGGCGCGTTTTCCGACCTCGAGCCGAAGGCGCGCGCGGCGCTCGTCGAGGCCTGGTCGCGGCCCGGAGCGCTCACCGGGGGGCTGAACTACTACCGCGCCTCGGCGCTCTATCCGCCGTCGCCGGAGGACCCAGGCGCGGCGCGCCTGCAGCTCGAGGCGAAGGATTTCGTCGTGCGCGTGCCGACGCTCGTGGTGTGGGGCGAGCGCGACGCGGCGCTGCTGCCCGGCTGCCTCGA
>DASPRX010000188.1:0-4389 GCA_035624235.1 Burkholderiales bacterium | reverse complement strand
CGTACCGCGACCGCAAGCGCTTCTGGTGGTTGCTTGCTCTGGTCTATCCGCTGCTGCCTTTCACCGGCATGGCGGCCCACGCCTTGACGGGCTGGCAGCTCGCGCTCGGCCTGCCGCTCGTCATCAGCTACGGCTTCATGCCGCTGCTGGACTTCGTCATCGGCGAGGACGGGAACAATCCGCCCGAGGCGGTCGTGCCGCAGCTGGAGCAGGACCGCTATTACCGCTGGCTGACCTGGGCCACCGTGCCGCTGCACTTCGTGGCGTTGATCGGCTGCGCCTGGTGGGTCGGCACGCACGATCTTTCCTGGTGGGCCGTGCTGATGTTCGCCTACGTCGCGGGCGCCGGCTCGGGCCTTGGCATCAACACCGGGCACGAGCTGGGGCACAAGTACAACCGCGTCGAGCAGTGGCTCGCCCGGCTGGTGCTCGCCGTGCCGGCCTACGGCCACTTCACCATCGAGCACGGCCGCGGGCATCACCGCTGGGTGTCCACGCCGGAGGACCATGCCAGTGCGCGCATGGGCGAGAGCATCTACCGCTTTTCCCTGCGCGAATTGCCGGGCGGCATGCGCCGCGCTTGGCAGCTGGAGAAGGAGCGGCTGCAGAAGGAAGGCAAAGGCGCCTGGAGCGCGCACAACACCATGCTGCAGTCCTATGCCGTGACGGCCGTGCTGCAGATTGGCCTGATCGCCGCCTTCGGCTGGATCATGCTGCCCTTCCTCGCCGTGCACAACGTGGTGGCGTGGTGGCAGCTGACCTCGGCCAACTACGTCGAGCATTACGGCCTGCTGCGCAAGCGCCTGCCGAGCGGCCAGTACGAGGCGCCGCAGCCGCACCATTCGTGGAATACCAATCACCTGGTGACCAACCTCGCGCTGTTCCACCTGCAGCGCCACTCGGACCACCATGCCTATCCCTCGCGGCGCTACCAGTCTCTGCGCGACTTCCCCGACCTGCCGCGGCTGCCGAGCGGCTACTTCGGCATGTTTCCGCTGTCCTACGTTCCGGCGCTGTGGTTCCGGGTGATGGACCCGCGGCTGCTCGCGCTGCCGCACGTGCGCGGCGACCTGGACAAGGTGAACATCGACCCGCGCAAGCGCGACCGGATTCTCGCGCGCTTCGGCTCGGTGCCCAAGCTTCAGGCATAGGCGGGTTCGCAAAGCGAACATCCGCGCGAAGATGATATCGAGATGGTTTAGGTGGATGATCGCTTCGTGCCGTTGGCGGTGAACCGGCCGTGGTTCTTTTGCCTTTTTCGGACAATGGGCCGGTGGCGGACATTCCGAGGCCGCTGCACCGGGTGACTGCTTTCGATGGCGCATTTGACGGGTTAGCGCAACAATCGCCAGGGAGATCGGGGTAGCGCGATGGCGAAGGAGGAGCTACGGCAACGGCTCGCGGCGATTCTCAGCGCCGACGCGGCGGGCTATTCGCGACTCATGGCGCGAGACGAGCGCACGACGGTTGCCGCCCTCGACCACGCGCGCGGCGTCTTTCGCTCCGAGATCGAGTCACGCGGCGGGCGAGTCATCGACATGGCGGGCGACTCGGTGCTTGCACTCTTCGATACGGCGAATGGTGCGCTCGGCGCCGCACTCGCCGTGCAACAAGCGCTCGACGCGGCGGGTGCCGGCGTGCCCGACCGACAGCGCATGCGCTTTCGCATCGGCATCCACCTCGGCGACGTAATGGAGAAGCGCGACGGCACGGTTTACGGCGACGGCGTCAATATCGCCGCACGGCTGCAGGCGCTCGCCGAGCCGGGCGGAATCACTGTCTCGGAGGCCGTGCACGGCACCGTGAAGAACCTCGCGGTTTTCCAGGACCTCGGCGAGCAGGCAATCAAGAACATCCCGGGCGCCGTGCGCGCTTTTGCTGTCCGGGGCCCGACGCCACGTGGCGCGCGCCCGCGCCTGTCGCGACGCGCCAGGCTCGCGATCGCCGCAGTCGCCGTGGTCGTCGCCGCGACTGGCGTACTGACTTGGGAGCGGCCCTGGCAGCACGGCGGCGGGCCGGAAGTGACGACTGCGCTGGCACTTCCTGCGAAACCCTCGATCGCCGTACTGCCCTTCGACAACATCGGCGGCGACCCCGAGCAGGCGTACTTCGCCGACGGCATGACCGACGACCTGATCACCGACCTGTCGAAGGTCACCGGCCTGTTCGTTATCGCGCGCAACTCGACCTTCGTCTACAAGGGCAAGTCGCCCGATGTCCGCGACGTCGGCAAGACGCTTGGCGTGCGCTACGTGCTCGAAGGCAGTGTGCGCCGGAGCGGCGGCGAAGTGCGCGTCAACGCCCAGCTCATCGACGCGACGAGCGGCGGCCAGGTCTGGGCCGAGCGCTACGACGGCGAGCTGAAGAACATCTTCGGCCTCCAGGACAAGGTCACCCATAGCGTGGTCAGCGCGCTCGCCGTGGAGCTCACCCACGACGAGCAAGTGCGGGTGTCACGCCGCGGCACCGACAACGCCGCGGCCTACGACGCCTTCCTCAAGGGCTGGCAGCACTACCAGAAGCAGACGCCGGAAGAATTCGTCGCCGCGATCGTCGATTTCAAGAGAGCGACGGCGCTCGACCCGAACTACGGCCGCGCCTACGCGGCGGCCGCAGCCACGTATTGGGACGTTTTCACGCGGTCGTGGGAGAGGCGGATCGGCCTGCAAAAGAACCACGAGGCGATGTTTTTCGCGGGCGACTATCTCCGCAAGGCGATGCACGATCCGACGCCGCTCGCGCACCAAGTAGCGAGCGCCATGGCGTTGCAGGATCGGCGATACGACGAGGCGGTCGCAGAAGCGACCGCGGCGGTGGGCGACGATCCGAACGATCCGGACGGCTACGTGGCGCTCGCAGCCGTGCTCAGTTTCACCGGCAAGCCGGCCAAAGCGCTCGAGCTCGTCGAGCGCGCGATGCGCCTCAATCCGCACTATCCGCCGCGCTACCTCTATCAGCGCGGGCTGGCGGAGTTCGGCCTGAAGCGCGGCGAGGCAGCCGCGGCTTCGCTCGAGCGCGCGCTGGCGCTCAATCCGGACGACTACTGGTCGGAGCGGCTACTCCTCTGCGTCTACGGACTCCTCGGGCGCAAGGACAGCGCGACCAAGCTGTATGCGAAGGTGCAACGCGGCATCGAAAATCGGGGTCTCTCCTTCCAAGACCCGCTCACGGTGACCGCCCTCAGCTACTGGTATCCGTTCCTGCCGGAGGACGAAGCGCGGCAGTTCGCCGAGGGACTGCGCAGGGCCGGGGTCCCGGACTGAGCGACTTCAGAAGGCGAGCGTTTCTCCCGGCTTCATCTCGATCATGCGGATCGGCGCGTCGCCGAGCGCCGCCTTGAACTCCGCGGGCGTGCGGTTGATGGACGGGAAGGTGCCGTAGTGCTGCGGGATCACCATTTTCGGCTTGACGAACTCGCGCATCGCATAGGCCGCGTGCTCCGGGTCCATGCCGAACCACCCGCCTATCTCGACGATCGCGAGATCCGGCTTGTAGAAATCGTGGATGAGCTTCATGTCTCCGAACACGTCCGTATCCCCCGTGTCGTAGATGCGGAACCCGTTCTCGAATTCGATCACGAATCCCACCGGCTCCCCGCCTTCGAGCCAGCGCACCGGCTTCGACATCTCCGGCTTGAGGGCGTCGAGATCGATTCCCGAGCTGTGCTGCGCCGGGACCACATGGATCTTGATGCCGGGGCCGAGCGGGGAAGCGGTGCCGCCCTTGTTCATGGGTATCGCCTTTCCGCCGTCGAGGAGCCCCAGCGACACGAGGCTGAGCACCAATTCATGCATGCCGAGGACCGGTGCGCCGGTGAGCCGGGCGAGCTCCGGCAGGTCCGAGATGTGATCTTGGTGCCCGTGCGTAATGAGGATGAGGTCGACCTTGCCGAGCGCAGTCAGGTCCTTGTACTTCGCCGGCGTCTTGGGGTTGTTCTTGAGAAAGGGATCGATGACGATCACCTTGCCCGTGACGCTCGTGATCCGGAACGTGGAGTGACCGAGCCACAGGACCTCGATCTTCTGCGCGAGCACGGACGGTGCCGCGAGGAGGAGGAGCAGTGCCGCGAGAATTCGGAATTTCCGCATTTCCCCTCCCCGCGCTGCCAAGTCGGTAGTCTGCCACGTCGCGACGGGACCAAGCAACGAGATGACGCGCAGCCGAAGCTCCAATTCCGTCCGGCTGACCGATTATGTGAATCCGTCACATTTTCCCTGCGCCATGCTGCGCTGAGTTTCAGGCGTCCGGTCTTTACTCTGTGAAGCATCAAGACACGGAGGACGCCATGAACACCAAACTGATCCTGCAAGCCAGCCTCACCGCCCTGGTCCTGGGTATCGGCTCGGGCGTGATCCCGGCCACGATGAGCGCCGCCCAGGCCTTCCAGCC
>DASPRX010000096.1:0-5223 GCA_035624235.1 Burkholderiales bacterium | reverse complement strand
GAAGCCTACGAGCGCCGCCCACAGCAGCATGACGTGCACCTCGGTCGGCCGGATCCGATCGAGCAGGCGCAGCAGCCAGCGGTTCAGTCGGGAGCGCTTCATTTGAGCAGCAGCGTGCAGCCGCTCGCCACGAGCAGCGCGGCCACCACGCGCTTGAAGGGTTTCTCGTTCAACCCGTGATGCATGTGTTCTCCGGCAACCATGCCCAGGAGCATCGCGGGCGCGAGCAGCGCGAGTACAGAGAGCGCGCGCACGTCGTAGAAACCCAGGCTGCCGTAGCCGCCGGCACGCAGCAGCGCGAGCAGGAACAGGATCGCCGAGATGGTGGCGCGGAAGCGCGTCTTGTCGAGCCGCAGCGCGTCGAGATAGACGACGAACAGGGGGCCAGCCATGCCGCCGAACAGGGTGCTCACCAGGCCACCGCCCGCGCCCGCGACGGGCGCGAGCCAGGGGCGCGGCGCGCGCCGCGCGGGCGCGCGCGGCGCCAGGCTCCACAGGGCGTAGCCGATGATGAACAGCGCGAGGGCGCCGCGCAGCAGCTCGGGATGCAGCGCCTTGAACAGCCACAGCCCGGCGGCCGCGCCGACGACCGTCGGCACGAGCAGCCCGCGCACGCCGCGCCATTCGACATGGCGGAACTCGCGCATCGTCTGGCCGAAGGAGGCGGCGATGCCGAGCGTGGTGACGACCGGAATCACCACCCGCAGCGGCAGCACCAGCACCAGCAGCGGGATCGCCACCACGCCGGCGCCGAAGCCCGTCGCGCCGCGCAGCGTGTAGGCCGCGAGCACCACCAGCGCGCACCAGGCGAGCTGCCACGGCCCGGTGAGCCCCTGCAAGGTCGCGATCACGGCGCGCCGCAGCCCATCGCCAGAACGCGCGCCTCAGGCATCCGTGAGCAGAACCACCTTGCCCATCACGCGCCGCTCGGACATGTCGCGCAGCGCGCGCGCCGCCTCGGCGAGGGGGTAGCGCGCCGAGATGTGCGGGCGCAGCTTGCGGGCGGCGAACCACTCGCCCAGCTGCTTCACCGCGGCGGCGAACTCCTGCGGCGCGCGCTTGGTCCACTCGCCCCAATACACGCCGACCACCGAGCGCTCCATGAGCAGCGGCAGGTTGAGCGGGATCTTCGGTATCTCGCCCGCGGCGAATCCGACCACCAGCAAGCGCGCGCGCCAGGCCGAAGACCTCAATGCCGCCTCGGTGTATGCGCCGCCCACCGGGTCGTAGATCAGGTCGACGCCCTTGCCGCCGGTGAGCGCCTTGATGCGCTCGCGCAGCTCCTCGGTCGAATAGTCGATCGTCTCGTCGGCGCCGTGCTCGCGGCACACGGCGAGCTTTTCCCTGCTCGAGGCCGCGGCGATCACGCGCAAACCGAGGATCTTGCCGATCTCCACCGCCGCGAGCCCGACGCCGCCCGCGGCGCCGAGCACGAGCAGCGATTCGCCCGCCTTCGCGTCGGCGCGGTTGCACAGCGCATGGTGCGAGGTGCCGTAGGTAAGCAGGAACGACGCGGCGGTCGGAAAGTCCATGCTCGCCGGCACCGGCACCAGGCGCGCGCCGGCCGGCACCAGGCATTCCTCGGCGAAGCCGCCCGAGGATCCCGCGCCGAGGACGCGGTCGCCGGGCTTGACCTGCGTCACGCCCGCGCCGACCTCCTTCACCACGCCGGCGAACTCCGAGCCCGGCGTGAAGGGCGGCGTCGCCTTGACCTGGTACTTGTTCTGGATCACGAGCACGTCGGGGAAGTTGACGCTCGCCGCCTTGACTGACACCACCACCTCGCCAGGCCCGGGCCTGGGCGAAGGCAGGTCCTCGAGCACCAGGGTCTCGGGCGGACCGAACTGCTTGCAGAGCACGGCTTTCATGGTTCTCTTGCGCAGGGGCCTAGTGGGGGCGGTTCGAGGCGCCGCCGTCGATCGTGAGTATGCACCCCGAGGTGTAGGCCGAGCGCGCCGAGACGAGGAACGCCGCCGCCCAAGCGATCTCCTGCGGAGTCGCGGGGCGGCCGAACGACATGCCGGAAAAGAGCTCCTGATAGCGCGCGGCGTCGCCGAGCAGCGTCTCGGCGCGCTGCTTGTACAGGCTCGTCAGGCGATCGGTCGCCACCGGCCCCGGATTGATGCCGAGCACGCGGATGCCGTCCGCCGGCGCAGCGCCGCCGAGCGCGCGCGTGAAGGCCATGAGGCCCGCGTTCGCCGTGCTGCCGGCGACGTAGGCGGCGTCCATCCTCTCGCCCGCGGCGCCGATGATGTTCAGGATCACGCCGCGCCCGTGGCGCTTCATCGCCGCGTACACCTGGCGTGACAGGTTGATGTAACCGAACACCTTCAGGTCCCAGGCCCGGCGCCAGGTCTGCTCGTCCACCTTGAGCAGGTCGCCGCCGGGGATCGCGCCCGCGTTGTTCACCAGGACGTCGAGCTCGCCCGCCCAGGCGGCGAGCGCCTCGGCGGCGCCCGGTTGCGACAGGTCGATCGCCTTCGCGTTCGGCCCGGGCGCGGGGTTGCGCGCGGCGATCAGCACTTCGCAGCCCTCGGCGGCGAGCGCTTCGGCGCAGGCCTTGCCGATGCCCTTCGAGCCGCCGGTCACCAGCGCGCGCTTGCCCCGCAGTTCGAGATCCATAAAACGGCACTCCCTTCCAGGCGGATTTTTGGTTAGTCTTGCCGCTTCCACGGCCTGACACAACCCCGGATTCGCAACATCCCGATTATGCCAACGCTCACTACCGACGACGGCGTGAAGCTGTACTACGAGGAGGCCGGCTCGGGCACGCCGATCGTGTTCGTGCACGAGTTCGCCGGCGATTGCCGCAGCTGGGAGCCCCAGGTGCGGCACTTCTCGCGCCGCTATCGCTGCATCACCTACAACGCGCGCGGCTATCCGCCGTCGGACGTTCCCGACGTGCCGGAGAAGTACTCGCAGCAGCGCGAGCGCGACGACGTGCGCTGCGTGCTCGACGCGCTCCGCCTCGAGCGCCCGCACGTCGTCGGCCTTTCGATGGGCGCGATGGCGACCCTGCATTTCGGCATGGCGTACCAGGGCCGTGCGCTGTCGCTGACCACCGCCGGGGTCGGCAGCGGCGCGCACAAGTCGGAGATCGAGGACTTCCGGGCGGACTCGCGCGCCAGCGCCAAGACGATCCTCGAGCGCGGCATGGCGCACTTCGCCGCGACCTACGGCGAGCGGCCGACGCGCACCACGATGAAGGCGAAAGACCCACGCGGCTTCGCCGAATTCCAGCGCAATCTGTCGGAGCACTCGGCGCTCGGGTCGGCGAACACGATGCTCGGTTACCAGGCGCGGCGACCGTCGCTGTACGATCTCACCGGGGAGATGGCGGGCATCCGCGACCCGCTGCTGGTGATCGCCGGCGACGAGGATCCATCCACGATCGAACCCTCGCTGCTCATCAAGCGCACGGTCCCGCGCGCGATGCTCGCGATGCTGCCCGGCACCGGGCACATGCTCAATCTCGAGGAGCCGGCGCTGTTCAACCGGCTGGTCGAGGACTTCTTCCACCAGGCCGAGGTCGGGCGTGCCTTCGGTTGACGCGCTGTCGCACCTGCGCGTGATCGACCTGACGCGCGTGCGCGCCGGGCCGACCTGCGTCAAGCAGTTCGCCGACTGGGGCGCCGATGTGATCAAGGTCGAGATGCCCGCGGGCGACGGCGAGGACGGCTTCGGCCCGCGCCACGGCTCCGACTTCCAGAACCTGCACCGCAACAAGCGCTCGCTGACGCTGAACCTCAAGGAAGCGCGCGGCGTCGAGGTCCTGAAGCGCCTGGTGAAGACCGCCGACGTGCTGGTCGAGAACTACCGCCCGGACGTCAAGCACCGGCTGGGCATCGACTACGATTCACTCGCGCGCGAGAACCCGCGCCTCGTGTACGCGAGCATCTCCGGTTTCGGCCAGGACGGCCCGTATCGCGACCGCGCGGGCTTCGACCAGATCGCGCAGGGCATGGGCGGCCTGATGTGGGTCACCGGCCTGCCCGGCCAGGGGCCGGTGCGCGCGGGCATTCCCGTGGCCGACCTGAGCGCGGGGTTGTTCGCCGCGCTGGGCATCCTGATCGCGCTCGAGGAGCGCAACCGATCGGGCAAGGGCCAGTGGGTGCAGAGCTCACTCCTGTCGGCGATGGTGACGATGATGGACTTCCAGGCTGCGCGCTGGCTGGTCGAAGGCCACGTCGCGGGACAGGCGGGCAACGACCACCCGACGTCGATTCCGACCGGCGTGTATCCGACCTCCGACGGCTACGTCAACATCGCCGCGGCCGGCAAGGTGATCTGGACCCGCCTGTGCGCGGCGCTCGGCTCGCCCGCGCTCGCGACGCAGGCCGAGTACGCCACCGGGGAGCTGCGCTCGAAGAACCGCGCAGCGCTTGCCAAAGTGCTCGCCGAGCTCACGCGGCGCCATAGCTCCGAGCAGCTGATCGCCCTGTTGAACGAGGCGGGTGTGCCCTGCGGGCCGATCTACAAGATGGACCAAGTGTTCGCGGATGCCCAGGTCGAGCACCTGCAGATGGCGCTGCCGGTGCCCAGGCCCGGGGGCGGCGACCTGAGGCTGGTGGGGCCCGCGATGAAGCTCTCGCGCACGCCGGCGCGCATGAAGCGCGCCATCGGTGCGGCGGGTGAGCAGAATGCCGAGATCCTCGGCGAGCTCGGCTACAGCGCGGCGCAGATCGACGCCCTGCGCGCGGCGAAAGTGATCTGAGGAGGCGAAGTGGCGAAACCCGCGCTGCGCGTCGAGCGCAACGGCCCGATCGGCTGGATGATTTTCGACAACCCGGCGCGGCGCAACGCGATCAACGAGGACATGTGGCGCGCGATTCCGCCCGCGATGGCCGGCTTCGACGCCGATCCCGAAGTGCGCTGCGTGGTGCTGCGCGGCGCGGGCAGCGTCGCCTTCGCCGCCGGCGCCGACATCTCCGAGTTCGAGAAGCGGCGCGCGAATGCGAACACGGCCGGAGAGCACGACAATATCATCGACGCCGCGCAGCTCGCGCTCGAGGATTCCGCCAGGCCGGTGCTGGCGATGATCCAGGGCTATTGCCTCGGCGGCGGGGTGGAGATCGCGCTCGCCTGCGACCTGCGTTACGCGGGCGCCTCCAGCAGCTTCGCGATCCCGGCGGCGCGCCTCGGCATCGGCTATGGCGTGCACGGCACCAATCGACTGGTGGCGAGCGTCGGCCACGCGGCGGCGCGCGAGATCATGCTGACCGG
>DASPRX010000066.1:0-4228 GCA_035624235.1 Burkholderiales bacterium | reverse complement strand
GAACTTGTTCGAGTGCCAGGCGGTGGCAAGCGGCCCGGTCTCCGCCTCGCCGTCTCCGACCACGCAGGCGACGATCAGCCCGGGATTGTCGAGCGCCGCGCCGTAGGCATGCGCCAGGCTGTAGCCGAGCTCGCCGCCCTCGTGGATCGAGCCCGGCGTCTCGGGCGTGACGTGCGAGCCGATGTGCCCCGGGAACGAGAACTGCTTGAAGAATCTCTGCATCCCCTCGGCGTCCTCGCTCTTGTCGGGATAGATCTCGGCGTAGGTGCCTTCGAGGTACGTCGGCCCGAGCACGCCGGGCGCGCCGTGGCCGGGCCCGGCCATGAAGATCACGTCCAGGCCGTCACGCCGGATGACGCGATTAAGGTGCGCCCAGACGAAGGACAGCGCCGGGCTCGCGCCCCAGTGGCCGAGCAGCCGGTGCTTGACGTGCTCGGGCCTGAGCGGTTCGCGCAGCAGCGGGTTGTCCTTCAGGTAGATCATGCCGACCGAGAGGTAGTTGCAGGCGCGCCACCAAGCGTCGATCAGGCGCAGCGCCTCGGCGGCGAGCGGCCCCGGCGGCGGGGCCTGCAGGGTTTCGGCTTTGCCCATCGCGATTCCTCCGCGGACGAAAAAGCACGCTAGCATCGAGGGGCGATGAAGGATTGACATGCGTCAAGCCAGGACGTTCATCGAGGAGTTCTTCCGCCTCGAGGCGGCAGGCGGCATCGTGCTGGTCGCCGCCGCCGCGCTCGCGCTCGCCGTGGCGAACTCGCCGCTCTACGAGCTCTACCGCGCGCTGCTCGGCCTGCCGGTGGGCGTGCACGTCGGCGCCTTCGAGCTCGACAAGCCGCTGCTCCTGTGGGTGAACGACGCGCTGATGGCGGTGTTTTTCCTGCTGGTCGGCCTCGAGATCAAGCGCGAGGTGCTCGCCGGCGAGCTCGCCGGCCTGCGCCGGGCCGCGCTGCCCGGCATCGCCGCTGCGGGCGGAGTCGTCGGGCCGGCGCTCGTGTACAGCGCGCTCAACTGGCACGACCCGGTGGCGCTGCACGGCTGGGCGATTCCCGCCGCCACCGACATCGCTTTTTCCATCGGCGTGCTCGCGCTGCTCGGCAAGCGCGTGCCGGCGAGCCTCAAGGTGTTCCTGCTCGCGCTCGCGATCATCGACGACCTCGCGGCGATCGTGATCATCGCGATCTTCTACACGGCGGACCTGTCGCTCCTGTCGCTCGGCCTGGCGGCGGCGGCGCTCGTCGCGCTCGCCGCCCTGAATTTCGCAGGGGTGCGCGCGCTCGCGCCCTACGTCCTGGTCGGCATCGCTCTGTGGGTGTTCGTGCTCAAGTCGGGCGTGCACGCCACGCTCGCCGGCGTCGCACTCGCCTTCGCGATCCCGCTGCGCGGCGAGGGGACCGATAACGACTCGCCGGCGCGGCACTTCGAGCACACGCTGCATCCCTGGGTGACCTACGGCATCCTGCCGGTGTTTGCGTTCGCCAACGCGGGCGTGCCGCTCGCCGGGCTGACTCCCGCGGGCCTGCTCGAGCCCGTGAGCCTCGGCATCGCGCTCGGCCTCATCCTCGGCAAGCAGGCCGGCGTGATGGCCGCCTCCTGGCTCGCCGTGCGGCTCGGGCTGGGCGGCCTCCCTGCGGGCGCGAGCTGGCTGCAGTTCTATGGCGTGGCGCTGCTCACCGGCATCGGCTTCACCATGAGCCTGTTCATCGGCACGCTCGCGTTCCAGTCGCCGGGGCACCACGTCGCGCTGCGCATCGGCGTGCTCGGCGGCTCGCTCGTGTGCGCGGTGGCCGGCTACCTGGTGCTGCGCGCTGCGGGCGCGCGGGGGCGCGATTGAGCGGCAGGTGGCGTGCCCTGGCCGCCGCGCTGATCGCCGCGGCGGCGCTTCAGCCCGGTCGGTCGGCGCTCGCGGAGGAGCCGTCAGCGCCGGCGAGCTTTCGCGACCCGCAGGACGGGTGGCTGGACTTCAGCCAGTTCCTCGACACGGCGTACGGCTTCATCCCGCTCGCCGCGCCGATCACCGAGCCCGCGGTGGGCTACGGCGCCGTGGGCGCGCTGGCGTTCATCGATCGCCGCGCGCCGGGATGGGGCGAGCGCGGCGCGCGGCCGAACATCGCAGTGGTCGGAGCCCTGGGCACGGAGAACGGCACGCGCGGCGCCTTTGCTGGGCACCTCGGCTCGTGGCTCGACGGCAGGCTGCGCACGCTCGTGGCGGTCGCCGACGCCGACGTCAACCTCGAATTCTTCGGGCTGGGCGGCGATCGCCCCCCTGGCGGCCCGGGCCTCAAGTATTCCGTGGCGGCGCGCGGCGGGGCGGCCGGAGCGAGCTACCGGCTCGGCGCCACGCCGCTGTGGGTCGGCGCCCGGTACGCGTCCGTCGATACGAGCGTCGACCTGGGCGATCAGAATTCCGGGCTCGCCAGCTTCACCTCGGGCGATCTCGGCCTGCGCCTCGCGGGCGTCACGCCCTCGCTGACGCTCGACCTGCGCGACAACTTCTTCACCCCGACCGACGGCTGGTATGTCGACTTATCGGTTCCGACTTTCCGCGAGGCGCTCGGCAGCGACCGCGACTTCCGGAAGACGACGCTCACCGCGATCGGCTACCGGCCGCTCGGCGGCGCGACCTTCCTCTCGGTGCGCGGCCTGGCGGAGACCAGCTCGAGCGGCACGCCCTTCTACCTCAGGCCGTACGTGGGCCTGCGCGGCGTGCAGGCGCTGCGCTACCAGGGCGAGCAGGCCGCGTCGGTCGAAGCCGAGCTGCGCTGGCAGTTCCATCCGCGCTTCAGCCTCGTCGGCTTCGCCGGCGCAGGCGTCGCGCGCAGCGATGCCGCGCAGTCCGAGCGCGACAAGAGCGTGACCGCCGGCGGCGTCGGCTTCCGCTACCTGATCGCGCGGGAGTTCGGCCTGCACATGGGCCTGGACGTGGCGTTCGGCCCCGACAAGCCGGTCATCTACGTCGTGTTCGGCAATGCCTGGCTGCGGCCCTGATTGTCCCGGTCAATCCGGCAGCGCGCTGAGGCGGAAGAAGTCGCGCGCCTCACGGTCCGGCTTGCCGAACCACTTCGCGTACAGCGCGATGAAGTCCTCGGAGCGGAACTGCCGGCTCAGGCTGCGATCGACGGCGAGGCGGAAGTCCTCGTCGCCGCGCTTGAGCGCGAACGCGATCGGCTCAGAGGTGAAGTGCCGGTCGAGCACGGCGAGGTCGCCCGCAGACGGGCTGCGCGCCGCGGCGTCGAGCAGGATCGCGCGATCGCCGAAGAACACGCTCGCCTTGCCGGAGAGCAGCCCGTCGATGCCCGCCGCGTAGCTGTCCACCGGCACCACCTTGGCGGTGAGCTGGAAGGTGTCGAGCCGCTCGGCGAGCCAGGTCGCGCTCGTCGTGTTGGCGACCACCGAGAAGGTCTGCGCCTGCAGCACCTGAGCGGGTGTGCCGCGCCACAGCGGCCGCGACGGCGGGCGCCGCTCGAGGATGTCGCGCAGTCCGGACGGGGCGTCCGCGCGCAGCAGCGCTCCGATGCCGCCGGGGAAGACCGGGATCGAGAACGACACTTCGGCTCGGCGCCCCAGGGTCACGCTGTCCGCGCCGCACGACAGGTCGATCTTGCCCTGCGCGACGTCGGCGAAGCGCCCTTCGGGCGTCACCGGCACCCATTCGACCGCGAGCTGCGGGAGCTTCAGCTCCGCCTTCAGGTCGTCGGCGATCTTCCCGCACAGCGCGACCGAGTAGCCGGCGGCGTTGCCCGACTCGTCCTTATAGGAGAACGGCCGCGCGTCGGCGCGGTAGCCGAAGCGGATCTTGCCGGCGCTCTTCACGGCGTCGAGCGTTTGCGCTTCCGCCGGCCGTGGCGTAAAGAGCAGCGCGCCGAACGCGAGGATGGCGGCCGCGAGCATTGCCTTGGCGCCCGCCGGCACGCGCGCCCCGGCGCCCGAACCGGCCGCGAAGCGCGGCGCGAGGAAGCCGTATAGCACGTAGGTCAGCGCCAGCACGATCGTGCCGCCAAGCACCGCGTCCTTGCCGGAAGCGTAGATCGCGTAGGTCGAGTACAGCATTGCAACCACGGTGATCACCGCATTGCGCGTGTAGGTGCCGCCCGTGACGCCCGCGCCCTTCATCATCACGAACAGGGCGGAAAGCGAGATGATGTACGGCAGCACGTTGGTCACCACGGCGAGGTTGACGAGTACGCTGAACTGCTGGCTCAAGCTCGGCGAGATGGTCGACAGCGCGAGCACG
>DASPRX010000016.1:0-4673 GCA_035624235.1 Burkholderiales bacterium | reverse complement strand
GCGCCGCGAATACGACAAGGTGGTTTCGATCGGCACCCTCGAGCACGCCGGGCGCGACCAGCTTGCCGAGGTGGTGCGCGCGCATGCGAGGTTCCTCAAGCCCGGCGGCCTGGGCATGCTGCACTTCATCGGCCACGTCGGCCGCTTCCAGACCGAGTTCTTCATCCGCGAGCACGTCTTCCCCGGCGGCTGGATCCCGAGCCTCGCGGACACCATCGCCGCCATGGAGCAGGCCGGGCTGGAAGTGGTCGACATCGAGAACCTGCGGCGCCACTATGCGCTCACGCTGGATGCCTGGGCCGAGCGCTTCGACCGCAACTGGGAGCGCATCGCGGCGCTCGATCCGCGCCGCTTCGACGAGCGCTTCCGGCGCATCTGGCGCGTCTATCTCTACGGCTGCGCCGAGATGTTCCGCTCGCCGGTCGGCTATACGCACCTGTTCCAGATCGTATTCAGCAAGAGCAACATCACGCGCGACAACTATCCGATGAGCCGCGCGCACCTGTATCGGGAAGACGCGTGAGCACCCCGCGCGCCCTGTACGGGGAGAAGTGCGACCGGCTCGCTGCCCGGCTGCATGAGGGCGAGGGAATCGTCGGGCTGGCCAAGGACACCTCGAACCTGTTCCGCGACCGCGCGGCGATTTCCAAGCGCGCGCTCGACGTGCGCGAGTTCAACGGCATATTGCAGGTCGACCGCGAGGCGGGCTTCGTCGAGGCCGAAGGCATGGTGCCCTACGAGACGCTCGTCGACGCGTGCCTGGAGCACGAGGTGATGCCCGCGGTGGTGCCGGAGCTGAAGACCATCACGCTCGGCGGCGCGCTGGCCGGCGTGGGCGTCGAGGCGACCTCGCATCGCCACGGGCTGGTGCACGAAACGGCGCTCGAGCTGGAGGTGCTGACCGGCGACGGCCGCTTCGTCGTGTGCTCGCCCGACAACGATCACGCGGACCTCTTCTACGGCATGCCGAACTCGTACGGCACGCTCGGCTACGCGCTGCGCATCAAGGCGCGCGTGCTGCCGGTGCTGCCCTTCGTGCACGTGGAGCACCTGCCGTTCACCGATGCGCGGGCCTTCTTCGAGGCGCTCGAGTCGCACTGCCGCGACGACGACGCCGACTTCATAGACGGCACCGTGTTCGCGCCGGACCGCATGTACCTGTCGCTCGGACGCTTCGCCGCGGACGCGCCCTTCGCGAGCGACTACGGCTTCGAGCAGATCTACTACCGCTCGATCGAGGCAAAGCGCGAGGACTGGCTCGCCACGCGCGACTACATCTGGCGCTGGGACACCGACTGGTTCTGGTGCTCGAAGAACGTCTACGCGCAGCACCCGCTCGTGCGCCGCCTGCTGGGGCGCAAACGCCTGGGCTCGCGTACCTACACGCGCCTCATGCGCTGGAACAGCCGCGTGGGATTGACGCGGCGCATCGAGCGCATGCGCGGCCTGCACTCGGAATCCGTGATCCAGGACATCGACATTCCGATCGCGCGCGCCGCGGAATATCTCGAATTCCACGCGCGCGAAATCGGCATCTGGCCGATGTGGGTCTGCCCCATCGGCGTGCGCCCGGGCGCGGAGCGCTTCGTGCTGTATCCGCTCAACCCCGGGATCTACGTGAACTTCGGCTTCTGGGACTTGATCCGCACGCGCAGCGCGCATCCCGCAGGTCACTTCAACCGCATGGTCGAGGACAAGGTGAGCGAGCTGGGCGGCATCAAGTCGCTTTACTCGCAGAGTTTCTACGAGCGCTCGGAGTTCGACCGCATCTACGGCGGGAACGCCTACTACGAGCTGAAGGAGAAATACGATCCCGGGCGGGTGTTCCCCGAGCTCTACGAGAAATGCGTGCTAGGCCACTAGGCCTAGTGGTCCTCGATGCGCGGGACCGACTCTTCGGCCGGTTCGCCGGTGTCGGGATCGATCCATTCGGCTACGCCGAGCTCGGCCTCGGCCTCTTCCAGCGTCTCACTCGGCTCGAAATCCGTCTCGGCGGCCTGCATGTCGGCCACCGCCTCGTCCAGCGTGTCGAACGGACCGTATTCCTCTCCCGTGTCCGTGGCCTGCCAGTAGTAGCCGTCCGGGCGCTCGATCACTCGCGTGTGATCGACCTCGGGAGGACGTTGCGGGATCTTGCGCGTCATTGCCGATTCCTCTTTGCCTCGTTCGTTCGGGGTCCATCCTACGCCGCCGCGCGGGCTTCGCAAAGGCCCTAGGCGCCCGTCGCGAACGGATGGCGCAGCACGATTGTCTCGTCGCGCTCTGGCCCGGTCGAGATGAGGTCGATCGGCACGCCGGTGAGCGCCTCGATGCGCGCGAGGTAGGCGCGCGCCGCCCCGGGCAGCGCGGCGAAGCTCTTCAGGCCGACCGTACTCTCCATCCAGCCCTGCATCTCCTCGTACACGGGGACGCAGCGCTCGAGCTCCTCCGCGCCCACGGGCAGGATGTCGCTCATCTTGCCGTCGATCTCGTAGCCGACGCAGATCTTCACCGCCTCCACCCCGTCGAGCACGTCGAGCTTGGTGATGCAGAGTCCCGAAACGCCGTTCAGCTGAATCGAGCGCTTGAGCGCCGCGGCGTCGAACCAGCCGCAGCGCCGCGGACGGCCGGTGGTGGCGCCGAACTCCGCGCCGCGCGTGGCGAGGTAGCGTCCCACGTCGTCGGTGAGCTCGGTGGGGAACGGCCCGCCGCCCACCCGGGTGGTGTAGGCCTTGGTGATGCCCAGCACGTAGTGCAGCTGGTGCGGGCCGATGCCCGCGCCCGCAGCCGCCGCGCCGGCGACGCAGTTCGACGACGTGACGTAGGGATAGGTGCCGTGGTCGATGTCGAGCAGGCTGCCCTGCGCGCCCTCGAACAGCAGGTTCCTGCCCGCGCGGTTCGCGTTGTACAGGGCGAGCGGCACGTCGGCGACCAGCGGCGCGATGCGCGGCGCCACGGCAAGCGCCTCGTCGAGGGTCTTCTTGAAGTCGATCTCGGGCTGCTGGTAATAGCGCTTCAGCACGAAATTGTGGAAGTCGAGCAGCTGCTCGAGCTTCTCCGCGAAGCGCACCGGCTTGAACAGGTCCTGCAGCCTGATCGCGCGGCGCGCCACCTTGTCCTCGTAGGCCGGCCCGATGCCGCGCCCGGTGGTGCCGATCTTCTGCGTCCCCTTGGCCGCCTCGCGCGCCTGGTCGAGCGCCGCGTGGTACGGCAGGATGAGCGGGCAGGCTTCCGAGAGGTGCAGCCGGCTCGCCACGCGCACCCCGGCCGTCTCGAGCTCGTCCATCTCCTGCACCAGCGCCGAGGGCGACAGCACCACGCCGTTGCCGATGTAGCACTCGACTTCGTCGCGCAGGATGCCGGACGGAATGAGGTGCAGCACGGTCTTCTTGCCGGCGATCACGAGCGTGTGCCCGGCGTTGTGCCCGCCCTGGAAGCGCACCACGCCCTGCGTGTGGTCGGTGAGCCAGTCGACGATCTTGCCCTTGCCCTCGTCGCCCCACTGCGTGCCGATGACGACTACGTTTCTCGCGCTCACTTTGCTCTTCCGATGCGTTTGACGACCCAAGCGCCGCGCACCCGCACCAGCTCGCGCGTACAGCCGAGCTCGCGCCGGTGACGCGCATGGCCGGGGAGCTCCTCGATCACCACTGCGCCCGCGGCGCGCAGCGCGGCGATCTTGGCGGCAAGCTTCGCGTTCCCGTTCGCGCACGGCGCGAGGATCGCGTCGCGCGGCGGCAGCGGGGCTGCCGCGCCCGCGAGGGCGCGCAGGTCGATCGAGAATCCGGTGGCCGCGCGCGGGCGCCCGAAGGCCTTGCCCACCTCGTCGTAGCGACCGCCGCGCGCCACCGCCCCGCTCAGGCCAGCGCAGTAGGCGTCGAACACCACGCCCGAGTGGTAGTGGTAGCCGCGCAGCTCCGCCAGATCGAAGCCGACCGGCAGCTCGCTGTTGTCCGCGAGCGCGCGCAGGGTCGCCAGCGCGCGCCGGATGTCGGGCAGCCGCGGCAGCCTGCGCGCCGCGAGCGATAGCACCTCGCGTCCGCCGTAGAGCTCCGGGAGCAGGAGCAGCGCCTGGCCGATGCGCCTGGGCAGGGCGCGCACCAGCGAACCGAGCGCCGGGCGATCCTTGCGCTGCAGCGCCTCGAACAGCTCGGCCTCGCTCTCGCGGCCGATCGCCGCCGCGCGCACCAGCGAACGGAACACCGCGACGTGGCCGATGTCGATGCGCGCGCCTTTGACGCGCGCGAGACCCAACGCGCGCCCGAGCAGGCGCTGGATCTCGATGTCGCTCTCGACGCCCGCGTGGCCGTAGATCTCCGCCCCGATCTGCAGCGGCTCGCGCGTGCCCGCCAGCCCGGCGGGACGCGTGTGCAGCACGGTGCCGCAATAGCACAGGCGCGTGACGCCCTGGCGGTTCAGCAGGTGCGCGTCCAGCCGTGCGACTTGAGGCGTGATGTCCGCGCGCACGCCCATCATTCGGCCGGAGAGCTGGTCGACGAGCTTGAAGGTGCGCAGATCGAGATCGCGGCCCGTGCCGGTGAGCAGCGATTCGAGATATTCGAGCAGCGGCGGCATCACCAGCTGGTAGCCCCACGCCGCGAACTCGTCGAGAATCCCGCGGCGCAGCGATTCGATCCGCGCCGCCTCATCGGGCAGGATGTCTTCGATGTATTCGGGCAGCAGCCAGCGCATGA
>DASPRX010000018.1:0-17177 GCA_035624235.1 Burkholderiales bacterium | reverse complement strand
CGCTACGGCCGGTCGAGAAATTGATCGCCGGAATCCTGTCGTACGGCGGCACCAGGGGGGCGAGCGGGTCCTGCAGGGTCTGGAAGCGCTGGACGCGCGCCTGCAACGAATAGCCGGTGCCCGCCACGGAGCCGTTGTACTGGAGGTAGCCGTCGCGCGGCAGCGTACGCGTAGAAGTCTGCTGGATCTTGGACGAGAGATCGACGAAATAGCGGTCGTCGGACACCTTCGTCATGTCGAGCCAGGCGAACAGGTTGGGCGTGATGTGCTGCTCGTGATGCAGCGAGTAGCCTTCGCGCGTGATGCCCAGCACCTGGTCGTTCGGCAGCACTTCGTAGCGCAGCTCGCCCGTATAGCTGCGGCCCAGGTAGCGGTAGTCGGTCTTCACCTGCACGCCGCGGCGGGTCATCAGCACGGGCGTGATCGTCGCGTCCTGCTCGGGCGCGAGGTTCAGGTAGAACGGCGCCTCGAACTGGAAGCCTCGCTGGGAGTTCGAGCCGTAGGACGGGGTCAGAAAGCCCGTCTTGCGGCTGTTTTCCAGCGGAAACGACGCGTACGGCAGATAGCCTATGGTCGTATCCAGGAAGTGCAGTTTCACGTTCTTGGCGCGGCCCTCGCGCTTGTCGTAGTCGAGATCGAGCTCGCCGACATCGAGGCGCCAGTCCTCCTTGCCGGGCGAGCAGGTGGTGTAGGTAGCGTTGCGCATGTGCAGCTGGTCCAGGCCGGTGAAGTCCAGCTGGGAGGCGGTCCCGCGCGCGCTTTGCGTCAGGTTGATCTCGTAGGTCGGCTGCTCGAAGGTGCCCGACTGATTCAGCACGTCGTACACCATGCGCGGGCCGAAGAACCGGTCCGGCCCCTTCTCCATCCTCACGCCGCCTTCCGCGTCCACGCGTCCGAACTCCTGGTTGTACTTGAGGTAATCGCTGAATATGCTGGTGTCGTCGGTGCGCATCTCGACCTTGCCGCGCGCCGTGATCTCCAGGTCGGTGACGCCTTGGATGCGTTCGGCGTCGATCGTGGTCGTTCCCCCGCCGCCCGGATCCGCCGCGGCGCCCAGGCAGTTGCAGAGCAAGACGACCAGCGTCGCGAAGCGGGCGCCGGGAACGGCCTGCTTCCGCGCGTGGCGGAGCTGCATAGGCGGAAGGCAAAGGGATGATTCTTTGAGTGCTAAAATCTCATAATTCCGTCGAATGCGCAACGCGCCAACAGGTCGCATGGATTCACGCCTCGAGGCGCTCAGACGCTGGCTCGCAGCGCAGCTCGGGCATCCTGACTTCAGCCTAGCGCCCGCGTCCGAAGACGCGAGCTTCCGGCGCTACTTCCGCGCCCGCCTGCCCGACGGGCGTAGCTACGTGGCGATGGACGCCCCGCCGGAGCAGGAGGATTGCCGGCCGTTCGTGCACGTCGCACGCCTGCTGCGCGCGGCAGGCATCAACGCTCCCGAAGTGCACGCGCAGGACGAGGCGCAGGGCTTCCTGCTGCTCACCGATCTCGGCACGCGCAGCTATCTGCAGGCGCTCGACGAGCACAGCGCCGCGCCGCTCATGCGCGACGCGACGGCAGCCCTGGTGCGCTGGCAGCTCGCGACGCGCGCCGGCGCGCTGCCGCCGTACGACGAGGCGCTGCTCAGGCGCGAGATGGAGCTCTTCCCCGAGTGGTACCTCGGCCGCCATCTCGGGCTGCGCCTTTCGCAGGCCCAGCGCACAGAACTGGATGCCGTGTTCGGTCGGCTCGCGGCGAGCGCCCTGGCGCAGCCGGCGGTATTCGTGCACCGCGACTTCATGCCGCGCAACCTGATGGTATGCGAGCCCAATCCGGGCGTGCTCGATTTCCAGGACGCGGTGCTCGGGCCGATCAGCTACGACATCGTCTCGCTGCTTCGCGACGCGTTCATCAGCTGGGACGAGGAGCGCGTGCTCGACTGGTGCGTGCGTTATTGGGAAGCCGCGCGGCGCGCAGCGCTCCCGGTCGATGCCGATTTCGCCGCCTTCTGGCGCAGCTTCGAATGGATGGGACTGCAGCGTCACCTCAAGGTGCTCGGCATCTTCGCGCGGCTGAACTACCGGGACGCAAAGGCGAGGTACCTCGAGGACACGCCGCGCTTCGTGGGCTACGCGCGCGCGGTGGTGCGCCGCTACGCCGAGCTCGCGCCGCTCGCGCGGCTGTTCGAGCGCATCGAGGCGCAGGCCGCGTGAAGGCGATGCTCCTCGCGGCCGGGCGCGGCGAGCGGCTGCGCCCCCTCACCGACACGCTGCCCAAGGCGCTCGTCGAAGTCCGCGGCAAGCCGCTCGCGTTGTGGCACCTGGAGCGCTTGGCGGCAGCCGGGTACCGCGAGGTGGTGATCAATGTTTCGCATCTGGCCGATGGAATCATGGCGCGCCTCGGCGACGGTTCGGCCTGCGGGCTCGTGATCCGCTACTCGCGCGAGGACGTTCCGCTCGAGACTGCGGGCGGCCTGGCGCAGGCGCGCGCGCTGCTCGGCGAGGCGCCGTTCCTGCTCGTGAACGCGGACGTATTCTGCGACTACGATTTTGCGCGGCTGCGCAGCCGCGCGCTCGGGGCAGCCCTCGCGCACCTGGTGCTGGTGCCGAATCCCCCGCACCACGCTGCCGGCGATTTTTCGCTCTGCGAGGGTCGCGTCGGCAACGGCGGCGCGCCGCGCTACACTTATGCGGGCATCGCGGTCGTTTCGCCGGCGCTCGTCGCCGGCGTCGCAGCCGGCGCGCGAGCCCCGCTTGCGCCGCTGCTGCGTGCGGCAGCCGACCGCGGGCGGCTGAGCGGCGAGCTCTACGAAGGGCTGTGGACGGACGTAGGCACCGCCGAGCGGCTCGCCGAGCTCGAGGCGAAGGTGATGGCGGACGATGCGGCTCGAGGCTGAAGCGGTTGAGCGCGCGCTGGCCTGCGATGCGGGCTGGCTGCGTGCGCTGCGCCGCGAGTGGCTGTCGGTGGTGGAAGCGGCGGTGTGGGGCGAGGTGCAGTCGGGCAGGCTCGGCGCGCTGCCGCGCCTGCGCAAGCGCATCCTGGAGCTCGGCGAGAGGCTCGCAGCGCTCGCCGCGCCACCCGCGTGGATCGCGCATCCGCGCGAGCGCCTGAAGAGCGCGCTCGCCGCGGCGCTCGCCGTGCGCGAGCTGCTCGCGCAGTGCGCGCAGGGCGTCGCGGAGCTCGAGGCAGGCGAGCCGCGCGACGGATTGCAGGCAGCGCTCGCAGCGCTCTCCGCGCGCATCGACGAACGGCTGGACGAATACGCGACGCGCTGGGCTGGTATGCTCGACGCCCAGCTCGCGCCGCAAGCAGAGGAGTGAACCGGATATGCAGCTGAGCGATCTCTCCCTCGAGCGCGGCATCTACGCCGAGCGGCGGCGGCGCCTCGCCCAGGCGATGGGCAGCGGCGTTGCGGTGCTGCCGACCGCGCCCGAGCGAATCCGCAACCGGGACACGCACTTCCCGTATCGCTTCGACAGCTACTTCTATCATCTCACCGGCTTCACCGAGCCCGAGGCCGCGCTGGTGCTCGTCGCCGGGCAGGAGCCGCGCGCGCTGCTCTTCTGCCGCGAGCGCAACGCCGAGCGCGAGACCTGGGACGGCTTTCGCTACGGCCCGCAGGCCGCGCGCGAGCATTTCGGCTTCGACGAAGCGCATCCGATCGGCGAGCTGGACGAGAAGCTCGCTCAGCTGCTCGAGAACCAGTCCGCGCTGCACTATCCGCTCGGCGCCGACGCGGACTGGGACGCGCGCGCCGTACGCTGGCTGAACGCGGTGCGCGCCAAGTCGCGCGCAGGGGTGAGCGCACCCGAGCGCGTGCACGACGTGCGCACGCTGCTCGACGAGATGCGCCTGGTGAAGGACGCGCGCGAGCTCTCGCTCATGCGCCGCGCGGCGTCGATCGCCGCCGCCGCGCACCGCCGGGCGATGCGCAGCGCGCGCGCCGGACGGTTCGAGTACCAGGTCGAGGCGGAGCTCTTGCATGAGTTCCGCTACGGCGGGGCGCAGTTTCCGGCCTACTGGCCGATCGTCGCCTCCGGGGCGAACTCCTGCGTGCTTCACTACGTGTCGAACGATGCGCAGCTGCGCGACGGCGACCTGCTGCTCATCGACGCGGGCTGCGAGCTCGCAGGCTACGCCTCGGACATCACGCGCACCATTCCGGTCAGCGGGCGCTTCAGCGGCGCGCAACGCGACATCTATCAGCTGGTGCTCGCCGCGCAGAGCGCCGCGTTGCATGAGGTTCGCCCGGGCAAGGCCTGGAACGAACCGCACGACGCGGCGGTCAGGGTGCTCGCGCAGGGCATGCTCGATCTGAAGCTCCTCGCGGGCAACCTGGAAGAAGTGCTGCAGAAGGAGACCTACAAGCGCTACTACATGCACCGCACCGGCCACTGGCTGGGGCTCGATGTGCACGACGCGGGCGAGTACAAGCGCGAGGGACGCTGGCGACCGCTCGAGCCGGGCATGACGCTCACCGTCGAGCCCGGCCTGTACGTGCGCGCCGCGGACGACGTGCCCGCGCCGCTGCGCGACATCGGCGTGCGCATCGAGGACGACGTGGTCGTCACCGCGACCGGCCACGAAGTCCTGACGCACGAGGCGCCCAAGCAGATCGACGACATCGAGGCGCTGATGCGCGATGCCCGCCGCGCCGCTTGACATCCTCGTTTCGGGCGGCGGCCCGGTCGGCTGCACACTCGCGCTCGCCCTGCGCGCCTCGCCGCACCGCGTGACGCTCGTCGACCGCGCGCCGGCGGAGGAACGCGCGCGCGCCGTGTCGCGGCGCCCGATCGCGCTGTCCTACGCGAGCCGCCTCATCCTCGAGCGCATCGGCGCCTGGGCGCTGCTCGCGCCCACGCCGATCGAGACGATTCATGTCTCGCAGGCCGGCGGCTTCGGCCGCGTGCGCATGGACGCGGCCGAAGCGGGCGTGCCGGCGCTCGGCTACGTGGTCGAGTACGGGACGCTCGCCGAGGCGCTACGCAACCTGCTAGAGACGAGCGCGATCGAGGTGCTGAGGAGCGCAGAACATCCTGCCGCGCGCTGCATCGCGCACGCGGAGGGGCACGCCGAGGAGGTGAGCGAGAAGCGCTACGATCAGGATGCCGTCGTCGGCCTGCTCGAGACCTCGCCCGCCGCCGGCACCGTCGCGTTCGAGCGCTTCACCCCCGAAGGACCGCTCGCGCTGCTGCCGCTCGCCGGCCGCTACGCGTTCGTCTGGGCCGCGCGTCCCGCGCGCGCCCGCGCCCTCGCGCAGGCACCGGAGGGCGAATTCCTGAGCGAGCTCGCGGGCACGATCGGCGCGCGTGCCGGACGCCCCATGGCGGTGCAAGGGCGCGCGGTGCATCCGCTCGCGCTGCGCGTACGCCCCTCGCGCATCGGGCCGCGCGAGGTGTTCGTGGGCAACGCGGCCCAGACCCTGCATCCGGTCGCAGGCCAGGGCCTGAATCTCGGCCTGCGCGACGCGTGGCAGCTCGCCGCCATCTGGCGCGAGGCGGAAGATCCGGGCGCGCCCGCGACGCTCGAGCGCTTTGCCGCGAGGCGCAGGCTGGACGCCGGCGCGACGATCCGCCTCACCGATCTGCTCGCGAGCGCGTTTCTCGGCGCGAACCCGTTCGTCGGCGCCGCGCGCGGCCTCGCGCTGAGTGCGCTCGACGTGCTGCCGCCGGCGCGCCGCTTCTTCGCGCGCCGCATGATCTACGGATCCTCGGCGCTTCCTTGAGCTGCGAGCTTTTTTTTTCGCCGGAAAACCGGATAGAATTCGCTTCCCCTTCGCATACCGGCTAACCGCCTGAAGAGCATGAAAATCGGCGCGCACGTCTTGCGCAACGCGTTGCTCGTCGCTCCGATGGCAGGCGTGACCGACCGACCTTTCCGCCAGCTCGCCCGGCGCTTCGGCGCCGGCCTCGCGGTGTCGGAGATGGTCGGCTCGCGGCCCGAGCTGCGCGACTCGCGCAAGACCCGCCTGCGGCTCGACCACGTCGGCGAGCCGGGACCGATCTCGGTGCAGATCGCGGGCGCCGATCCCGCAATGATGGCCGACTCGGCGCGCTACAACGTTGACCTCGGTGCGCAGATCATCGACATCAACATGGGCTGCCCGGCGAAGAAGGTCTGCAACTTGTATGCCGGTTCGGCGCTGCTTGGCGACGAGGCGCTCGTCGCGCGCATCCTCGAAGCGGTGGTCGCGGCGGTGCCGGTGCCGGTCACGCTCAAGATCCGCACCGGCCCGCATCGCGCGGCGCGCAACGCGGTGCGCATCGGGCGCATCGCCCAGGCGGCCGGCGTGCAACTGCTGGCGATCCACGGCCGCACGCGCGCCTGCGGGTTCGGCGGTGAGGCGGAATGCGACACCATCGCCGAGGTCAAATCGGCGCTCGCCATCCCAGTGATCGCCAACGGCGACATTCGCACGCCCGAAGACGCGTGCCGGGTGCTCGCGCGCACCGCGGCCGATGGCGTGATGATCGGGCGCGCGGCGCAGGGCCGGCCGTGGCTGTTCCGCGAGATCGAGCACTACCTCGCCACCGGCGAGCAGCTCGCGGCGCCGGGATTCGCCGAGGTCAGCGCCGTGCTGCACGAGCACCTCGAGGGGCTGTACGCCCTGTACGGCGAGGAGCACGGCGTGCGCGTGGCGCGCAAGCACATCGGCTGGACGACGCGCGAGCTGCCGGGCGGCGAGGCATTCCGCCGTCACGCCAACGGCATCGAATCGGCGCGCGCGCAGCTCGCCGCGGTCGAAGGCTATTTCGCGCGGCTCGCTGCCGCGCCGCAGACGATGGAGGCACTGGCCGCATGAGCCGCACCAATGAGCTCGCCGAGGCCGTGAAGCGCTCGCTCGAGCGATACTACAAAGATATGGACGGCGAGGCGCCGACCGCCATCTACGAGATGGTGCTCAAGAACATCGAGAAACCGATGATCGAAACCGTTCTCGGTTTCGCCGAGGGTAACCAGAGCCTCGCGGCGTCGATGCTGGGGATCAATCGCAACACGCTGCGCAAGAAGATGCAGCAGCTGCGCATCAAGGGCTGAGCGCGCCAGGCGCCGCCCGCGCTCGAGGCATGCACAAGGTCAACAGGGCGCTGATCAGCGTCTCGGACAAGTCCGGCGTCGTCGATCTCGCGCGCGCCCTCGCGGCGCTTGGCGTGTCGTTGCTGTCCACGGGCGGCACGGCGAAGCTGCTCGAGAAGGAAGGCGTCAGGGCGACAGAGGTATCGGCCTACACCGGCTTTCCCGAAATGCTCGACGGCCGCGTGAAGACGCTGCACCCCAAGGTGCACGGCGGATTGCTCGCGCGGCGCGACGTCGCAGCGCATATGGCGGCGATCCGAAACGCGGGCATCGAGCCGATCGACCTCGTGGTCGTGAACCTGTACCCGTTCCAGGCGACCGTGGCGGATCCGGACTGCCGCCTCGAGGACGCGATCGAGAACATCGACATCGGCGGTCCGACGATGCTGCGCGCGGCCGCCAAGAACTACGGCGGCGTGGCGGTGGTCGTCGACCCACGGGACTACGCGCGCGTGCTCGAGGATGTCCGCGCGACGGGGGGCGTGTCCGAGGCCCTGCGCCTCGAGCTCGCGAAGAAGGTGTTCGCGCACACCGCCGCGTACGACGGCGCCATCGCCAACTATCTCTTTTCTCTGGACGCGCGCGGCAAGCGCCGCGAGTATCCGGACGTGCTGAACCTGCAGCTGCGCAAGCTGCAGGACCTGCGCTACGGCGAGAATCCGCACCAGTCGGCCGCGTTCTATCGCGACGAGCGTCCGGCAGAGGGCGGTATCGCCAGCTACCGCCAGCTGCAGGGCAAGGAGCTTTCGTACAACAACATCGCGGACGCGGATGCGGCCTGGGAGTGCGTCAAGAGCTTCGGCGAGCCCGCTTGCGTCATCATCAAGCACGCCAACCCCTGCGGCGTCGCGCTCGGCGCGAACCTGCTCGCGGCCTACCAGAAGGCCTTCAAGACCGATCCGGTGTCCGCCTATGGCGGGATTCTCGCCTTCAACCGCGCGCTCGACCGCGCCACCGCGGAGGCCGTCGGCAAACAGTTCGCCGAAGTGATCATCGCGCCGCGCGTCGAGCCCGAGGCGCGCGAATACCTCGCCGCCAGACAGAATCTGCGCGTGCTCGAGGTGCCGCTCGCGCGCGGCGGCCAGGCGCACGACTACAAGCGCGTCGGCGGCGGATTGCTCGTGCAGGCGAGCGACGCGCACGAGATCGAGCGCGCGGCGCTCAAGGTCGTCACGCGCAAGTCGCCAAGCGAAGCGCAGTTCGCCGACCTGCTGTTCGCCTGGCGCGTCGCAAAATTCGTGAAATCGAACGCCATCGTGTTCTGCGCCGGCGGCATGACGCTCGGCGTCGGCGCCGGGCAGATGAGCCGCGTGGACAGCGCGCGCATCGCCTCGATCAAGGCGCAGAACGCGGGCCTCGCGCTCACCGGATCGGTCGTCGCCTCGGACGCCTTCTTTCCCTTCCGCGACGGGCTCGACGTGGTGGTCGACGCGGGCGCGATCTCGGTCATCCAGCCGGGAGGCAGCGTGCGCGACGACGAGGTGATCGCCGCGGCCGACGAGCGCGGCGTGGCAATGGTGTTCACCGGGGTGCGGCACTTCCGGCACTGAGATGAAACTGCTCGTCATCGGTGCCGGCGGCCGCGAGCACGCCATGGCCTGGAAGCTCGCGCAGAGCCCGCGCGTGCAGCTGGTCTACGTCGCCCCGGGCAACGGCGGCACGGCGACCGAGCCGGGGCTGAAGAATGTCCCGTTCGGCTCGATTCCCGAGCTGGTGGATTTCGCCAGGCGCGAGCGCGTTCACCTCACCTTGGTGGGCCCCGAGGCGCCGCTCGCCGAGGGCGTGGTGGACGCCTTCCGCTCCGCCGGACTCAGGATCTTCGGGCCGACGCGCGCCGCGGCCCAGCTCGAGGCCTCCAAGGACTTCGCCAAGCGCTTCATGCTGCGGCACCGGATCCCGACCGCGCGCCACGAGACCTTCGACGATGCGCGCGCGGCGAAGAGCTACGCCGACAGGCATGGCGCGCCGCTCGTCGTGAAGGCCGACGGGCTCGCTGCCGGCAAGGGCGTCGTTGTGGCGGCGACGCTCGCCGAGGCACACGCGGCGATCGAAATGATGCTGCTCGAGCGTCGCATGGGCGATGCCGGCGGACGCGTGGTGCTGGAGGACTTCCTCGAAGGCGAGGAAGCGAGCTTCATCGTCATGGCGGACGGCGCGCACGCGGTGCCGCTCGCCACCAGTCAGGACCACAAGCGGCTCCAGGACGGCGACCGCGGACCGAACACCGGCGGCATGGGGGCCTACTCGCCCGCCCCGATCGTGACGCCGAGAGTGCACGCGCGCGTTATGCGCGAGATCGTCATGCCGGCGGTGCAGGGCATGGCCCAGGACGGCATGCCCTACGTGGGCTTCCTGTACGCGGGCCTGATGATCGACCGGGACGGCAATCCAAAGACGCTCGAATTCAACTGCCGCCTGGGGGACCCGGAGACGCAGCCGATCATGCTGCGCCTCAAGTCCGACCTGCTCGAGCTCGTCGAGCGCGCCCTCGAAGGGCGCCTCGCGAACGCCGAAGTCGTGTGGGACCGCAGGCCGGCGCTCGGCGTCGTGCTCGCCGCGCACGGCTATCCCGAGGAGCCGCGCAGGGGCGACGCGATCGAAGGCCTGCCCAAGCCGACCCCCGAGTGCCGCGTGTTCCACGCAGGAACGCGCCTCGAAGCCGGACGCGTGCTCACGAACGGCGGGCGCGTGCTGTGCGTGACCGCGCTCGGCGACTCGCTGCGCATCGCGCGCAGCCGCGCCTACGAAGCGGCCGAGGCGATCCGCTTCGACGGAAAGCAGTTTCGCCGGGACATCGGCGAGCGCGCCATGAAGAAGGCCTAGCGTGGACGCGAACGCGGTCGCGCAGTACTTCGTCGGCCTGCAGCAGCGCATCGTCGCCGGGCTCGAGGCGCTGGACGGCGGCAGCTTCCGCACCGACCCTTGGCAGAGGCAGGATCCGGATGGGGCGCCCGGCGGCGGCGGCGTCACGCGGGTGATCGAGGAAGGCGCCCTGTTCGAGCGGGGCGGCGTCAACTACTCGCGCGTGCTCGGCCGCGGGCTGCCGCCCGCGGCGAGCGCCGCGCGCCCCGAGCTCGCCGGCCGCGGCTACGAGGCGATGGGCGTCTCGCTCGTGCTGCACCCGCGCAACCCGTACTGCCCGACGGCGCACATGAACGTGCGCTTCTTCGCGGCCACCGGGGAGGGCGAGCCGGCGGTCTGGTGGTTCGGCGGCGGGATGGACCTGACCCCCTACTACGGCTTCGAGGACGACGCGCGGCATTTCCATGCGACCTGCCGCCGTGCGCTCGAGCCTTTCGGAGCCGACTACTATCCGCGCTTCAAGGCCTGGTGCGACCGCTATTTCTACATCCGCCACCGCGCCGAGCCGCGCGGTATCGGCGGCGTGTTTTTCGACGACTTCGCCGAGCGCGATTTCGAGTTCGCTTTCGCCCTGGCGCGCTCGGTCGGCGACCACTTCCTCACCGCGTATGCCCCGATCCTGGAGCGCCGCCGCGGGCTCGCCTACGGCGAGCGCGAGCGGGAGTTCCAGGCCTACCGTCGCGGGCGCTACGTCGAGTTCAACCTGGTCTACGACCGCGGCACGCTGTTCGGGCTGCAGTCGGGCGGACGCACCGAGTCGATCCTGATGTCGCTGCCGCCACGCGTGATCTGGCGCTACGACTGGCGGCCGGCGCCCGGCAGCGACGAGGCAAGGCTCTACACGGATTTCCTGCGGCCCAGGGACTGGGCCTAGCGCCGCCTCAGGCGCGCGACATCTCCGCGGCGCGCCGGAAATGCCGCTGCGCCTCGGCCGTGCGCCCGGCGTGCTCGGCAAGGCGCGCGAGCTCCAGATGCGCGGCGCGCGTCTCCTCGAAGGCGAGGCTCGCTTCCAGGTAGCTCTGCGCCTTGCCCCACAGCTCGGCCGCGGCGCACAGCCGGCCGAGCGCCGCGAGCAACTGCGCATCCTCGGGGCGCTCGTGCAGCCAGGCCTCCGCGCGCTCGATGCGCTTGCGCGCTTCGAGCGCGCGCTCGGCGGCATTCAACGCGGGCAGCTCGCCGTAGGCCGACACGAGCGGCGCGCTCCACTCGAGCGCGAGGCCTCGCTCGATGATCTCGCGCGCCAGCGTCGCCGCGCCGAGCGCCGCCGCGTGGCGCGCCGCGGCGAGCGCCACGCGCGGGTTGGTTTGATCGCGCGACGGCACCTCGCGCCAGCTCCTCTCCAGCGCGGCCCGGTCGCCGCTGGCGCGCGCGAGCAGCGCGACATAGGCCTGCACCTTGTACTCCTCGGCCATGGCCGGCGCGATCGCGTCGCGCTTCTCCAGCTGCGCGGTGATGCGCAGCACCTCCTGCCAATTGCCGATGCCGCTCTCGGCGCGCAGCAACATGCGCTGCGAGGCGATAGTGCGCGGCCCGGAGTCGTGCAGCTCCTTCAGCGCGCTGCGCGCGGCCTCGAAATCACGCTCCTCGAGCGCGAGCTCGGCCCGCGTGACCAGTCGCGCGACCTGCAGGCTGTCGCCCGCCGCCGCCGCGCGCTCCAGCCACTTGTCTCGCTCGGCGAAATTGCGCATCTGGTGCGCGGCGCGCGCCGCCATGAGCGCCGCCAGGCCCGGCGCTGCCCCCGCCTCGTGGGCAGCGCCCGCTTCCTTCTCCGCGCGCGCGTAGCGTCCCTCGTAGTACGCTTGGATCGCGGCCACCAGCGCCGACCGCGCGCGCGAGCGCTGACGCCGCTCGCGCCAGCCGCGCACGTGGCCGGGAAGCGCGAGCGTGTGGTGCACGATGCGCGCCAGTAGATACAGCAGTGCGACCCCGGCCGCGGCGAGAATCAGGAAAAGCAGGAGCGACAGTTCGAGTCGGTACGGCGGATACACGAACAGAACGTAGCTGTCTTGCATGCGGCCGAGGATCACGAGCGCGACCGCCGCCGCGAACGCCGCCAGCAGCCAGAACAGGATTCTCATTTCCGGAAGCTGCGCACCGCGTCCAGGCTCTGCGCGATCGACGGCATCTCCGCGGCCAGCGGCGCGGCGCGCAGCTGCTCGATCTGCGCCAACGCCGCGGCGACCAGCTTGGATCCCGGGTCGAAATAGCGCTTGATCCAGTCGCGCGCCACGCGCAGGTCGGCCCGGTATCCCGTCGAATCCTGCGCGAGCAGCGAAATGCGCGCGTCGAGCAGCCGCAGGCGCAGGTTCTCGCGCAGGAAATAGGCCTGCGTCGGCGGCAGCAGCGGCGGCTCGGGGGTGTCGATGCGACGCAGCACCACCAGCCCGCGCAGCTCCTCCCACAAGTCCGCGCCCAGCCTTGCGAGCGCGCCCTGCTCTGCCGGAGCACTCGTGCGCGCGCCCGCGGGCGAAGCACGCTCAGCCGCGCCGATCGGCAGCTCGTCGACCGCACCCACGAGCGCGTCGAGCTTCGCGCTCAGGCCCGGGATATCGGGCGTCTGTACGGACTTCAGCCGCTCGATGTCGCTCGCCAGCGCGCGCCGGATCGGCGCGAACTGGGGGCGATCGGCGCGCGCCAGCCGTGCGTCCGCGAGCTGCAGCGCGAGCAGCGCCGCGCGCACGTTGCCCGCGAGCCGCAGCTGCTGCGAGGCGATGTCCAGTATCTGCTCGATTTCGGCAAGCTGCCATTCGTCGCGATTGCGCGCGAGGTCCTGATACATCGCGTCCAGCGCGCGCTGCTTTTCGCGCGCGTCGTTAAGCCGCGCGTCGAGTTGCGCGACGCTTGCCTGCAGCTCGCGCACGGCATTCTGCGCCTGTTGCGCGAGCGCGCTCGCCGCGCCGCCTTCCCGCTCCATTTCGCGCAACCGGCGCGCGACCTGCTCCTGCGTCTCGGCGATGCGCTGGCGCGCGTCGAGCCAGACGAGGGCAGACAGCACGGCCGCGAGGACAAGCGTCAGCAGGGCGAGCCTGGACGAGGCGCCGCGCGGCGTCTGCTTGGCCGCCGGTGCGTTCACGCTCCGCTTGTCGCCGCTCTCGTCCATGGCGCACTCTTTTACTTTGGCGGGCCGAAGTATGCAACTAGCGCCTCGAGCAGCTCGGCGTCTCCCGGCCCGGCGACGACCACCGAGCGCACGCCAAGCCGCCGCGCCGCTTCGGCCACGCGGTCGTGCGGCGCGAAGAGCGGCGTCGTGCGCAACCACTGCTGGCCCAGCTTGCCGAGCATCTCGAACAGGTTCGCCAGGCCCTCGCTCGAGGAGACCGTTACGGCGTGCACGCCGCCGCGCGCCCAGGCCGCGAGCAACGGGGCGCTGTCGGCGCGCGGGCGCACGCGGCGATAGCACTCCGCGTACTCGACCTGCGCGCCGCGCGCAGTGAGCGTGTCGCCGAGCAGCTCGCGGCCGCCTTCGCCGCGAAAGATGACCACGCGCTTGCCCGGCATCTGCGCCAGCTCCGGCAGGGCGAGCAGCGCTTCGCTGTCCACATGCGCGGCGGGCGCCAGAACTTCCTTGAGCCCCTCGCGCTCGAGCTCGCGCCGGCTGCCACGGCCCACCGCCGCGACGCGCAGCCGCGGCGGCCAGCCGCGCTCGCCGCGCCGCGCACGGACCAGGTTCAGTGCCTTGTGCACCGCGTTCGGGCTGATGAAGATCGCGAGATCGAAGGTCTCGAGGCGGTCGATGACCACGAGGATCGGCCGCAGGTCGGCGAGATTCTCGATCTCGATGGCCGGAAACACGAACGGCTCACCGCCCGCCGATGCGATCAGCCGCGCGAGCCCCTCGGCCTGCTCGCGCGGGCGGGTCACGACGATGCCGCGCCCGGCAAGCGCGGCGCCGCTCACTGGGATGCCGCCAGCTGCGCCAGGATTTCCGACGCGCCCAGCTCGCGCAGCGCCTGGGCCGTTTCTCCGCCGAGTCGCTCGGGCTCGGCAGCGTCGCCCGTGCGTTCGGCCCGCGCGATGCGCCTGCCGTCCGGCGAAGCGAGCAGCGCGCGCAGGCGCAGGCGCGTGTCCTCCAGTTCGGCATAAGCGCCGAGCGGCACGGCGCAATTGCCTCCGAGGGCGCGATTCACCGCGCGCTCCGCGCGCACGCAGACGTCGCTCGCGGCGTCGCCGAGCGGCGCAAGCAGCTCGCACAGCGCGCGGTCGGCGCTGCGGCATTCGATGCCTAGCGCCCCCTGCCCGGCAGCCGGCAGGCTCTGCGCGGGCTCGAGCAGCATGCGGATGCGCGCCGCGAGCCCCAGGCGGCGCAGTCCGGCGGCAGCCAGCACCACCGCGTCGTACTCGCCGCGGTCGAGCTTGGCGAGCCGGGTGTCGAGGTTGCCGCGCAACGTGCGGATCGTGAGACCGGGCCGTCGCTCGGCGATCTGCGCCGCCCGCCTCAGGCTCGCGGTGCCGACGACGGCGCCATCGGGCAGCTCGTCTAGCGACGCATGGCGGTTGGACACGAAGGCATCGCGCGGATCCTCGCGCGCGGTGATCGCCGCGAGCACAAAGCCCTCGGGCAGCTCGACCGGCACGTCCTTCATCGAGTGCACCGCCAGATCGGCCCGGCCGTCGGCCATCGCCGCCTCGAGCTCCTTGACGAACAGCCCCTTGCCGCCTGCGCTGTCCAGGCGCGCTTCGAGCAGCTCGTCGCCGCGCGTCGACAGGGGAAGCAGGTCGACCTCGAGCCGCGGATATAATGCGTGCAGCCGTTTCTTGACGTGCTCCGCCTGCCACATGGCGAGGCGGCTGCGGCGGGTTGCGATGACCACGCGCTCGACGTTGCGCGTTGCGGGGGGATTCATTCTGTGCGAATAGTGATTTTCATTCTAGCATGCACGCTTTCGGCGACTGCCTTCGCGCAGCGCATTCCCGAGGCGCGCGACCTCGCGCGCGAGGCGCGCGACGCGCATCGCGCGGGTGGCCCGCTCGTGGTTCTGTATACGCAGCCCGATTGCGTGTACTGCGAACGCGCCAAGCGCGACTACCTCGAGCCCTTGCTCGCCGATCGCGCCGCGGCGCCCCGGATCGTAGAAGTCGACGTCACCAGCCACGCGCGGCTGACGGATTTCTCGGGACAAGGCGTTTCGCAGGCGGACTTCGCGCATGCGCAGCAGGTGCACGTGCTGCCGACGCTGGGCTTCTACGGTCCGGACGGAGAGCGCCTGGCGCAGCCGCTGGTCGGTTTGACGGTGCCGGACTTCTACCTCGCGTACCTGGACGCGCGCCTGGACGACGCCCGCAAGCGGCTCGCGTCCGGAATCACCTCTCTGCCGCGAGCTCCCGCAGCATCGGCCACTGGCGGCGGCTGACCGGCAGCTTCTCGTCGGTCCCCTCCAGCAGCACCAGCCAGCGCACCTCGTCGTCGCCCGGGGCCCGCTCGAAGCCGCGAATCGCGGACTTGGCGACCAGACAATTGCGATGGATGCGTACGAAGCGCTCGGCGAACTCGCGCTCGAGCGCCACCAGCGAATCCTCCACGAGGTGCTCGCGCTCCCGCGTGCGCAGCGTGACGTACTTGAGCTCGGCCTTCAGGTACACGATGTCGCGCACCGGCACGAGCAGAATGCGGTTGCGCTCGGACACCGCCAGGTATTCGCGCGCCCTGCCGTCGGATTCGCGCACCTGATCGGCGGCGCGCGCGAGCTTCTCCGCGTCCGGCGCGCCGGCGGCGCTCGCCTTGCGCAGCGCCGCCGCAAGCCGCTCGGCGCGCACCGGCTTGAGCAGGTAGTCGAGCGCATTCAGCTCGAAAGCCTCGACGGCATGGCGGTCGTGCGCGGTCACGAAGATCACCGCCGGTGGATGCTCGAGGCGAGCGAGGTGGCGCGCGAGCTCGAGCCCGCCCATGCCGGGCATCTGGATGTCGAGCAGCAGCACCTCGGCGCCGCTCGCCGGCACGCGCTCGACCGCCTCCAGGCCGTTACGCGCTTCGCCGACCACCGCGGTGGGAACCTGCGGCGCGATATCGCCGAGCAGCTCGCGCAGGCGCTCGCGTGCCGGCGTCTCGTCGTCGACGATGAACACCCGCAGCTCGCTCATGCTCGCCCCGGCGCGCGCAAGCGATAGGGGATCTCGATCTCCACCCGGTAGCGGCCGTCGCGCTCGGCCGCCTCCAGCCGCGCCTCGGCGTCGAAGAACAGCTGCAGTCGCTCGCGGATGTTGGCGAGCGCCATGCGATTGCCGGCGCGGTGCTGATGCTCCGGATGATAGGGGTTCTCGATGCGCGCCAGCACGCGGTCGCCGCGCCGCTCGACGTGCACCACCACTTCGCCCGCCCCGGTGCCGGGCTCGACGCCGTGGTACACCGCGTTCTCGAGCAGCGGCTGCAGCACGAGCGGCGGCAACAGCGCGTCGGTCGGCGCGGTATCGAGCTCCCAGACGATGCGCAGGCGCTCGCCCAACCGCAGCTGCTCGATGCTGGCATAACGCTCGAGCAGCGCGATCTCGTCGGCAAGGCGCACGAACTGTCGCCCGTCCGACATCAGGGTGCGGAACAGGTCCGACAGGTCCTCGAGCGCGCGCTCCGCGCGCTTGGGATCGCGCCGGATGAGCGCCAGCACGGCATTCAGGCTGTTGAACAGGAAATGCGGCCGGATGCGCGCCTGCAGCGCCTGCAGGCGCGCCTCGGAAAGCGCCGGCGAGTACGCCTTCGCCAGCAGGCGGAAATAGCCGATCAGCAGGCCGACGATCAGGCCTGCGAGCGCGAGCGTACGCGCCAGGCCGGACACGGGCGGCGCCGCGTTGCGCTGCCACAGCAGTTCGGTCGCCGCCGCCAGGACGAGGACCAGCGCGAGCACCGTCGCGCAGCCGGTCGGATAGGCCATGCGCGCGAGCAGCGGCGAAGCCGCATACAGCAGCACCAGGCTGGCGAGCAGCAGCGGCTCGAGAAACGCCGCGGTCTGCACGAAGCGGTCGAGCATTTGCGCCCAGCCGCCGGCGGCGTACAGCACCGCCGCGAGCGCGATCAAATTTACCGCAATCAGAATCCGCGCAATGACGCCGAGGTTGCGGAAGTCTGGAAGAACGTCCGGATATTCGTTTTGCTTTATACTTGCCATCGCTGCGCAGCCGTACGCGCGCGCCACGCCACGACGCCGCGTCATCCGAGTATGCCCCATGGCCCCTCCCGCTTCCAAGCGGCCGTCTAGAGCCCGCCGCAAGGCCTGGTCCGGGCGCTTCGCCGAGCCGGTCGACGAGCTGGTCAAGCGCTTCACCGC
>DASPRX010000021.1:0-9666 GCA_035624235.1 Burkholderiales bacterium | reverse complement strand
CTTTACTCTGTGAAGCATCAAGACACGGAGGACGCCATGAACACCAAACTGATCCTGCAAGCCAGCCTCACCGCCCTGGTCCTGGGTATCGGCTCGGGCGTGATCCCGGCCACGATGAGCGCCGCCCAGGCCTTCCAGCCGATCGCCTCCGAGCCCGACCAGGCCCAGCACGCGACGCAGCAGGGCGTGCCCGAAGACTTCATCTTCGCCTCCAACTACACCTGGCTCGGCCGCAACTAAGCGTTAAGTTGCATCACGCCATCCGGCCGGGGAGCCAGGTGGCGAGGATGGGAAAGAGGGAAAGGATGAGGATGCGCACGACGTCGGCGGTGACGAAAGGCAGGATGCCGCGCGCGACGGTCTCGAGGCGCATGCCGCCGGCGCTTTGCAGCACGAACAGGTTCATGCCCACGGGCGGGGTGATCATGCCGATCTCGCCGAGCGTCACCAGCACCACGCCGAACCAGATCGGGTCGAAGCCGAGCGACTTGACGAGCGGGTACACCGCACCGAGCGTGAGCAGGATCATCGACAGGCTGTCCATCAGGCAGCCGAGGATGATGTAGAACACGCACAGCGCGACGAACACCTCGAGCCGCCCCCAGCCGAGCTCGCGCACGTAGCCGATCATCGACTGCGTGAGGCCGGTCGCGTCGACGAAGAAGTTGAACACCGAGGCGCCGATCAGGATGAGGAAGATCATCGCGGTGGTGCCGGCGGTCTCGATCAGACCTTGAGCGAGCACGCCGAGCGTGAGCCGGCGCGCGAGCGCGGCGAGCACGAGCGCGCCGAAGGCGCCGACCGCGGCGGCCTCGGTTGGCGAGAACCAGCCGAGGTACATGCCGCCGAGCACCACGCCGAAGAGGAGCACCACCTGCCACACATCGGCGAGGCCGCGCAGGCGCTCGCGCCAGCCGCGGCGCGCCGCGGCCGGGCCGGAGCTTGGCCGGCGCCAGGTGATCCAGCGCACCGCCGCCATGTAGAGCCCGGTGCCGAGCAGCCCCGGCAGGATTCCGGCGACGAACAGCTTGCCGATCGGGTTCTCGGTCATCAGGCCGTAGATTACGAACAGGATCGAGGGCGGGATCATCACGCCCAGCGTGCCGCCGGCGGCGACCGAGGCCGAGGCGAGCCGGTCGTCGTAGCCGTGGCGGCGCATCTCCGGCAATGCGATGCGTCCGATCGTGGCGGCGGTGGCGATCGACGAGCCGCACACCGCGCCGAACAGCGCGCTCGCGCCGACGGTGGCCATCGCGAGTCCTCCCTTCAGGTGCCCGACGAAGGTGGCGACCAGGTTGTACAGGGATTGCGACAGGCCCGTGCGCCCGGCGAACACGCCCATCATGACGAACAGCGGCACCACCGAGAGGCTCACCGGGTGCGCCGAGTCGAACGGCGCGCGCCCGAGCACGAAGGCGAGGCTCGACCAGCCGTAGGTGAAGCCGTAGCCGATCGCGCCGACCACGCCCATCGAGATGCCGACCGGGACGCGCAGCGCGATCAGCGCGAGCACCGCGCCGAAGCCCGCGAGACCGAGCGCCGGACCCTGCATCAGCCGGGCTCGGGCGGAGCGAGCGCCGCCAGCGCCGCAATGGCGCCCGCGGCCGCGGAGCCGAAGCAGCCCACGAGCAGCGGCACCCAATACAGGATCATCGGGATGCCGAGCGTCACCGACACGTCGCCCTGCCCGAGTTGGATGCGGGCCTGGGCGAGGCCGTACCACGCGAGCGCCAGCATGAACGCGGCGCCGACCAGCCCGACGGCGCACTTGAGCGCGCGCAGCAGCGGCGCGGGCAGGCTATCGGTGACGAACTCGACTCCGACGTGCGTGCCGCGCAGGAAGGCGAGCGGCATCGACAGGAACACGCAGCCCATCACGCCAAGCTGCGTGAGGTCGATCGTGCCGAGGATCGAGAAGCCGACCGACTTGCGCGCCGCGATATCGATGATCACCACCAGCATCGCGCCGCACAGCAGCAGCATGCCCAGATAGGCGAGCCCGCGCGCGGCGCGCTCCGCGACCCGAAAAATAGGGACAGACCCTATTTTCCGCATAGCGAAATATCAGGGTCTGTCCCTATATTTCGCCGCCGCGGCGGCGCATCTCGTCATAGATCTGGCGCGCGTTGCCGATGCCTTCCTTCTCGAGCTTGGAGAGCTCCTGATCGATGACCGGCTTGAGCTCCGCGCGCCACTTCTCGCGCGTCGCGTCCGGCACCTGTTGCAGCGAGCCTCCGGCTTTCATGCCGGCCTCGAAGCCCGCCTTGTCCCAGCCGTTCCACCAGGCGCCGAATTTGTCGACCAGCGGCTTGCCGATCGAGCTGTCGATCGCCTTCTGCACCTCGGGCGGGTAGCCGGCGAAGCGTGCCGGGTTCATCACCAGGTGAAAGCAGCTCGAGTACACGCGCGCGTCGAGGTGGTACTTGAGCATCGACTCCAGCCGGAAGCCCTTGATCGCGTCCCAGGGGAACACCGCTCCGTCGATCACGCCTTTCTCCAGGTTCTCGTACACCTGCCCGGGCGGCATGCCGACGGGGGTGGCGCCGAGGAAGGCGAGCAGGTCCTGCGTCGGCGGATTGGGCGCGCGCATGCGCAGGCCCTTCACGTCGTAGATCGACACGAGCGGCTTGGCGCGCGTGTGGAACAGGCCCGGGTTGTGGCAATGCAGCGCCGCGACCTTGAAGTCCTTCCAGTCCTCGGCGAGCGCGCCAGGCAGCATCTTCCACAGCACCTCGGAGGCCGAGCCCGCGCTCTCGGCGACGAACGGCAGCTCCATGATCGACGTGCGCAGGTAGCGCCCGCGCGGGATGCCGTTCAGGCCGAAGGCGAGGTCGACGACGCCCTGCTTCACCTGGTCGGCCTGGTTCTCGGCCTTGCCGAAGGGCGAGTTGCCGGCAAAGACGCGCACCGTCACCTTGCCGCCGGATTTCTTCTCGATCTCCTTCGCGAGCGGCTCGAGCACGTCGACCACGAACCCGTGCGTCGGCGGCACGAAGGTCGAAAACTTGAGCTCGGTCTGCTGCGCGCCGGCGGGGGCGGCGAGGGCGAGCCCGGCGGTCAGCGCGGCGAGTTTCAGCTTCATGGATTCTCCTCGATCATTCAAGCGGTCTGATGTTCCTTCTTGAGCGGCATGCGCGCGAGCCACTTCTCGACTTCCCTCGGGTCGGAGAACAGCGTCTCGAGCTCGGCGCGCGCTTCCTCCTCGGTCTGCAGCACCGACTCGACGTTTGACATCGGCGTGACGGTGCGGCTGGTGGCGAGCTCCAGGCGCGTGCCGAAGGGGTCGAGGAAGTATGCCGACCAGAAGCGCCCGCCGAGCGGCACCGGGCCGACGACGCGCACGCCGCAGCCCTTCACGTGCTCGACCATCGCGTCGAACTTGTCGACCGGCACGTGGAAGGCGACGTGCTGCATGCCGCCGACGTGGTCGCGGTTCTGGCGCGGCAGGCCCTTTGGGTACTCGAAGATCGCGAACAGGGAATCGTTGCCCATGTCGAAAAAATAGTGCCGCAGGTTGTCGTACGGCGGCTGCCAGCGATCCTGCTCGTACGGCACGCGGCGCACGTGCAGCAGGCGAAAGCCCATCACCCGGGTGTAGAAGTCCATCGCGGTGGGCATGTCGTCGGTGACGATCGCGAGATGGTCAATGCCGCGCGTATTCATGGCCGGCCTCCTTGAGCGAAGCGACAAAGGGGTGCAGCGCGGCGAGGAACCCGGCAGGATTCTCGCCCGCGACGTTGTGGCCGGCGTCGACCTCCACCACGCGCATGTGCGCGTTGGCGGCCTGCATCTTCTCGACCGTCCCGGGCGCGAACATGTCCGAGCGCGCGCCGCGCACGACGAGCGCCGGGCAGCGGATGCCGGCGAGTACCTGCCACATGTCGACGCCGAGTTTCGGGCGCTCGCCGGTCTCGAGGATCTTCCTGAACTGCTCGCGGAAGTGCGGATCGCGCTTCACCGCCAGGCCGCCGGCGGCGGGCGCCAGGTAGGCCTCGAAGCGCGCACGCTTGTCGGGCCCGGCCCTGAAGTAGCGCATCGCCTCGTCGACCGAAGCGAACGCGTCCGGCGTGCCGCCCACGGTCTCGGCCGTGCGCTTCGCGCCGGCGGGCGCGTTCTCCGGCGAGTAGTCGACGAGCACCAGGCCCGCGGCGCGCGCGGGGTTCCTCGCTGCGAAGTACGCCGCCGAGCGCCCGCCCATCGAGTGGCCGAAGACGATTGCGCGCCTCCAGCCGAGATGATCGAGCAGGTTGGCGATGTCGGCCGCCATCGTCGGCACCGAGTAGTCCTTCGCCGCGCTCCACTCCGAGTCGCCGAAGCCGCGCATGTCCATGCACACCGCCTCGCGGTCGGCGGCGAGCGCCTGCGCGACCTCGAGCCAGTCATAGGAGAAGTACGACAGGCCGTGCACGAAGAGGAGCGGCGTCGCGCCCGGCGCGCCGAGGCGGCGGTAGTAGAGTGTTACGTCCCCGGACGCGCAGCGCCCGGTGCGGTGGGGTACGGTCATGGTGCGAATGATAGGGACAGATCTCTGCTTTCGCCACCCGCCCCTAGCGCGCCACGCCGCTGCCCAGGCTGTTTCGGTCGTAGCCGGCCACCCGCTTGTAGCCCTCCGACATCGCGCGCAGCTCGTCCGCGGAGATCACGTCCTCGATGCGTGCGAACGGCTTGTCGCCGGTGCGCAGGTACACCTCGCGCAGGATCGCGTCCGGCGGATTGCTGCGGTTCTGCAGCACCACCCTCGAGGTGGCCTCTCGGCGCTGCGCCTCGTAGGCGGCGAGCGCCTCGGCCGGGTCGCGGTGCGCGGCGAGCGCGTCGGCGAGCGCGCGCGCGTCCACGATCGCCTGCCCGGCGCCGTTCGAGCCGCGCGGGTACATCGGGTGCGCGGCGTCGCCGAGCAGCGTCACGCGGCCGAAGCTCCAGCGCGGAAGAGGATTCTTGTCGACCATCGGGAACTCGAGGATCGTGTCGGCGGCGGCGAGCATAGCCGGCACGTCGAGCCAGTCGAAGTGCCAGTCGGCGTACGGCGCGATGAAGTCCTCGAGCGCGGCCGGCCGGTTCCAGTCCCAGCGCTTGTGCTGCGGCGTCTCGATCTCGGCCACCCAGTTCACCAGCTGGCGTCCTTCGGCGTCGATGCGGTCGCGGATCGGGTAGATCACCAGCTTGCCGGTCGCGAGCCACCCCACGCGCGTCATCCCGGCCCCCGACAGAAACGGCTTCCAGCGCGTCACGCCGCGCCACATGTTCACGCCCGAGTACACCGGCCCGCCCTCCTCGGGAAACAGCTGCGCGCGCACCGCCGAGTGAATGCCGTCGCAGCCGATCACCGCCGCGCCGCGCTGCTCCGGGAGCGGCGCGCCGCTCTCGCTCGCCACGAAGCGCGCGCTCCCCGAGGGATCGATCCCCGTGCAGCGCCAGCCCAGGTGCAGGCGCTCCTCCCCGATGCGCGCCTTGAACGCCTCGACGAGCACGGCCTGGAGGTCGCCGCGGTGGATCGAGAACTGCGGCCACGGGTAGCCGGCGTAGCGCCCCAGCGGCTCGCGCCAGATGAGCTGGCCGAAGCGGTTGAAGAAGCACGACTCCTGCGTGGTCACCGCCGTGCGCGCGAGCGCCTGCTCGAGCCCGAGCTCGCCGAGCTCGCGCGTGGCGTGCGGCAGCAGGTTGATGCCCACGCCCACGGCCTTGATGCCCGGCGCGGATTCGTACACGCGGCACGCAATGCCTCGCGCGTGCAGCGCAAGCGCGAGCGTCAGCCCGCCGATGCCGCCGCCGATGATCAGGATTTCCATGCGCGGATTCTATGCCTTGCGCTGGCGCGCGATTTCGCGCCACAGCAGCAGCGCCCCCAAGACGAGTCCGACGTAGTCGGTGTATTTCGCGCCGCGGAACGAGTCGCCGGGAATGAGCAGCAGCACGCCCGACACCACGAACAGCGCGCGCGCCGCGAGGCCGATCCGCTCGAGGAAGAATCCCACCACGCCGATCGTGCCCATCCAGATTCCGAGCGCAGCGGTAAGACCGTTCCAGGCGATGAGCAGCGGCGCCCCCTTCATGAGCAGCGTCGGCGAGAACACGAACAGGAACGGCACGATGTAGGCGCTCCAGCCGATGCGCGCGGCGGTCCAGCCGGTGCGGTTCGGGTCGGTGCCGCCGATGTTCGCCGCGGCGAAGGCCGCGAGCGCCACGGGCGGCGTCACCATCGACATGATCCCGAAGTACAGGACGAACATGTGCGCCGCCATCGGCACGATGCCGGCCTGAACGAGCGCGGGCGCGACCAGCGTCGCCATGATCACGTATACGCCCACCGTCGGCAGGCCCATGCCGAGCAGCACGCCCATCAGCGCGGTGAGCACGAGCAGCAGCACGACGTTGTGCTGAGTGATCGTGAGCAGCTGCAGCGTGAGGCCGAACGCGAAGCCGGTGATGTTTAGGATGCCGATGAACATGCCCGCGGCCGCGCAGATCAGCACGAGGTCGATCACCCCCCCGCCGGTCGAGACGACCGCGCGCAGCACCTCGTACACCGTGTAGCGGCGGCCGCGGAAGCCGAAGGCGAGCGCGCACAGGATCAGCACGCCGGCGGCGAGCAGCGCGGCGTACTCGGCGCGCGTGTTCATGACGAGCAGGGCGTACAGCAGCACGCCGAACGGGATCGGGAAGTACCACCCGGCGCGCAGCACCTCGCGCGCGCGCGGCAGCCGCTCGCGCCGTTCGCCGACGATGCCGCGCTTGGCGGCCTCGAGATCGACCTGGAAGAAGAGCGCGAGGTAGTACAGCAGCGCCGGGATGATCGCCGCGATCATCACCGCCGAGTACGGCACCTGCAGCACCTCGGCCATGAGGAACGCCGCAGCCCCCATGACCGGCGGCATGAGCTGGCCGCCGGTGGAGCCGACCGCCTCGACGGCCGCGGCGAGCGTGGGCGGGAAGCCCGAGCGCTTCATGAGCGGGATCGAGACCACCCCGACCGCCGAGACGTTCGCGACCGCGCTTCCCGAGATCATGCCGAAGAGCGCCGAGCCGACCACCGCGATCTTGGCCGCCCCGCCGCGGTAGCGCCCCATCCAGGCGCGCGCGAGGTCGGTGAAGAACTCCGAGCCCCCGCAGCGCGCGAGGATCTGGCCCATCAGGATGAACGGGATCACCACCATGATGCCGATGTGCGCCGGCGCACCGAGCAGCGCGTTGGTATCCATGCCGAGGTACACCAGCAGCCGCCGGAACTCCACCGGCCGCGACTGGAACACGCCGGGCAGGCGGTCGCCGAGCATCGCGTAGACGACGCCTACGAGCGTGATCGCGACCAGCGTCATGCCGGTCGTGCGGCGCGTGGCTTCGAGCACCAGGAGCACGAGCGCGGCCGACATGAGGATGCCGTCGGGCGGCAGCTCGGTCAGCGTGTTCACGAGCACCGGGTAGCGCCAGGCGATGTACAGGCAGATCGCGAGCCCGGCCGCGGCACCGAGCGCGTCCCACCACGGCACGCGGCGCTTCCAGCCGGAGCGCGGCGCGCGAGCGGGCACGCTTAGAAACGCGAGCGCGAGCGCCAGCCCGATGACGGTGATCAGGAACTGCTCGGTGTAGAGCGCGAAGCCGAGCTTGCTCGGCACGTCGAGCACCCAGCCCACCACGATCGCGACGAGCAGCGCCTGCAGCGCGACGATGCTGCGGCCCCACGGATGCCGGCCCGCAGCTGCCGGCGTCGTCACTTCGCCATGCCCGCTTCGCGGTAGAACTTGAGGGCGCCGGGGTGGTAAGGCGCCGGCATCGATTTGTACATATCGCCCGGCTGGAAGCCTGCGAAGGGCTTGAAGCTCGCCACCAGCGCGGCCTTGTTGCCGTGCAGGATCTTGGCGATGCGGTACACGACCTCATCCTCGACGTGTGCGCTCGCGAGCAACAGGTAGTCGTAAGCCATGAGATCGGTCGGCCCGACCACGCCCGCATACTGCGGCGCGGGCTGGACCTTGCTCGCGTACGCGTAGGGCACGAACTTGCGCATCGCCTCGACCGCCTTGGGGTCGTCCGAAATCGGCAGGAAGCGGATGCCGCCCGCGGTCTTGTCCACCTCCGAAACCTTGCCCGCGCCGATCGCGAAGAAACCGGCGTCCGCGTTGCCGGCGGCGAAGTCGTCGGCGTCGCGCACCACGTTCGGCACCAGCACCTGGACGATGTCCTTCGAGGTGAGCCCGCCGTTGGCGAGCAGGCCATCCACCACGCGGTTCAGCGTCACCTGCGCGGTGAAGCCGTAGACGACGCGCTTGCCCTTCAGGTCGGCGATCGTCTTGATCGGCGAGTCATTGCGAACGAAGAATCCCACGCGCAGCGGGAAGAGCACGCCGACCACGCGCAGGTCGGGCTGCTTGCGCCCGTGGTAGGGGCCTTCGCCGTTGTAGGCTTCCTGCGCCTCGAGCGTATTGCCGACCGTCAGGTCGACCTCGCCCGTGTTGACCAGGGGAAACACCGCGCTCGAGCCCGAATAGGGCTGCACGCGGCTCTGGATCTTCCCGTCCTCCAGCAGCACCTTGGCGATCGCGGAGCCCATGTTGTAGCCGATCGTGCCCTGCGGCGCGGTGCCGATGCCGAGCACCTGGGCGTGCGCGGCGCCGGCGAGCGTCAGCGCGGCGCAAGCGGTGACGAGTCTCTTCATGCGGGCCCTCCTCCCTGGGTGCGGCAGACTCTAGCAAATTTCGGATCAGGATGTCTTCACGTAGCTCGCCTCGAGGCAGACGTTCAGCAACGCCTGCCGTCCCTCGTCCCGCACCACGCGCAGCGCGCGCTCGAGCGCCGGAACGACCTCGGCGACGGCCTCGACGCGCTCGCCGTAGCCGCCGCTCGCCTCGACCAGCTTTTCGAAGCGCGGCGCGGGCTCGAGCGTGGCGATCGGCGGGCGAGGCATCTTCGCGGCGTAACCCTGCGGGTACATACCGAGCGTCGCGCGGTGCACCGCGGCCCAGCGGGCGTTGTTGAAAATGACGAACAGCACGGGCAGGCGCATCGATTCGGATACGAAGTGCCCCGGCGTCGGATTGCCGAACATGTACGCGCCGTCGCCCAGTGTGCAGACCACCGTGCGCTCGGGTGCGGCGAGCTTCGCCCCGAGCGCCGCGCCCAATCCCCAGCCGAGGCCGCCCGCGGGAGAAGCCGCGAAGTACCGGCCCGGCTCGGCGATCGTCATCTCCTCGAGCACCAGCGGGTACTCGTTGACCACGATCGCGTCCGCGGGCAGGACGGAATTGAGGCAGGCCGAAAGCCACTTGCCGCTCAGCGCCTGCGGCGCGCGCCCCATGCCGGCGCGCGCAGCGGCGCGCGCCCCGGCGCAGCGCGCCCCGAGCGCAGCGTGGCGCGCCGCGCGGCGCGGATCGTGCGGCGAGCGCTCGAGCACCCGCGCGCGCAGCGCCTCGAGCGTCGCAGCGACGGTTCCCGTAAGGGCGATATCGGTGCGGAACCCGCGCAGCGGGTAGCGCGCGTACAGCGGATCCGGCCCGATGTGCACGACGCGCGCGCTCGGCGACGGCGCCCCCTGCACCGGGATCCACGGCACGTCGCAGTCGACGACCAGCACCAGATCGGCCTGCGGCAGCTGCGGATGCGGATCCCATCCCGCGTGCATCGGGTGCTCGGTCGACAGGGCGAAGTAGCGCGGGCGGTAGTGCACCACGGGGA
>DASPRX010000174.1:0-29940 GCA_035624235.1 Burkholderiales bacterium | reverse complement strand
AGCAGGCCGGCCTGGTGCCGAGCGTATCGGAGGCGCAGCGCATGATCGAGCAGGGCGGAGTGAAGCTCGACGGGGAACGGGTGACCGACAAGGCGCTGCGCGTGGCGCGCGGCCGCAAGCTGGTGGCCCAGGTCGGCAAGCGCCGGTTCGCCCGCATCGTGTTGCAGTAAGGGGCGACGCATGAGCGGGGCTCAGCACTACGAAATCTACGCCATCAAGTACGCGCACCACGAGCGCCCTGCAAGGGAGAACTTCATCGGAGGTGAACCGCACGACGGGCCGATGCCGCTCGACTATTTCGTCTGGCTGGTGCGCGACGCCGAACGCACGCTGGTGGTGGACACCGGCTTTTCTGCCGCGACGGCGGCGCGCCGTCAGCGCATGCATCTGCGCTGCCCGACCGAGGGCCTGCGCATGCTGGGCGTCGAGGCGGCCGCGGTGCGCGACGTGGTGATCACGCACCTGCATTACGACCACGTCGGCAACTTCGATCTGTTCCCCGCGGCGACCTTCCATCTGCAGGATGACGAAATGCGCTATGCGACCGGCCGGCACATGCGCCACGAGGTGTTCGGTGGTGCGTTCGACGTCGAGGATGTCGTCGGCATGGTGCGCAACGTCTACCGCGGGCGTGTCCACTTCCACGACGGAGATACGGTGCCATTCCCAGGCATCTCGCTGCATCGCATCGGGGGGCACACGCTGGGCCTGCAAGTCGTGCGGGTGGCCACGCGCCGCGGCTGGGTCGTACTGGCCTCGGACGCGAGCCATTTCTACGCGAACATGGAGCAGGTGCGGCCCTTCCCGATCGTCTATTCCGTGGCCGACATGGTCGCAGGCTACGCGCGCCTGCGCGCACTCGCCGAATCGCCGCAGCACATCATTCCCGGCCACGACCCGAAGGTGATGGAGCGTTATCCCGCGCCGCGCAGGGATCTCGAGGGAGTTGTAGTCCGGCTCGATTGATGGGCGTTCTGTCACGAGGTTGACACGCGGGCTCGGTTGTATAAGATCCCCTGCTTCGTCGACGTCTGCGTGAGAATCGGAGGAGGAGAAGGAGGGAGGAGACGATCTGCAGAAGGGCGACTCGAAGCCCCGGGGCGGGACAAGGCCCCCCCAACAACAAGAAGCTCCAGCGCCGCAAGCCCGCGGGGCGGGGTGGCATGATTCGACGCCGGGACTTTGTCCCGGCGTTTTTGTTTCCCGCGCCGGGTTCATGCTAAAAGCGGGCATGCGCTACGACTTCGACGCACCCATCGATCGCGCCGGCACCTGGAGCTCGCGCTGGGAGCGGTACCGGGGGCGCGACGTCATCCCGCTCTGGGTTGCGGACACCGATTTCCGCGCACCGCCGGCGGTCCTCGAGGCCTTCTCCAGGCTCATCGAGCACGGTGTGTTCGGCTACACCAATCCACCGGAGGAGCTGCGTGCGGAGATCGTCGCGCGTATGCAGCGCCTGTACGGCTGGGCCATCGAGCCCGGCTGGATCGTTTTCCTGCCGGGCGTCGTGCCGGGGCTGCATCTGGCCGCGCGCCACTTGGTGCCGCCGGATGGCCACGCGCTGGTGCCGACGCCGATCTACCACCACTTCAAGCGCGCGGTGGAGCACGCGCCGCGCGCTCATGCCGACGTGCCGCTGGTCCTGTCGGAGGGACGCTGGGTATTCGACGAGGACGCGCTGCGCGCGGCGCTGCACCCGAACAGCAGGCTGCTGTACCTGTGCAACCCGCAGAATCCGGGCGGCACGATCTTCACGCGCGCCGAGCTCGGTCGGCTCGCCGACATCGCGCTGCGGCGCGACCTCGTCATCTGCTCGGACGAGATTCACGCAGACATCCTGCTCGACCCCGGCAAGCGGCACGTGCCGATCGCCAGCCTTGCACCCGAAGTGTCGCGCCGCTCGGTGACGTTGATGTCGCCGAACAAGACCTTCAACGTGCCGGCCGCAGGCTGCGCGTTCGCCATCATCGAGGACCCGGCGCTGCGGCGCGCGTTTTCCGCAGACCACCACGCCACGGTGCACGACCCCTCGGTGTTCGGCTACGCCGGCGCGCTGGCCGCGTACCGCGACGGCGACGAGTGGCTCGCGGCGCAGCTCGCTTACCTCGCCGCGAACCGCGACCTAGTCGAAAAAGAGGTGGCATCGATGCCCGGGCTCGAGCTAGCACACGTCGAGGCGACCTATCTCGCGTGGATAGACGCCTCGGCGCTCGTGCGCGCCGATTCCCAGGCCCACTTCCTCGAGCACGGGGTGGCGCTCTCGCCCGGGGCCCAGTTCGGGCGCAGCGCCTTCGTGCGGCTCAACTTCGGCACCCAGCGCGCGCGCCTCGTCGAGGCGCTCGCGCGCATGCGGCGCGCGCTGCGCTCGGCCTAGCGAGGGTCCCGCCCTCCGTCTACGAGCTCCTGCGCGCGCGCGAGCACGCGGTCGAGGTGCGGATCGCGCACGCCGAGCTCGTGCATGTGCGACAGGGTGCGCTGCAGATACTCGAGGTTGTGGCCGCGCTCGCCCGAGCATTGCGCAACCCTCCTCGCGGCCTCGGCGAGCCCCAGGTCGCCGGCGAACTGCGGGTGCGCAACGTCCGCGACGAACGCCAGCGCGCGCACGGTCCTGCCCCTCGTACGCGCGGCGACCAGGCGCGCCATGTAGACGCGGTTACGCATTTCCCGGTGCCAGAGGTATTCGAGCACCTCGCGCGCGCCCGCGCGCGAGACGCGGTACGCGATGCCCCAGCACGACCCGCCGCGGCATAGTCCCATCACCAGGCCGGGTCGTTGCGGCGTGCCGCGGTAGCGATGCGAATACACGCACAGCGAGCGGTGGTAGCCGTGCACGAAAGCGGCGGATCGATGCCGGAACGCGAAGCCCGGCGACCACATGAGCGAGCCGTAGCCGAAGACCCACAGATCGCCTTGCCGCCCGGCGGGTACGAACTGCTGGAAGTGGCTTTCGGCGCTCACGACGCACGCCATTATAGAATCCGCAGCCGCTGCTCTCTTTGCTGCGACGCGCGCCTTGCCTTGCGGAACTGCGATTCGTATTGACTCGGATCAAGGCGGACGCACGGTCGGGGCCTAGGCTTGCTCAATGGCCGAGGAAGCGCTACCGGACGAATCCGCTGTGTGGGACGCTCTGCGCGGGGTTCTGGACCCCGAGGTGGGCGAGAACCTCGTCGACCTGGGCCTCGTGTACCGCGTGGCGTGCGCGCCGGGCAGCGTGCAGGTGGACCTCACCATGACTTCGCCCGCTTGTCCGATGGGCGGCGCCATCTCTGAGGAAGCCGAGCAGGCGATCCGCGCCGCCTGCGCGCAGGCCCGCGAGGTGCACGTGCAGCTGGTATTCGAGCCTCCCTGGACTCCCGAGCGCATGAGCGAGGAAGTGCGCCGGCGCTTCGGCTGGTAGCGCGGCGATGCGCGACTTAGCACCGCCCGCGCGCGCTCCGCTGCTGCTGCTCGGCTTCGTCGCGCTCGTTGCCGGGATCGCGGGCGGGCTGGTACGCCTCGGCTTCGACGCGCCTGCCCCCGCCGCCGGCATCACCTGGCACGGCGCGCTGATGGCGAGCGCCTTCTTCGGCACGCTGATCGCGCTCGAGCGCGCCGTCGCCGTCGGACGCGCCTGGGCCTATCTCGCGCCGGCCGCATTCGGGGCCGGCGGTATCGCGCTCCTGGCGGGCGGCACGCGCGCCGGATTCGCCCTGTTCGCGGTGGGCGGCGTCCTGTTCGCGATCGCCTCGAGTGTCATCTGGCTGCGCCAGCGCGCGCTGCACACCGGCGTGCTTGCGCTCGGCGCGCTCGCTCTGCTCGTCGCGAACCTGCTTCTCCTGGCGGGACGACCTTCCGAGGCCGCGGTGCCGTCCTGGATCGCGTTCTTCGTGCTCACCATCGGCGGCGAACGCCTCGAGCTGTCGCGGCTCGCGCCCGTGCCGCGTGCGGCGCGCGCCGCCTTCGGCGCGCTCGCCGCGGCACTGCTTCTCGCCGCGCTGCCCTTCGCGCCGCGCGTGCTCGGCGTAGTGCTGCTGCTTATCGCGCTCTGGCTGGCGCGCTACGACATTGCTACCCGCACGGTACGCGGCGCGGGCCTCACCCGCTACATCGCGCTGTGCCTGCTGGCCGGCTATGCCTGGCTGGCGTTCGGCGGCGCGCTGCTCGCGCTGCCGCCGGCGGTGGGCCGCGAGCCCTGGGACGCGGCGCTGCACGCGATCCTGCTCGGGTTCGTGTTCTCGATGGTGTTCGGGCACGCGCCCATCATCTTCCCCGCGGTGCTGCGCATCGCGATTCCGTACCGCGCGGCGCTCTATGCCCCGCTCGGCCTGCTGCATCTGTCGCTCGCGGTGCGCGTTGCAGGCGACCTTTCGGCGAGCGCGCCGCTGCGCGCCGCGGGCGGCGCCGCAAGCGCGCTTGCGATTGCGCTGTTCATCGTCACCGCGGCGACGCTCGCCCTGTCCACGTTGCGCAAGGAGGAAGCATGAAGACAGCCATACTCGCGGCCGCGCTCGTCTCGGCGCCGGTCCTGGCCGGACCGCAAGACGCCACTTACACGGTGAAGTTCATGACTCCGGAGACCGCGCTTGCCGCGGCGCAAGCGGCGCTCAAGCAATGCCGCGGCCTCGGCTATCAGGTGTCCGTCGCGGTGGTCGACCGCAGCGGCGTAGCGCAGGTCATGCTGCGCGATCGCTTCGCCGGGGTGCACACCGTGCGCACTGCGACGGGCAAGGCCTGGACGGCCGCCAGCTTCAGGACGAGCACCGCCGACATGGTGGGCCTGACGCAGGCCGGCAAGCCGGAAAACGGCGTGCGTCACCTGCCAGGCGTCGTGATGCTCGGCGGGGGGCTTCCGATCGAGAGCGGCGGTACGCTGGTGGGCGCGATCGGCGTCTCGGGCGCCCCCGGAGGGGCGGAGGACGAACGCTGCGCCAAGGCCGGGGTCGACGCGATACGCGAAGCGCTCGAGCTCTGAGCGCGCGTCTCAGAGCAGCTTGCCGGGATTCATCAGCCCCTGTGGGTCGAGCGCGCGCTTCAGCGCGCGCATGAGCGCGAGCTCGACCGCATCCTTGTGACGGCGGATCTCCTCGCGCTTCAATTGGCCCAGGCCGTGCTCGGCCGATATCGATCCGCCGAGCGCGTCGACCACCTCGTAGACGATCCGGTTCACCTGCTCGCGGCGCTCCATCAGGGCCGCGGTGGCGGCCGCGTCGCGCATGCCGACGTTGAAGTGCACGTTGCCGTCGCCGATATGACCGAAGGCGAAGATGACGACACCCGGAAATGCGCGCGCGAGGTCCGAGGACGCGCGCTCGATGAGTTCTGGCACCCTGGACACCGGCACCGATACGTCGTGCTTGACGTTGGTGAACTGCGCCTCGGGAATGGTCTCGCGGATTTTCCACAGCGCGTGCGCCTGTGCGCCGCTCGCCGCGAACGCCACGTCGGCGAGCGCGCCGCGCTCGCTGCACTCGAGGAGCGCGCGCTCGGCGAGCGCGTGCAAAGCGGCGTTCCCGCCGCTGTCGGCCAGCTCGGCGAGCACGTACCAGGGGTGCGCGATGCCGAGCGGGTCGCGCGTTCCCGGCGCGTGCGCGAGCACCGCCTCGAGGCAGGGTCGCGAGATGAGCTCGAAGGCGGTGAGCCGTTCGCCCAGGCGCGCGCGCAGGAGCGCGAGCAGCTCGACCGCGCGCGCGGGACTGTGCACGGCGATCCATGCCGTGGCGCCCGCGCTCGGCCTGGGATAGAGTTTCAGCACTGCCGCCGTGATCACGCCGAGCGTGCCCTCGGCGCCCACGAACAGCTGCTTCAGGTCGTAGCCGGTGTTGTCCTTGCGCAGCGCGCGCAGCCCGTTCCACACGCCGCCGTCCGGCAGCACGACTTCGAGCCCGAGCACCTGCTCGCGCGCGTTTCCGTAGCGCAGCACGTTCACCCCGCCGGCGTTGGTCGAGAGGTTGCCGCCGATCGTGCAGCTGCCCTCGGCGGCAAGCGAAAGCGGAAAGAGCCTTCCCGCCTGCTCGGCGGCCTGCTGGACGGCAGCCAGCACGCAGCCCGCTTCGGCGGTCATCGTGTCGTTCAGCGCATCGAGCTCGCGGATGCGGTTCATGCGCGCGAGCGACAGGAGCACCTCGCGCCGCGCCCCGGTCGGCACCGAGCCGCCGCACAGGCCGGTGTTGCCGCCCTGGGGCACCACCGCGACGCCCTGCTGCGCGCACAGCCCCACCAGCTGCGCGACCTCGGCGGTGCTCGCCGGGCGCAGCACGCACTCCGCGGTGCCGCGGTACTGCCTGCGCCAGTCGGTGAAATAGGGCTCGGTCTGTTCCCGGCTTGTCAGCACGTGCTGCTCGCCCACCACCGCGCGCAGCCCCTCAAAAAATGCGTCCAGCGCCATCTGCGACATGATCCTTGACTGCGATTTTGGCACACCTTAGTTTCGGCCCATGAGACTGGTTCGCGCGCTGCTGCTCGCGCTAGTTCCGCTGTGCGCGCAGGCACAGACCTCCCCGGTGGTGGTGGGCGCGGTGCTTCCGCAAACGGGGGACCTGGCCGATCTCGCGTCCGGGTATCGCAATGGCCTGCTGCTGTGGCAGCAGGAGGTCAATGCGGCAGGCGGCCTGCTCGGGCGGCGCGTCGAGCTGCGGCTGTTCGACGATCGCTCGGAGGCGAATCGCGACGGTGCGCTGTACGCGAAGCTCGTCAGCGAGGACAAGGCCGACGTGCTGTTCGGCCCGTTCGGCTCGGCCGCGACCATCGCGGCCTCGGCAGTCGCGGAGCACGATCGGCGCGTGCTGCTCGATGCGACCGGCGCCACGCTCTCGGTGTTCGGCAGCGGCCAGCGCTTCGTGTTTCACGTGGCCGCGCCGTACGCGGCCTATGGTGAGGAGCTGCTCGGACTGCTGCGAGCGACCGGCTACGCAAAGCTGTACGTCCTTGCGCGCGACGATCCCGCTTCGCGCGAGATGGCGCGGCGCCTGGTCGCGCGCACGCCGGGCTACGGGCTGGCCGCGGGCGCGGAGAACATCTACCCGGGCGCGGTGCGCGACTTCACGCCGCAGCTCGTCGCGGCGCGCGCAAGCGGGGCAGAGGCGCTGATCACGTTCGGCGGCGAGGGCGACGCCGCCGAGATGGTGAAGTCCATGCGGCGCATGAAGTACGCCCCGAAGCTGTTCTTCGCGCGCGGAGCGGCCGAGGCGCGCTTCGTGCGCGACGTGGGCCAGGACGCCGAGTTCACGCTCGCGGTGAGCCCCTACCAGCCGGACTTCGCGACGGAAGGCAACGCGCTCTTCGCGAAGGCGTACGCCGAGCGCTGGTCCGCGCCGCCGGGTCTAGCGGCGGCGCAGGCCTATGCCGCCGGCCAGGTGCTCGAGCAGGCCGTGCGTCGCGCCGGCGCGCTCGAGCAGGACAAGCTTGCCGCCGCGCTTGCAACGCTCGAGGGCGACACCGTGCTGGGGCACTACCGCATCGATCCCGCGACCCGGGAGCAGCTAGGCGCCACGCCGCCCATCGTTCAGATCCTGCGGGGCCGGCCGGAGGTGGTGTGGCCGAGGGAGCGCGCGACCGCGCAATGGCGGTTGCCGTATCCGCGCTGGGACGAGCGCAAGCCCATCGAGTAACGGAGAACAGTCATGCCGCTGAACCGCTCGTTTCTATTCGCTCCGGGCAACCAGGCGCGGCGCGTCGAGAAAGCGCTGTCGCTCGATGCAGACGCGGTAATTCTGGACCTCGAGGACTCGGTCGCGGTCGCGGACAAGGAGGCGGCGCGCAAGCCCGTCGCCGAGGCGCTCGCGCGAGCGCACCGCGGCCGCGCTTTCGTGCGCATCAATGCGCCCTCGACGCCGTACTGCTACGGCGACCTGCTGGCGGTAATTGGCGCCGGTCTGGATGGCATCGTCGTCCCGAAGATCGAGAGCGCGGCCGACCTGCACGCGATCGACTGGCTGATGGCGAGCCTCGAGCGCGAGCGCGGCATCGCTCCCGGCGCGGTCGAGCTGATGCCCATCGTCGAGACGGCGGTCGGCGTGCAGCGCGTCGATCGGATTCTCCAGGCGCGCGGCCTGCGCCCGTACGAAGGGCGCTGGCGTGTGCGGCGGCTCGCGTTCGGCGCCGCCGACTACGCGAACGACCTCGGTCTCGCGCCTACCCTGGATGAGGCCGAGCTCGCCGACGCGCGCGCGCGTCTTGTGCTTGCCTCGCGCGCGGCGGGCGCCGAGGCGCCGCTCGACAGCCCGTGGTTCCAGCTGCGCGAGCCCGAGGCCTTCGCGCGCGCGCTCGAGCGCAGCCGCCGCAGCGGCTTCCAGGGCAGGCTGTGCATCCACCCCGACCAGATCGAGCCCGTGAACCGGGCCTATTCGCCGAGCGAGGCGGAAATCGCGAGCGCAGAGAGGATCGTCGCCGCTTTCCGGCAGGCAGAGGCGGCCGGCGCCGCAGCGATCCAGGTCGACGGGCAGATGGTCGACTACCCGGTCGTGCACCGCGCCCAGGCGGTGCTCGATGCCGCGCGCGAAGCACGCGCCAGGCGCGGCTGACGCGAGCTTGGCGGATCCGGCCACCTCGCTGCGCTCGGTCGCGCTGCCGCTCACGGCGACGCTCGCCGTGCAGACGCTGGTGGCGCTCGCCGTATACAGCGCGCCGGTGATGGCGCCGGTCGCGGCGCACGCGCTCGGCGTCGCGCCCTCGGCGATCGGCTACTTCGTCGCGGTGGTGTACTTCGGCAGCATGCTCGGCACGGTCACCTCGGGCGGCTGGGTGGCGCGCTTCGGCGCAATCCGCGTGAGCCAGTGCGCGCTCGCGCTGAGCTGCACGGGGCTTGCGCTCGGGGCGAGCGGCTGGCTGCCGCTCGTGCTCGCAGGCGCGGTGGTGATCGGCTTGGGTTACGGTCCGGCGACTCCCGCCAGCTCGCATATCCTGCTGCGTGCTTCGCCGCCCGGCATGGTCGCGCTCACCTTCTCGATCAAGCAAACCGGCGTACCGCTCGGCGGTGCGATCGCGGGCCTCGCGGTGCCGGCGATGATCCTCGCGCTCGGCTGGCGCGGTGCCGCGCTCGCGATCGGTGTCTCCTGCCTGGCGGTCGCGCTGGCGATCGAGCCCGTGCGCACGCACTACGACCGCGACTTGAACGTGCGCGCGCCGATCTCGCTGCGTTCAGCGCTTGCCCCTGTTGCCCTGGTGCTCGCGACGCCGCGGCTGCGCGACATGGCGCTCACCTCGTTCGTCTACGGCGGGGTGCAGATCACCTTGGTCAGCTACCTGGTCACGTTCCTGACCGACTCGTTCGCGATGAGCCTGGTGCTGGCAGGCCTGGTGATGGCGGCCTCGCAGGTGGCGAGCGTGGCGGGGCGCATCGCCTGGGGCCTGGTGGCGGACCGGCTGGTCAAGCGCCGCACCATGCTCGCCCTGCTCGGCCTGGGGATGGGGCTTTCCGCGCTCGCCACGCTCGCGGCGGGCCCGTCCTGGCCCGCTTGGGTGCTGTTCGCGTACGCCGCGGCCTTCGGCGCCACGGCGGTGGGCTGGAACGGCGTCTACCTCGCCGAGGTCGCGCATCTCGCACCGCCCGGACAGATCGGCGCAGCGACCGGAGGCTGCCTTTTCTTCACCTTTCTCGGCGTCGTCATCGCCCCGCCGCTGTTTCACCTGGTGTTGAACGTCTCGGGCAGTTACGCCGACGCTTACGCCGCGTTCGGCGCCGCCGCGCTGGCGATCGGCGTCCGGCTGCTGCTCGTGCGGCCCATTTAGAATCGAATGGTGATGCAACCGGTGTCTGAGCCGGGCGTGCTGCGCGACGCGATCCTGGTGCACGGCCTGTGGATGCGCGGCCTGGTGATGCGGCCGCTCGCCGCGCGCCTGGCGCGCGCCGGCGTGCGCTGCCATCTGCTCGACTACACCGGGCGCGAGCGGCCGCTCGCGGCGAACGCCGAGCGCCTGGCTCATCTCGCGCGCCAGGTAGGCCCTGCGCACTTCGTCGGCCACAGCCTGGGCGGCCTGGTGGTGCTCGATGCGCTCACGCGCGAACCGTCCCTTCCGGTCGGGCGCGTCGCGCTGCTCGGCACCCCGGCGCGCGGCTGCCTCGCGGCGCGCCGGCTGGCGCGCTTCGGCTTCGGCCGCTGGCTGCTGGGCGAGAGCGAGGCGCTGTGGCGCGAAGGGCGCACCGCGCACTGGAAGCGCCCCGAGCAGCTCGGCGTCATCGCGGGGACCGTGCCGATCGGTATGGGGCGCGTGTTCGCCCAGCTGCCGTGCGTGAACGACGGCGTCGTGTGCGTGGAGGAGACGCGCATCGACGGCATGACGGCGTGCAGCGTACTGCCCGTGAGCCACAGCGGCATGCTGCTCTCTGCGCGCGTCGCCGAGAGCCTGTTCGCGTTCCTCAAGCGTGGGAGTTTTCCGCAGCATGCGCGCTAGCTGGCTCGCATTCGGCGCGCTGCTCGCACTTGGCGGCTGCGAGACGCTGTCATACTACGCGCAGGCCGTGGACGGGCAGTTCGAGCTGATGCACCGGGCACGGCCGGTCTCGCAGTGGATCGCCGATCCGGCTACTCCTCCCGCGCTGCGCCAGCGCCTGGAGCTCGCCGCGCAGATGCGCGCCTTCGCTTCGCAAGAGCTCAAGCTGCCGGACAACGGCAGCTACCGCAGCTACGTGCGCCTGGACCGGCCGTACGTAGTCTGGAACGTCTTCGCCGCGCCGGAATTCTCGGTGACGCCGGTCGAATCGTGCTTTCCGGTCGCCGGCTGCGTCGACTACCGCGGCTTCTTCGCGCGCGCGGATGCCGAGCGCAACGTCGCGAAATTGCGCGCCAAGGGTCTGGACGTGTTCAGCTATGGCGTACCCGCCTACTCGACGCTCGGCTGGTTCGACGATCCGCTGCTCTCGACATTCATCGGCTATCCGGACTGGGAGCTCGCGCGCCTCATGTTTCACGAGCTCGCGCACCAGTTGGTGTATGTGAAGGGCGATACGACCTTCAACGAGTCCTTTGCGGTGACCGTGGAGAACGAGGGCGTGCGCCGCTGGCTCGAGGCCGGCGGGCGCGGCGGGGAGCTCGCGGCGTTCCGCGAGGCGGAGGCGCGCAAGCGCGCATTCGTCGGCCTGGTCGAGGAGGCGCGCACGCGGCTCGCACGCGTGTACGCCGAGCCGCTCGCGCCGGAGGCGATGCGCGCGGCCAAGCTGGCGGAATTCGCGCGTCTCGCCGAGCGCTATGCGGCGCTCAAAGAGCGCTGGGGCGGCTACTCCGGGTACGACCGCCTGATGACGGAGCCGAACAACGCGTTGCTCGCCTCGATATCAGCGTACACGCAGCTCGTGCCTGCGTTCCGGCGCGAGCTTGCGGCCGCGCATGGCGACCTCGGCGCATTCTATGCGCGCGTCAAGGCGCTCGCCCGCCTGCCCAAGGCCGAGCGCGATGCGCTGCTCGAGGTTGGAGCGGGCGCCCCGGGTGGAGGGTCTAGCTGATCGTGGTGTTGACCCACTTGCCGAACGCGGGGCGCTCGAGCAGTCGCTTGTGCCAGGCGACGACGTTCGCGCAGGCCGGGCGCTCGATCGGCATGTTGAGCCACAGGTGCAGGTGGCAGCCAAGCGGAATGTCGCCCATGGTGAACGAATCGCCGGCGATGAAGCGCCTTCCGGCGAGCGCCGCGTCGACATAGCCAGCGAGCACGCCGCACTTCTTCGCCGCCTCGCCGATCGCCTTCATGTCGCGGCTCTCGGGCGGCGTGCGCACCAGCCCCCAGAACACCGGCCGGAACGCGGCGCCGAAGGTGCCGCTCGCCCAGTCCATCCAGCGGTCGGCGTCCGCGCGCACGCGCAGGTCAGTCGGCCAGAGCCTTCCCGCGCCGTGCTTGGCGGCGAGGTAGCGCACGATGGCGTGCGACTCCCACAGCACGAAGCCATCTTCCTCGAGGGTCGGCACGAGGCCGTTCGGATTGAGCTTGCGGTACCCGGGCGTATTGACCACGCCGAACTGCATGCCCGCGTCTACGCGCTCGAAGGGCAGCCCGAGCTCCTCGCAGCACCACAGTACCTTCCTCACGTTGACCGAATTCGGCCGGCCCCAGATCTTCAACATCGCGTTCTCCTCAGAATCCGACCGCCTGTCCGTCGCGGCGCGGGTCGCTCGCAGCCAGGTAGCCGCCCTCCAGTTTCCAGATCATTTGCGCGCAGCCGAACTGGTTGTAGTCGTCGACCGTGACGATGCGGTGGCCGCGGCGCTTCAACTCCTCCAGCGTCGCCGCCGGAAACCCGCCCTCGACGCTCACGTCCAGGCCCTGCACCCAGCGGAAACGCGGCCCGTCGCTCGCGGCCTGCGGGTTCTGCCCGTAGTCGGCGATGCGCACCATCACCTGCGTGTGGCCCTGGGGCTGCATCGTGCCGCCCATCACGCCGAAGCTCATGACCGGCTTGCCATCGCGCGTGACGAACCCCGGGATGATCGTCTGGTAGGGGCGCTTGCGCGGGCCCACGCGGTTCGGGTGACCTTCCTTGAGCACGAACGTGGCGCCTCGATTCTGCAGCGAGATACCGGTGCCCGGCACCACCACTCCGGAGCCGAAACCCATGTAATTCGACTGGATCATCGACACCATCATCCCGGAGGCGTCGGCCGCAGTGAGGTACACCGTACCGCCGCGGGGCGGTGTGCCGGAGGCGAAGGCTTGCGCCTTCTTCATGTCGATCCGCTTCGCGCGCGCGGCAAGATAGCCCTTGTCTAGCAGCTGCTGCGGCGCAAACGGCATGTGGTCGAGGTCGGCGACATAGGCCTGCGCGTCGGCGAACGCGAGCTTCAGCGCCTCGATCTGCAGGTGCACGCTGTCGGGCGAGTCGACCGGCAGGCTCGCGACGTCAAAGCTTTCGAGGATTCCAAGCGCTATCAACGCGACGATGCCCTGGCCGTTCGGCGGCAGCTCGTGCAGCGTGTAGCCGCGGTAGTCCATCGTCAGCGACTGGACCCAGTCGGGCTTGTGCGCGGCTAGGTCGGATGCCGTCATCACCCCGCCGTGCGCCTTGGCGTGCGCCTCGAGCTTTTGAGCGAGCTCGCCTCGGTAGAACGCCTCGCCCTTCGTTGCGGCGATCCTTTCCAGCGTCGCGGCGTGCGCCGGGAAGCGGAAGCGCTCGCCCGGTGCGGGCGGGCGTCCCTGCGGCAGGAATGCCTCGGCGAAGCCCGGCTGCACCTTGAGCTCGGCTGCCTGCGCAGCCCACTGCCCGGCGATGGTGAGCGACACGAGGAATCCATCCCGCCCGTAGCCGATCGCGCGCTCGAAGAGCTTGTCGAAGGGCAGCTTGCCGAAGCGCTCGCTAAGCGCGCGCCAGGCCGACACGCAGCCGGGCACGCTGACCGAATTCCAGCCGCGTACCGGAACGCCCTTCTGCCCGGCGAAGAATTCCGGCGTCCAGCCCGCGGGCGAGCGTCCCGAGGCGTTCAGGCCGTGGAGCTCCTTTCCATCCCAGATGATCGCGTAGGCGTCCGAGCCGATGCCGTTCGATACCGGCTCGACCAGCGTGAGCGTGATCGCAGTGGCGAGGATGGCGTCGACCGCGTTGCCCCCGGCGGCGAGCATGGCGAGCCCGGCCTGCGCAGCGAGCGGTTGCGAGGTGGCGACGATATTGGCGGCGAAGACCGGCTTGCGCGGCCAGGCGTAGGGCAATTCCCAGGAGATCGGTTTCATCAATCAGTTCGTGATGTGTTCGAAATCGAGCACGACTCGGCCGAGGATATGTCCGGCCTTGAGCTGATCCAGCGTGCGATTCACTTCGTCGGCAGGCCGCGTTTCGATCGGCGAGGGCTTGAGCCTCTTCTTTTTCGCGAGCGCGACGACCTCTCTTAGCTCCTGCAGGTCGCCGACATAGGAGCCGACGATGCCGATGGCTCGTTGCGCGATCGGCGGCAGGGGATAGACGAGCTCGCCGCCGAACAGGCCGCACAGCACGTAGCGCCCGCCCTTGCGCAGTGCGCCGATGCCGAGCTGCGCAGTCGCCGGCATGCCGACGAAGTCGATGGCGCCGGCAAGGTTGCCTTGCGCCAGCTGCACGAGCTTCTGCCCCGCGTCCGGCGCGCGCGTGTCCAGCACGAGCTTCGCGCCGAGCCTGCGGGCCGCCGCGAGCTTCGCCTCGTCGATGTCGCAGGCGATCACGTTTTTCACGCCTTTCGCCTTGAAGACCGACACTGCGATCAGCCCCAAGCCGCCGCAGCCGAGCACCGCGAACCAGTCCTTCGGCCCGGGCGCAGGCAGCTTGTTGATAGCGCTGTAGGCGGTGAGCGCCGAGCAGGAGAGCGTTGCGGCGAAGCTCTCCTCGATGCCGCCCGCGTCGATGAGGTACTTCGGGTGCGGCACCAGGACGTGCGTCGAGTAGGCTCCGGCGCGGTTCACGCCGAGGAAGCGCGAGCCGGAAACGCAATAGTTTTCCTTGCCGGCCTTGCACACGGCGCACTTGCCGCAGCCGATCCAGGGATAGACCAGGCGTCTCTGTCCGATGCGCAGGCCTTTCGCCGCCCTCGCCGCCGCGGGCCCGAGCGCCTCGACTACGCCGAACGGCTCGTGGCCGAGCGTGAACGGCGGCACGCAGCCGCGCTCCTTGACGTAGAAGCGCTTGCCGCCGCCCCAGTCGAAGTATCCGTCCCAGATGTGCAGGTCGCTGTGGCACACCCCGGCGCGCGTAATGCGCACCAGCACTTCGGTCCCCTGCGGCCTGGGCGTTTCCTTGAGCACCTTCTGCAGCGGGTTGCCGTGCTCGATGATGTCGTAGCTGATCATGCCTTGGCCGCCTCCCCCAGCGCCTGGTCGATGTCCCACAGGATGTCGTCGAGCGACTCGATGCCCACCGACATGCGGATCATGTCGGGCGTGACGCCCGCCTTAAGCTGATCCTCGTCGCTCATCTGGCGGTGCGTGGTCGAGGCCGGATGGATGATCAGGGTCTTGGCGTCGCCGATGTTGGCGAGGTGGCTCATGAACTGCGCCGCCTCGATGAATTTCTCGCCCGCGCGCGCGCCGCCCCTGACGCCGAAGTTGAGCAGCCCAGAGGCCCCCCTGGGCAGGTACTTCTGCGCGAGCGCGTGGTACTTGCTGCCTGGCAGGCCCGGATAGTTCACCCACGCCACCTGCTTGTGGCCCTGCAGGAAGTTCGCCACCGCGAGCGCGTTCGCGCAGTGGCGATCCATACGCACCGGCAGCGACTCGATACCCTGCAGGAGCAGCCAGGCATTCAGTGGCGAGAGCGCCGGACCGAAGGTGCGCATCACCTCCATGCGCGCCTTCATGGTGTAGCCGAAGTCGCCGAATGTCTCGTGGAAGATCACACCGTGGTAGCCGGGCGACGGACTCGTGAACTCGGGAAAATTGCCGTTGCCCCAGTCGAATTTGCCCGACTCGACGACCACGCCGCCCATCGTCGTGCCGTGCCCGCCGAGGTACTTGGTCGCCGAGTGCACGACGATGTCGGCACCGAACTCGAACGGCCGGCACAGGTACGGCGAGGGCACCGTGTTGTCGACCATGAGCGGGATCTTCGCCTCGTGCGCAATCGCGGCGAGCGCCGCGATGTCGACGATGTTGATGAGAGGGTTGCCGAGCGTCTCGGCGTAAAGGAGCTTGGTTTTTCCCGGCCGGATCGCGCGGCGGAAATTCTCCGGATCGTCCGGGTCGACGAAGGTGGTCTCCACGCCGAGCTTGGCGAGGTTCACGCCGAGCAGCGTGTGCGTGCCGCCGTACAGGGTGGAAGCCGACACGATGTGGTCGCCGCCGCGCGCGAGCGTGAGGATCGCCACCACTTCGGCCGCCTGCCCGGTGGCGGTGGCGAGCGCGGCGCGCCCGTTCTCGAGCGCCGCCATGCGCTCCTCGAACACCGCCACAGTCGGGTTCGAAATGCGCGAATAGACGTTGCCGAAGGTCTGCAGGTTGAACAGGCTCGCCGCGTGGTCGGCCGAGTCGAACACGAACGATGTCGTCTGGTAGATCGGCGCGGCGCGCGCGCCCGTCGCCGGGTCCGGGATCTGCCCGGCGTGCAGGCACAGCGTCTCGATGCCGAACTTGCGGTCAGCCATGGCGCGATTCTACCGGCGCCCGGGGCGGCTACCGTCGTGGCTTGCGCAGGTTCGGACTGAGCCGCTCGATGTCGGCCTGCACCTCGGCCCGGCCGCGCTCATATACGATCTCGCGGCCCATGACCGATCCGGCGTAGGCGCGCTCGTTGCGCGTCGGGGTGAGGTCGCACTTCACGTTGTGCACGCCTTCGCCGAACACGACCGTGATGCGCTCTGGTCGCTTGCTTAGCACTGCCACGTCGACCATCTGCCCAGTTTCGGTGACTCGCACCTTGATCTTCTCCGTATACATGGGATCCTGATTACGTTGCGAAGCCGGCAAGGAGGTCGGCGAGGACTGCGGGGGTAGTGATGTGCGGGCTGTGGCTGGCGTCGATGTGGAGCGCGCGCCAGCCTGGCTCGCTGCGTGCGCGCTCGGCGAACTGGCGGAACACGTCGCCCGGCGAAGGGCGAAGGCAATACACATAGCTGCGCGGCAGGCGCTCGGCGTTGCCCGCGAGGCGCAGCTTCTGCTCGAAGGTCTTCCTCGGCTGCGTCATGCGGCGCGGCGTGATCCACGCGACATCGGCGGGATCGGTGTCGGGGGGAATCGGATTGGGCGGGATGCGCCAGCCGTCGCCATGCTCGTCCGCCGCCTTGCGTATTCCCGCGCGCGCCTCAGGAGAGACGAGGTCGAAGAGAGCCTCGCCGTCGCGCGGCGCGAACGCGTCCAGGTAGACGAGCTGCGCCAGGCGGTCCCGGGCGCGCTCGGCGACGCCGGTCGCCACCATGCCCCCGTAGCTGTGGCCGACGAGGATCACGTCGCTCAGATCCTCGTAGTGCAGCACGGCCAGCATGTCCGCGATATGGGCCTCGAGGTCGATCCCCGGATGCGCGAGATGCGCGCGCTCGCCGAGGCCCGTGTACGTGGGTGTCACCAGGCGGTGGCCGCGTGCACGCATGAGGGAATGCATCTTCTTCCACGCCCAGCCCGCCGACCAGGCGCCGTGCGCGACCAGGAACGTCGCCACGCGGGGCCTAGTCCCAGCTCACGTCGGGCACTTCCTGGAACACCCGCCGCAGCCCGGCGGACCAGAATTGACTGATCTCGCGAAAATAGGGGTCGTTCTCGAGAAAGCGGCGCTTGAGCGTGACGCGCAGCGAATCCTTCTCGTAGCCGAGCAGGTCGATCGGCAGGCCGACCGAGAGGTTGGAGCGCATCGTCGAGTCGAAGGACACCAGCAGGCATTTGGCGGCGTCCTTCATGGGCACGTCGTACTTAACCACTCGGTCGATGATCGGCTTGCCGTACTTGGTTTCGCCGATCTGGAAATAGTTGGTGTCCACACTCGCCTCGATGAAGTTGCCCTCGGGGTACACGTGGAAAAGGCGGGGCGCCTCGCCGGCGATCTGCCCGCCGACGATGAAGTTGCAGCCTGCATCGATGTTGCGTGCCTGCAGCGAGGCACCGTCGCGCTGCATCACTTCGCGCAGCGTGTCGCCGACCAGCACGGCGACGTCATACATGCTCTTCGCTGCAAGCACGCCGTCGGCCTGGCGCAGCCTGAGCAAGCTCACCACGCTCTGCGTGACGCCGAGGTTGCCCGAGCCGAGCATTACTACCACGCGCTCGCCGGGCGCTTCGAACACGGTCATCTTGCTGAACGTCGAGATGTAATCCACGCCTGCATTGGTACGCGTGTCGGACGCGAACACGATGCCTGAGGCGATGGCGGCGGCGACGCAATAGGTCATGGGGCCGCAATCATAGCGCGCCCGGGCCCCTGCTAGGCTTGCTGCTGGCGCACCTGGGCGCTTACGCGCATGGTTTCCCTGCCGCCCCCGATTCGCATGCCGCGTATCGGGCAGGCGTCCAGGTGGTCGGCGCCCAGGGCGACCTTGACGTGGCGCTCGCCGATCGAGCCGCTCAGGGCGAGATCGAAGCTGTGCCAGCGCTCGCCGACCCAGGCCTCGGCCCAGGCGTGGCCGACACTCGGCTGGCCGGCGCGCTCTGGCATCCAGACGTACCCGCAGGCGTAGCGAGCCGGGATCCCCAGGTGCCGGCAGCAGGCGATGAACACATGCGCCAGGTCCTGCGGAAGGCCGGCCCCTGCGGCGAGCGCGTCGCCCGCGCGCGCGTGGAAACCGGTCTCGCCGATTTTGGGCCGGATGCGCGCGCCGACCGCCGCCGCGAGCTCGCGCAGGCCGCCGAGCGTTTGCGCAGCGGGCCGGTAGCGCTCGGCAAGTGCCGCGATCGCCTGGTCCGGGCGCGTGAGGCCGGTCGCGCGCAGAAATAGCAGCGGCGAGAGCGGCGGTCCGGCGAAGTCAGAGGGCTCGTCCACCGCCGGCGAGGTCTCGACCGTGCCGCGCGCGACGATCACGATCTCACGCACAGGCTTATCGAGCGTTAGCACGTCCAGCACGTTGCCGTAGCCGTCCAGCGTGCGCACCGTCGGCGCGGGCGTGTCCAGCTTCCAGTCGAGCACTTTCTGGCGCGCGGTGTCGCGCGGCACCAGGCGCAGGTACTGCGTTGCAGTGCGTACCGGCGCGTCGTAGGTATAGCGAGTCTCGTGCTCGATCGCGATCCTCATACCATTCCCAGATAGGCGCGCTGGATGCGTATGCCGAGCTCGGTGAAGTCGGCGAGGCACGTGGTCAGGAACTCGTGCAGCCCGCCGCGGAAAATTTCCTCGATATCGGCGTGCGTGAGCCGCGAGAGCAGCTCGCCGGCCAGTCGCTTGACGGTGTGGTCGTGCTCGCCCTCGACCCGCTCGAGCGACTGGTTCAGCTCGGCGACGCAGGCGGCGAGCGAACGCGGCATGCGCTGCTCGAGGACCAGCAACTCGGCCACCTTGATCGGAAAGATCTGGTCGCGGTAAAGCGCCCTGTAGGTCTCGAACGCGGACACCGAGCGCAGCAGCGCGGCCCACTGATAGTAGTCGAGGGCGCCGCCGACATCCTCGACCGCGGGCAATAAGATGTGGTACTTGACGTCGAGGATGCGCGCCGTGTTGTCGGCGCGCTCGAGGAAGGTTCCCAGGCGCGAAAAATTGAACGCCTCGCCGCGCACAATGGTGCCGTAGGTGACGCCCCGAAATAGGTGGCTACGCTCCTTGACCCAGTCGAAGAACTGGGTCGCGCCGGCACCGATGACGCGTTCGCGGCGCATGCTGCGCACTTCAAGCCAGGTGGCGTTTAGCGTTTCCCACATCTCAGAAGTGATCTGCCAGCGCACGGCGTGCGCGTTATCGCGCGCGTCGCGCAGGCACGAATAGATCGACGAGGGATTCGTCTCGTCAAGCGCGAGGAATGTAATGAGCGCATTGAGCGTAAGCGCCTCATGCTTGGCGGCGAATGGCGCGGCGGTGCCGGTGATAGTGAGCGGCGCACGCAGGTTCTCGTCTTGGCGCTCGCTTGCGCCGAACAGCACTAGATTGGAGGTCACGCCGAGGATGCGCGCCATGTTCTCGGCGCGCTCCATCTGGCGGCTCATCCAGAAGATCCGGTCGGCGACGCGCGACAGCATCAGTCGACCACCCAGGTGTCCTTGGTGCCGCCACCCTGCGAGGAGTTGACCACCAGCGAGCCTTCGTCGAGCGCGACGCGGCTGAGGCCACCTGGCACCAGCTTTACCTCGCGCCCCGAGAGTACGAAGGGTCGCAAGTCGACGTGGCGCGGGGCGATGCCCCGCTCGACGAAGGTCGGGCAGGTCGAAAGCGACAGCGTTGGCTGGGCGATGTAGTTGGCCGGGTTCGCGTTCAGGCGCTCGCGGAAGGCTTCAATCTGCGCGGCCGTCGAGGCCGGGCCGATCAGCATGCCGTAACCTCCCGAGCCCTGCACCTCCTTCACTACGAGCTCGGCGAGGTGACCATTCACGTAGGCGAGATCCTCGGCGCGCCTGCACTGCCAGGTCGGCACGTTGGCGAGCAGCGGCTCCTCGCCGAGGTAGAAGCGGATCATGTCCGGCACGTACGCATAAGTCGATTTGTCGTCGGCCACGCCGGAGCCGATCGCGTTGGCGAGCGAGACGTTGCCGGCGCGGTAGACCGAAAGCAGCCCGGGCACGCCGAGCAGCGAATCCTCGCGGAACGCGAGCGGGTCGAGGAAGGCGTCGTCGATGCGCCGGTAGATGACGTCGACGCGTTGCCGCCCTCCGGTGGTGCGCATGAAGACGTGGCCGTCCTTGACGAACAGGTCGGCGCCCTCGACCAGTTCGACGCCCATCTGCTGCGCGAGGAAGGCGTGCTCGAAGTAGGCGCTGTTGTACTGCCCGGGCGTCATGACCACCACGGTCGCGTCGCGCATCGCATGCGGCGCAATGTCGCGCAGCGTTTCCAGTAGCAGCGCCGGATAGTGCTCGACCGGATGGACGCGCTGGCGCTCGAACAGCTCCGGAAATAGCCGCATCATCATCTTGCGGTTCTCGAGCATGTACGACACGCCGGAGGGCGTGCGCAGGTTGTCCTCGAGCACGTACCAGATGCCGTCATCGTGGCGGATGAGGTCGATGCCCGCGACATGCGCGTACACCTGGTGCGGCAGGTCGAGGCCGAGCATGGCCACCTGGTAGGCAGAGTTCGTGAGCACTTGCTCGGGCGGGATGACGCCCGCCTTGAGAATTTCCTGGCTATGGTAGACGTCGTGCAGGAAGCAGTTCAGTGCCGCGACGCGCTGCTTCAGGCCGCGTACCAACAACTCCCACTCCGCACGCGGAATGATGCGCGGAATCGTGTCGAACGGGATTAGGCGCTCGGCGCCCTGCTGGTCTCCGTACACCGCGAACGTGATGCCGACGCGGTGGAACAACAGGTCTGCCTCGCGGCGCTTCTCGGCCACGCGCTCCGCAGGCGTCGCGGCGAGCCACTCGGCGAACGCGCGATAGTGCGGGCGCACCGCGCGGTCCGCGGCGTGCATCTCGTCGTAGTGTCGTCGCTGCAAGGTGGTCCCCCGGTCGGGAGGAGCAAAGCAATCCGCATGCCACCGGGCACGCGTCCCCCTCGCTTCAGGGGCTCAGGACGAGCGTTCCGGATCGCCTTCGGCGGGCGGCTGCTGCGGCTGCGCTTCGGGCCGCCGCACTGCACGGCGGTACTCGGAGGGCGGAATTCCGACCTGATGCAGGAAGAAGCGCGTGAAGTTGCTCTGCGCCGAGAAACCCAGTTCGGCCGAGACGTCGGCAATCTTGACCCGGCCGCTCGCGAGCTTCGCGATCGCCGCCTCGACGCACAGCATGTCGAGATAGGCGCGCGGCGAGCGTCCGGTGCACAGCTGGAACAGGTCGTAGAAGCGCGAGCGCGACAAGCCCACCTGATTGGCGAGCTCGTCCATGTTGAGCTCCTTGTTGGGGTGCGCGCGCAGGAGTGCTATGGCGCGCCGGATGCGCGAGTCCTCGAACCGCGAGCCGCGCCACATCGACGAACCCGCACGACGCCGCGCCAGATAGGTGTCGACGATCGAAAGCATCAGCTCCTGGAGCATGAATTCGAGCCGCTCCGCCGACAAGAACTGGTCGTTCAATGCCTCGATCGCCAGCGTGTCTGCAAGCCGCCGGATGCGCGGCGTGATCGGCTCGCGCCGATGCGGAAACAGGTGCCCGTCGTCGGCCGCGAACACGGCCGGGAAGTTGCGCTGCAGCCAGGCGCCCGATGCGTAGAGCACCAGCATGCGCGTGGGGGCCACCCCCAGCGCGCGCACGTCGGCATGCGGCTCGTGCGGGTTGGCAAATAGCACATCCTCGCGCCTGAGCGCCAGGCGCTCGTCGCCGATCAGGTACTCTGTGTCCCCGCCATCGTGCTTGAGCAGAATGGCCGGGTCGGGCAGGGACTGCGGTGCCCCGGCGGCCTTGACCTCCAGCAGCATCAGGCGCCCGAAGGGCCCGTCGAAGACGCGCAGCGGTGTGCTCATCGTCTGTCAAGCATACTTTCGCGCCCGGCTTCGCGCCAGCGGTATTTTTTGGCGCTCAATACGCCAGCCAGCGAGGGCGTTTTGCCGATAAAACACGGGTATTTACGCCCACCCAGTTGAGTCCGCCGAACAGGCGTGCGTGCTCGATTTTGACGCAGCGGTCCATGACCGTGTCGAGGCCCGCGTCGCGTGCCCGCTCGGCGGCGGCCTCGTTCTTCACGCCGATCTGCTGCCACAAGACCTTCGCTCCGATCGCGATCGCCTCCTCCGCGATCGGCGGCACGTCCGCGCTGCGGCGAAAAACGTCGACGATATCGATCTCGTCCGGAATCTCGCGCAGGCTCGCGTAGCAGGTTTCGCCCAGCACTCTCCTGCCGGCGTAGCGCGGGTTGACCGGAATGATCCGGTAGCCGTGCTCTTGCAGATACTTGGCGGCGAAGTAGCTCGGCCGATACCAATCCGCGGAAAGGCCGACCACCGCCACCACACGGTTCTCCGCGAGGATGCGACGCAGCGTCTGGATATCGTCCATCGTTGCGACTATACCCGAGGCCTGTGCCTATAATCGGCCGCTGTCAGGGAAGGAGATGGTCGTGTACGTAGAAGAGCGCATGTACCTGCTGCAGCCGGGCAAGGCACCGGAATACTTCCGGCATTACGAATCCGAGGGAATGGCGGTGCAGCTCAGACACCTTCCGCACCTGGTCGGTTACTACGTCACCGAGATCGGCCCGCAGAACATGGTCGTGCACATGTGGGCCTATGACGATCTCAACCAGCGCGAAAAGTGCCGCGCGGCGATGCAGGCGGACCCCGCCTGGCAGGCCTACCTGCCCAAGGTGCGGCCGTTCATCGTGTCCCAGGACACGCGCGTGCTCAAGTGCGCGCCGTTCTTCGTCGAGCGCCTGAAGAAGATGCTCGCCGCAGTCAGATAGCACGATGGGCGCCGTGCACCCGCAGGTGGCGATGCTGCTGGAGCGCGTGGCGCGTTCGCAGCTGCCGCCCTACGCCACGGTCCCGCCGTTCGTCGCGCGGCGCATCTACCGCGACACGCGCGCCGCGGTATCGCCCGCCGCGCCCGAGGTTGCCGAGGCGAAGTTGCTGCTCGCGCCGGGACCCGGCGGCCCGATTCCGCTGCGCGCCTATCGTCCCTATGGAACGCGCGCCGAGGAAGTGCTGCCCGCGCTCGCGTACTTCCACGGGGGAGGCTGGACGGTCGGCGACCTCGATACGCACGACGTGGTATGCCGCCAGCTTGCGAACGGCGCGCGCTGCACCGTGTTTTCGGTCGACTACCGCATGGGGCCCGAAAGCCCCTTTCCCGCTGCAGTGGACGATTGTCTGGCAGCGACGCGGTGGGTGGCCGCGGAAGCGGGCGCGCTGCGCGTCGACGCGGCGCGCATTGCGGTCGGCGGCGACAGCGCGGGCGGCAACCTCGCCACCGTAGTCGCGCTGCTGGCGCGCGACTACGGAGCGCCGCGTTTGTGCTTCCAGCTGCTCGTCTATCCCGCGACCGACCAGCGATTCGGCTTTCCCTCGATCGAGCGTAACGGCGAGGGCTATCTGCTCACCAAGGCGTCGATGCATTACTTCCGCAGCCAGTACCTGCCGCGTCGCGAGGACTGGACCGATTGGCGGGCCTCGCCGTTGCTTGCCCCGAGCCTCGCCGGGCTGCCGCCGGCGCTGGTGATCTCCGCTGGGTTCGATCCGCTGGTTGACGAAGGCAAGGCGTACGCGGAGCGCCTGGCGCGCGAGGGCGTGCAGGCCGTGCAGCGCGATTTTCCCGACATGGTGCACGGCTTTCTGCTGATGGGCGGCGTCCTCGACACGGCCAATGCCGCGATCAAGGAATGCAGCGGCGCCCTGCGCGCCGCGTATGACGGAGCGAAGCGATGAAGCAGGACCTCGCAGTCCGCCACGGCGGCAAGATCCTCGCGGACGCGCTCGTCGGCCACGGCGCGAGGCTCGCATTCGGCGTGCCGGGTGAGAGTTATCTGCCGGTCCTCGACGGCCTCTACGACGTGCGCGACCGGCTGAAGTTCGTCGTCTGCCGCCAGGAGGGCGGCGCATCGTACATGGCCGAAGCCTACGGCAAGCTCGCTGGCGAGCCCGGCATCCTGTTCGTGACGCGCGGCCCGGGCGCGACCAACGGCGCGGTAGGGGTGCACACCGCGTTCCAGGACTCCACGCCGATGCTGGTGTTCATCGGTCAGGTGGGGGGCGACTTCGCGGATCGCGAAGCCTTCCAGGAAATGGACTATCGGCGCATGTACGGTCAGATGGCGAAGTGGGTGGCGCAGATTGAGCGCGTCGAGCGCATTCCCGAGTATCTGAGCCACGCCTTCCACACGGCCACCTCGGGGCGGCCCGGACCGGTGGTGCTGGCGCTGCCAGAAGATATGCTGTTCGCAGAAGCGGCGGTGGCCGACGTGCCGCGCTACAGGACCGTGCGCCCGGCGCCCGCGCCGCGCGACATGCAAGAGCTCGCGCGTTTGCTTGCCGGCGCCGAGCGCCCGTTCGTGCTGGTCGGCGGCGGCGGCTGGTCGAAGGCTGCGAGCGACGGGCTACGCGCCTGGCTCGAGCGCAGCGGCCTGCCCGCGGGAACTTCGTTTCGCTGCCAGGACCTCGTCGACAACCGTAGCCCGAGTTTCGCGGGCGACGTCGGCATCGGCATCAATCCGAAGCTCGCGCAGCGCGTGCGCGAAGCCGACGTGCTGCTGGTCGTCGGCGCGCGCCTCGGCGAGATGACCACGAGCGGCTACACGCTCGTCGAGGTGCCGGTGCCCAGGCAGACGCTGGTACACGTGCATGCGGACGCCGAGGAGCTCGGGCGCGTGTATCGGGCCGCGCTACCCATCAACTCGGGTCATGCGCAGTTCGTCGAGGCGCTCGCAGGCGTGATGCTCGACGGTGCGCGCTGGCGCGCCTGGACGCAGGGCGCGCGTGCGGACTACGAGGCCTGGAGCCGGCCGCAGCCGATCCCGGGCAGGCTGCAGTACGCGGAGGTGGTCAAGTGGCTGGACGCCGCGCTGCCGGAGGACGCGATCGTCGCGGGCGGCGCGGGCAACTTTTCCGGCTGGGTGCATCGCTACTTCCGCTACAAGGGCTTTCGCACCCAGCTCGGGCCGACGAACGGCTCGATGGGCTACGGGCTGCCCGCGGCGGTGGCGGCCAAGCTCGCGGCACCCGAGCGCGTCGTGGTCGCGGTGTGCGGCGACGGCGACTTCCTCATGAACGGTCAGGAGCTGGCGACCGCGGCGCAGTACGGCGCCCCGGTGATCGCGCTGGTCGTCAACAACGGCATGTACGGCACGATCCGCATGCACCAGGAGCGCGAGTACCCCGGGCGGGTGAGCGGCAGCGAGCTGAGAAACCCGGATTTCGCCGCCTACGCGCGCGCTTTCGGCGGACACGGCGAGACGGTCGAGGAGACCGCGCAATTCGCTCCCGCGTTCGAGCGTGCGCGCGCCTCGGGCAAGCCGGCGGTGATCGAGCTGCGCATCGATCCCGAGGCCATCACCACCGGCACCACGCTGTCGAAGGTCCGCGCTCAGGCGCTCGAGCGCCGCAAGCAGGCGGGCTAGGTGGTGGCGATGTATTCCGGGTCGTCCTGCTGCTCGCGCTCGAATTTCAGGAATTCGTAGTAGCCGCAGCGCGCGCTGTCCGGATAGTCGCGGCACACGCCGGGGCGCGCCTCGTAGACGCCGCAACGGCGCGTCTTGCGATCGAGAAACATGCACACGGTCTCGAACACGTCGTCCTTGCGATGGCGCAGCACCATCGCCTTCTCCGCCGAGTCGTACTTCGTGAAGCGCGCTTCAGCAGCCGAATCGGCGATGCCGAAATGGCGCGCGAGCCGCGCCACGTCGCGCTTGGTGATTTCGATGAGCGCATAGCTGCAGCAGTAGGCCGGGCATTTGCTGCACGAGTAGAGGCGGCGCGTGCCGCCGTCGGCGAGCAGCTCGCTGCGCACCGGGACCGGGAAGTGCTTGCCGTTCTTCATCATTGCCGAGGATCGAAAAGCGAGGCGCGCATTTTACGCGACTTCCGCGAGCGTTATGACGCTTGACCCCTTTTGCTCCCTGGTTCGTTTCAACCAAGCAGGAGCGGCGCGACTCGCTGGGGTTTACACTATCCTGGCATGGAGGCCACGGATGAGCAGCTGATGCTCGCGTACGCGGCGGGCGACGCGCCGGCCTTCGAAAAGCTGTACGCGCGGCACAAGGGCGGGCTTTACCGCTTTCTGCTGCGCGGGGTAAAGGAGCGCGGTATCGCCGAGGAGATGTTTCAGGAGATTTGGATGCGCGTGATCGAGGCGCGCGCGCGCTACGCGCCGCAGGCGCGCTTCAGCACGTGGCTGTACACCATCGCGCACCACCGTATGATCGACCACTGGCGCAAGCGAGGCCTGGCGGTGGTGCCGCTCGAGCGCGACGATGCCGATGACCCGGCACCTTGGGTGCCTGCGGCAGACGGCGCGCGAGAGCCGCAGCGGCAGGCCGAGGCGAACGAGCAGCTCGCGCGGCTGGCGCGCGCGCTCGAGGCACTGCCCCCGGCGCAACGCGAGGTGTTCCTGATGCGCGAAGAGGGCGGACTGTCGATCGCCGAGATCGCCGCTGCCACGGCCGCAAACGAGGAGGCGGTCAAGAGCCGCCTGCGCTATGCGCTGGCAAAACTGCGCGGAGCCCTGGATGGCTGATCACGAAGACCGCAAGCTGAGCGAACGCTACCGCGAGCTCGGGCGCGAGGAGCCTTCGCAGGAGCTCGACACGAAGATCCTCGCCGCGGCGCGTGCGCGTCCCGGGCTGCGGCGCTGGGCGCTGCCGCTGTCGATCGCGGCAGTGATCGTTCTCTCGGTTACGGTCACGTTGGAAGTGCAGCGCGAACCTGCGCGGCCGGAGAATCGGGTCGAATTCCAAAAAGAACTGAAAATCGAACCCAAGGCCGCGCCAGCGGAGCAATCGGTCGCTCCCGCTGCGGGCGCTCCCGCAGCAGCGCAGATGGCGCCTCCCGCGCCTGCACTGGAGCGCAGGGTCGAAGATTCGATGAACACGCCGACGGCGGGGCGGTTGTCGCGCGAAGCCGCCGACCGCGAACGATTCGAGCGCGCCGCGTCCGCGGCCGCCGAAGAGCGCGCCAGGCAGCTCGGCGCGGCGGAGTCGCCCGAACGATGGCTCGAGCGCATCGCAGCACTGCGGCGCGCGGGGCAAGACGATGAGGCCGACCGGCTGCTGGCGGAATTCCGGCGCCGGTTCCCGGATTACCGCATACCCGAGGCGACGCTCAAGCGCGTGGAGCGCCGCTAGGCCGGCGGCTTCTCGCCCGCGACCTGCAGGAATACCGCGCAGGCGTCCAGGCTGCCGAGCGTGCCGCGGCGCGCCGCGTGGAACTGGCTGCGCACCAGCGCTGCGAGCGGCGTGGGCCGGTCGAGCTCTTGCGCCATGCCGAGGAAGTAGCGCAGGTCCTTTTCCATCAATTGAAGCTGAAATTGCGGCTTGAAGTCGCGCTGGAACATCATCGGCAGCTTGGCTTTCAGCAGGCGCGAGCCGGCCGCGCCCTCGCCCAGGATCTCGAGCACGGCTTCGCGGCCCACGCCCGCCGCTTCGGCAATCTGCGCGGCTTCCGCCAGCGCGACGGTCATGGTGCCGGACAGCATGTTGTTGATCAGCTTCACCGTGGCGCCCGCGCCCGAATCGCCGGCGTGGCGCGCCATGCGACCCATGGCCGCGAACAGCGGCTGCGCCTTGTCGAAGGCGTCGCGCGAGCCGCCCACCATGAAGACCAGCTCGCGCCCCTGGGCCTGCTTGATGCTGCCCGAGACCGGCGCATCGAGGTACATGCAGCCGCGGCCGGAGGCCTCGCGCGCCACCTCGCGCGCCATGCCGGGAGTGTTGGTGCTCGAGTCGATAATGATGCAACCCTTGGGCGCCGCACCGACGGCGCCGTTGGCGCCCAGCATCACTTCGCGCGTGGCGTTGTCGTCCGAGACGATCGACACGGCGAAATCGGCACCCCTGATCGCCGCGGCGGGCGAGTCGGCCACTTCCGCGCCCTTTTCCGCCAGCGCGCGGGTCTTGGCGCGATCGCGGTTGTAGACGCGCAGCTTGAAACCCGCTTGCTGCAGGTTCGCCGCCATGCGCGATCCCATCGCGCCCAAGCCGATGAATGCCACCGTGGTCATGTTCTTGCCTCCTTCGATATGGATTCAGTGCCCGAGTATCTTCGAGAGGAAGAGCTGCGCGCGTTCGGAGCGCGGCGTGCCGAAGAACTCGCTCTTGCTCGTGTCCTCGACGATCTTTCCCGCATCCATGAAGATGACGCGGTCGGCGACACGGCGCGCGAAGCCCATCTCGTGCGTCACCACCATCATCGTCATGCCCTCCTGCGCGAGCTGCACCATCACGTCGAGCACCTCGTTGATCATCTCCGGATCGAGCGCCGAAGTCGGCTCGTCGAACAGCATCGCAATCGGATCCATGCACAGCGCGCGCGCGATCGCAACGCGCTGCTGCTGCCCTCCGGACAGGTTGCCGGGATATTTCTCCGCATGGGCTTTCAGGCCGACCCGGTCGAGCAGGGCGAGGCCCTTCGCGAGCGCTTCCGCACGGCCGCGACCGAGAACCTTGATCTGCGCCAGCGTCAGGTTCTGCGTCACCGTCATGTGCGGAAACAGCTCGAAATTCTGAAATACCATGCCGATGCGCGCGCGCAGCTTGGGCAGGTCGGTCTTCGGGTCGCCTACCGAGACGCCGTCGACGCTGATGTCCCCTGCCTGGAACGGCTCCAGACCATTCACGCACTTGATGAGCGTCGACTTGCCGCTACCCGAGGGGCCGCACACCACGACCACCTCGCCCTTCGCCACCTCGGTCGAGCAGTCGGTGAGTACCTGGAAGCTGCCGTACCACTTGCTGATGCCGCTGATCTTGATCATGGAGAGGCTTCCCCGGGGGTCAACGCACGATGGCGATGCGCGCCTGAAGTCTTCGCACCAGCTGTGACAGGACGAGGCAGGCGACGAAATAGACCACCGCGACGAAGCTGTACATCTCGACCAGGCGTCCATCGCGTTCGGCCACTTTGCTCGCTGCGCCGACGAAGTCGGTGATCGACAGCACGTAGACGAGCGACACGTCCTGGAACAGGACGATGGTCTGGGTGAGCAGCACGGGCAGCATGTTGCGAAACGCCTGAGGCAGGACCACGTGCCCCATCGACTGCCAGTAGTTCAAGCCGAGCGCATAGCCCGCCCAGACCTGGCCGCGCGGAATGGACTGGATGCCGGCGCGCATGATCTCGCAGTAGTAGCAGGCTTCGAACATGACGAACGTGAGCAACGACGAGGCAAAGGCGCCGACGTGAATGGGGGTATCGGAGCGCACGACCCAAGCGCCGATGTACGGCACCAGGAAGTAGAACCAAAAGATCACGAGAACGAGCGGGATTGAGCGCAGCGTGTTGACGTAAAGGCCCGCGATCCAGGCGAGCGGCTTTACGCTGGAGAGACGCATCATTGCGAGCAGCGTGCCGAAGACGATGCCGCCCGCCATGGCGAACAGCGTGAGACGCAGCGTAAACGCCATGCCGTCGAAGAACAGATAGCGCCAGGAGCGCTCGATGACGTTGAAATCGAAGCCGCCGAACATGTCCGCTCAGTGTCCCGATGCGGCCGCGCCGCCTTGCCCAATGTATCCGGGGACGGCGACCTTGCGCTCGAGGTAGCGCATCAGCAGCACGACCACCAGGTTTACGAGCAGGTAGATCAACGTCGCCGCGGTGAAGGCCTCGAAGACCTGAAAGCTGTACTCCTGCATCGCGCGCGCGCGCGCTGTCAACTCGACCACGTTGATCGTCAGCGCGACTGCCGAGTTCTTGATGATGTTGAGGAATTCCGATCCGAGCGGCGGCACGATGATGCGAAACGCCATCGGCAGCAGAACGTAGCGGTAGGTCTGAGGCAGGGTCAGGCCGAGCGCGGTGCCCGCCATGCGCTGGCCGCGCGGGAGCGAGTTGATGCCTGCACGCACCTGCTCGGCGACGCGTGCCGACGTGAAGG
>DASPRX010000215.1:0-3155 GCA_035624235.1 Burkholderiales bacterium | reverse complement strand
TCGCGCTGTCGCTCATCGCGGTGGTGTACATCGGTCTGGTGGCGCTGGTGCAGACCGACATGAAGAAGCTGATCGCCTATTCTTCGATCTCGCACATGGGCTTCGTGACGCTCGGCTTCTTCATCTTCAACTCGCTCGGCGTCGAGGGTGGCCTGGTGCAGATGATCTCGCACGGCTTCGTCTCGGCGGCGATGTTCCTGTGCGTCGGCGTGATGTACGACCGCATGCACACGCGCCTGATCGCCGACTACGGCGGGGTCGTGAACACGATGCCCAGGTTCGCCTCCCTCATGATGCTGTTCGCGATGGCGAACAGCGGGCTGCCCGCGACCAGCGGCTTCGTGGGCGAGTTCATGGTCATCCTGGGAGCGATGAAGGCGAGCTTCTGGATCGCTTTCGCCGCCGCCTCGACGCTCATCTGGGGCGCCGCCTACACGCTGTGGATGTACAAGCGGGTGATCTTCGGCGCGGTCGGGAACGACCGCGTGGCCAAGCTGAGCGACCTCAACCCGAGGGAGCTGCTCGCCCTCGGGCTGCTCGCGCTCGCGGTGCTGGCGATGGGCCTGTGGCCGCTGCCTTTCACCGACGTGATGCACGCGTCGGTCGCCGAGCTGCTGCGCCACGTCGCGCTGCCCAAGACCTGACCGAGCCGAGCGTCCATGTCGCCGACGATGATCGCCCTCATAGACCACCTGCCGATGCTGCCGGAGGCGCTGCTGCTCTCCGGCGCCTGCGTGCTGATGATCGCCGACCTGTACGTGAAGGACGAGCGCCGCGGCGCCAGCTACGCCATCGCGCAGCTGGTGCTGATCGGCTGCGCGGCGGCGACCGCGTTCGTGATGTGGGGCTCGCGGGCCCACGAGCCCTACAAATACTTCCTGTTCGGCGGGATGTTCGTCGACGACATCATGGCGAACGTACTGAAGATGGCGGCCTATGCATCGGTCTCGGCGGCGCTGTTGTATTCGCGCCAGTACCTGCTCGAGCGCGGCCTGCTGCGCGGCGAGTTCATGACGCTGCTGCTGTTCGCGCTGCTCGGCATCATGGTCATGATCAGCGCCGGCAGCTTCATCTCGCTGTACTTGGGCCTGGAGCTGCTGTCGCTGTGCCTGTACGCGATGGTGGCGCTGAACCGCGACTCGGCCGTCTCGACCGAGGCGGCGATGAAGTACTTCGTGCTGGGCGCGCTAGCCTCGGGCCTGCTGCTGTACGGCATGTCGATGATCTACGGCGCCACCGGCAGCCTCGATATCAACGAGGTCGCGCAGCGCGTGCGCGAGATGAGGAGCGGGGCGACGCTGTTCGAGGGCTCGGCGACGCACCGCTTCCTCGTGTTCGGGCTGGTGTTCATCGTGGCGGGCGTGGCCTTCAAGCTCGGCGTGGTGCCGTTCCACATGTGGATTCCGGACGTGTACCAGGGCGCGCCGACCGCGGTCACGCTGGTGATCGGCACGGCGCCCAAGCTCGCCGCCTTCGCCATGGCGATCCGGCTGCTGGTCAACGGGCTGCTAGACCTGGCGATCGACTGGCAGCAGATGCTCCTGATCCTGGCCGTCGCCTCGATGGCGCTCGGCAACGTCACCGCCATCGCGCAGTCGAACGTCAAGCGCATGCTCGCCTACTCGACGATCGCGCACATGGGCTTCATGCTGCTCGGCCTGCTTGCCGGGGTGGTCGGCGGCAACCGCTTGAACGCGCCCGACGCCTACAGCGCCGCGATGTTCTACACCATCGTCTACGTGCTGATGTCGCTCGGCGCCTTCGGCATGCTCGTCTTCCTGTCGCGCGCGGGGGTCGAGTGCGAAACGCTCGAGGACCTGAAGGGGCTGAACCGGCGCAGCCCGTGGTACGCCTTCATCATGCTGGTGCTCATGTTCTCGCTCGCCGGCATCCCGCCGACCGCGGGCTTCTACGCCAAGCTCGCCGTGCTCTCCGCGGCGGTCAACGCGGGGCTGGTATGGCTCGCCGTGGTGGCGGTGCTGCTGTCGGTGATCGGCGCGTTCTACTACCTGCGCATCGTGAAGCTCATGTACTTCGACGAGCCCAAGCTGGTGCGGCCCGTCGGGGGCGGGCTCGACGTGCGCGTGCTGCTGTCGGTGAACGGGCTAGCGGTGCTCGGCCTGGGAATCCTGCCGCAGAAGCTGATGGCGCTGTGCATGAGCGCCGTCATGGGCCTGTAGCGCGGCGGTGGCGAGAAAGGACCTGGCCGAGCACTTCGTCTCCGGCGAGGAAGTCTTCTCGGGCAAGCTGCTGCGCGTGCGGCGCGACCAGGTGCGCCTGCCCGACGGCAGCGATTCGGTGCGCGAATACGTGCGCCACCCCGGCGCGGTGGTGATGGTGGCGCTGTTCGACGATGGGCGCGTCCTGCTCGAGCGGCAATTCCGCTATCCGCACGGGCGCGATTTCATCGAGCTGCCGGCGGGCAAGCTCGAGCCCGGCGAGCCGCACCTGGAGACCGCCAGGCGCGAGCTGCTCGAGGAGACCGGCTACGTCGCCTCCGACTGGCGGCGTCTGGGCGTCGTGCACCCCTCGGTCGGCTACACCGACGAGGCGATCGAGCTGTTCCTCGCCAAGGGACTGACCAAGAGGGAAGCCAAGCTCGACGACGGCGAGTTCCTCGAAGTGCTCGAAGTGCCCTTCGCCGAGGCGATAGCCATGGTGCGCGACGGGCGTATCACCGACGCGAAGTCGGTCGCTGGACTGCTCTGGGTGAAGAGCTTCCTCTAGCCGCACACCCCCACGTAGCCGCAGGCGGTGCAGTAGTCGCAGCCGTCCCTGCGGATCATGGTGTTGTTGCCGCACTCGGGGCAGCGCCCACCCTGCATGACCGGCGTGCGGCCCTTGTTCTCGGGCTCCTCGAGGATGCCCATCTGCTGCTTCGGCACGCCCCGCTCGTCCAGAATGCCGAGCATCGCGTAGCGGTGCAGGATGAGGCGCGCCAGGTACGATATGGTCGAGGGGAACGTCTGCTGCTTCTGGCTGCCGGGCACGAAGGCCATGAAGTCGCCCAGCGGCTCGGGGAAGTCGAGCAGCTTCCTCAGCTTCATGCCGATCCAGGCCGGGTCGAGCACGCGCATGTCGAGCGAGAGCACCTTGCACAGGCCGTCCAGGCAGCGCGGGTATTCGCCCGAGAGCCACATCGAGTAGGGTCGCGT
>DASPRX010000243.1:0-8351 GCA_035624235.1 Burkholderiales bacterium | reverse complement strand
CGTCGGTCAGGAGGATCCGGACATGGACGAAGAAGAGGATAGTCAGAGACGCCAGCAGGAACGTCGAGACTTCTTGCGCATCGTCGGCGGCGCGATCGCGTTCGGGGCGACAGCCGTAACGGCGCACAACTTCGCGTCGCGTGACGCCACGGCGGCAGATGGTCGTCCGCAGCCTGCTCCAGCAATCCCCGGCTACGACTGGAGCAAGCACCGGTGGGCCTTCGGCGTGGACGTCAACCGGTGCATCGGCTGCTTGCGTTGCGATGTGGCCTGCAAAATCGAGAATGACGTCGTGCGGGATCCCAATCATTTTCGCACTTGGGTAGAGCGTTACGTCTACCTAGAGGGCGAAAGGCGGCCACGGATCGACAGTCAGGCCGATCCTCAAAATATCGCGGCGGCCGGGTCGGACGGGGACTACCGCTTTGACAATCGGTACAAGAACGCCGAGGTCATGAAAGCGTTTTTCGTGCCGAAACTCTGCAACCAATGCGAGCACCCGGCCTGCGTCCAGGTCTGTCCCACTGGCGCGACCTTCAGAACGAAAGACGGGGTAGTGCTCATAGACCAGAGCTACTGCATCGGATGCCAATACTGCATACAGGCGTGCCCGTATGGCGCCAGGTACCTTGATCCCAATAAGGGAGTCGCCGACAAGTGCACGTGGTGCTACCACCGCATCACCAAAGGGCTCGACCCGGCATGCGTCGCGGTTTGCCCGACACATTGCAGGATCTTCGGCGACCTGAACGACCCTGCATCCGAGATCAACCAGTTCATACGCAGCAATCGCGTCCAGGTCCTCAAGCCCGAGACCGGAAACGGGCCGCACGTTTTCTATGCGGGGATTGAAAGCGAGGTGTCGTGATGCACGGCCTCTACGCACACGCTGCGCCCTACGTCGGCTATGTCTATCCCAACGAAACCGTTGTCCCCTGGGGCGAGCTGATCGTCATATACCCGTACATAACCGGCCTGGTCGCCGGTGCCTTCATCGTTTCAAGCTTCTATCACGTGTTCGGGATGCACCAGTTCCGGCCCATTGCCCGCTTCGCGCTTCTGACAGCCTTGTGCTTCCTGCTCTTCGCGCCGACGCCCCTCCTGTTCCATTTGGGACGGCCAGAGCGGGCCTTTAATGCCGTGATCACGCCCCATTGGAGCTCTGCGATGGCTGCATTCGGCTATGTCGCGGGCTTCTATCTCGTCATCCTCACCCTCGAGGTTTGGTTCGCATTCCGGCCCGAGATGGTGGCGAGGTCGAAGACGGCGTCAGGAGCGCTGCGCCTTCTGTATTCCGCGCTGACGCTGGGCTCCGACGACGTATCGGCCGCGGCATTGGCTTACGACCACAAATGGATGCGGGCGCTGGCCATCATTGGAATCCCCTCCGCTGCAGGCCTGCATGGATACGTGGGGTTCATCTTCGGCTCTCTCAAATCGCGGGAGTGGTGGTCCTCCGACCTGATGCCGATCATCTTTCTGCTCTCCGCGATCGTCTCAGGTGTTGCGTTGCTGGCGATTCTCTACGTCGCGGTCTGGAAGCTGCGACGGACCGAGCTTCGAGACGACTGCCTGAGGGCGCTCGCCAAGGTCATGTGGGCGTTTCTGGCGGTGGTCTTGGTGGTCGAGGTATTGGAGTACGTCGAAATGTTCTACAGGGCCAGGGAAGGCATTGGCACGATCATGCAACTCATCAATGGACCGCTGCGACCCGGCCTCCTGATCCAGGCAGTTGGCTCCGCCTCGGCTTTCGCGGTCCTCACGGCGCTGATCGTCTCGCGGCCCCGGCGCAAGACGTTCGTGGTGTTCCTCACCGCATCCGCGAGTCTACTGATGATCGCGGTGCTGGCAATGCGATGGAACGTCGTCATCGGCGGACAAGAGCTTTCGAAAACGATGAAAGGCTTGATCTTTTTCCAGCCGCAGTTTCTGGGTCGCGAAGGGATACTGTCGTCGTTGCTGCTGTTCGCCGGTCCGTTTGTCGTGCTCTGGATTCTCGCGCGACTGCTGCCGCCGTGGGAGGAAGGCGGTCAAGTGCGCGAGGCGCGCGCGCAGTAGATTTCGACGCGCCCCGGCGGATCGATTCGCTTACTCTCCAACCATGGGAGATCCACGCAATGAATCAACGTCAAACTACGCGTCGCCACTTCTTGAAGATTGGCGGTGCAGCCCTCGCAATCGTCCCGGCCACGCTGATGTCCGGGCAGGCCGGCGCTGCAGTCAACGCCGCTACGCGAAGTTCGCTGAAGTACCAAGACCGACCAGAGGGCGACAAGAATTGCGCCAATTGCGCGCTCTTTGTGCCTGGCGCGTCGGCAGTCGCCCTTGGTAGCTGCAAGATTATTCCGGGCGACACGGAGATATCGCCCAAGGGCTATTGCGTTGCCTGGGTCAAGAAGTCTTAACCACCGCTTGGACAGTGCGAAGGCCCGACGAGGAATCACGGCCCCCCGTCTGTGCCGGTAACCGTGGAAGATTAGAAGCCGTGCCGCGCCTGGACGCCGACCATGTAGTTGCGGCCCGGCGCGGGCTCGAAGAACTGCCCGCCCGATGCGTTGACGATGACCGAGCCGACGTAGGCCTTGTCGAACATGTTGTCGACGCGCGCGAACTCCGAGAACTGCCAGCCGCCCGCGCTCTGCGCGAAGCCGAGCGCCAGGTTCGCGATCGTGTACGCGTCGGCGAACTGCGTGTTGGCGTCGTCGGCGGCGATTCGCGAGCGGTACTGCGCCTCGAACAGCACGTTGAAGCCGGTCGGGACGTGGCTCCAGCGCAGCGCGCCGTACACGCTGTTGCGCGGCACGCCGGGCAGCACGTTGCCGGCGGCGACCGTGCCGCTCGCCGGCGTGGTGAACGTGTCCTCGAAGGTGGCTTCCAGCAGCGTCCAGGCGAGCGACGCGCGGATGTCGTAGGGAAGGGTCGCGCTCGCGCCGAGCTCGGCGCCCGAGCGGTGCGTGCGGCCGGCGTTCACGTAGGTGGCGCGCCCGCCGACGTTGGTGTCGACCACGATCTCGTTCCGCGTTTGTATGTCGTACAGCGCGAAATCGACCTGCAAGTTGGAGGCGAACAGCGCCTTGATCCCCGTCTCCCAGTGACGGCTGGTGGCCGGGTCGAGCCCGAAGTTGAGCCCGGTGCCGCCGCCCGGCTTGTACGCCATCTCGGCGAGCGTGGGCGTCTCGAAGCCCTGGCCGTAGCTGACGTAGGCGCTGGCGGCCGGCGTGATGCGGTACAGCAGCCCGGCGGTCGGCGTGGTGGCGTCGAAATCCCGGTTGCCGCTGTCGTCCGGATTCGCCGGCAGCACGATGAAGTGATCGACCGAATCGAAGGTCACGCGGTTCGCGCGCACGCCGGCGATCGCGATCCATTTCTCCGCCGGGCGCCACTCGGCCTGCGCGTAGACGCCCGAGCCGACCACCGTGTCGTCCTCGTCGCGCTTCAGGTTCGTCATGTCGCCGAAGTTGTTGACGTAGCCGCGCCGGTGCTCGTACTGCAGCTCGTACTCGGCACCGACGCTCAGGCTGAGCGGGCGCCCGGCGAGCACGGCATCGTGCGACAGGCGCAGGCCGCCGCCGCCGAAGCTGCGCTGCAGGTCGACCACGCCGCCCGAACTGGTCGGCGCATTCTGCGCGCCGAGCGGGATCGCCAGGTACTGGCGCAAGGTCCGGTCGCCGGCGTATAGCGTCGCGGCGAGCGTGTTGTCGCCGAAGCGGTGCTCGAGCGTGCCGCCGATCTGGTTCTGCAGCACGCTCTTGCGCGTATCGAAGGCGAGCGCGCTGTTGCCGGCCTGGCGCGGATCGGCTTGGACCTGCGCGCGCGTGAGGCCGAGCGGATCCAGCACCTCCGGGCTGTTGAAGTAGTTCGCCACCACCGTCACCGTGGTCGGGGTGCCGAGGCCGAAGCGCAGCTTGGTGTTCACGTCGTCGCGCCGCGCGCTGCTGTGATCGCGGTAGCCGTCCGTCTCGAAGCGCGCGGTGCTCGCCAGCCAGTCGTCGACGCCGCTGCGGCCGCCCGCCTTCATGCCGGCGCGCCAGGTGCCGTAGGAGCCGCCCTCGGCGCTCGCCGAGAATCCCGGCGCGCTCGAGCCGCTCTGGGTGAAGATGTTGATCACGCCGCCCGCGGCGTTGCCGTACATCACGGAGAACGGGCCGCGCAGCACCTCGATCTTCTCCGTCGAGCCCAGATCGACGTGCGACACCTGGCCCTGGCCGTCGGGCATGCTCGCCGGGATGCCGTCCACCAGCAGGCGCAGGCCGCGGATGCCGAAGGTCGAGCGCGCGCCGAAGCCGCGCGAGGAAATCTGCAGGTCCTGCGCGTAGTTCTGCCGGTTCTGCGCGACGATGCCAGGCACCGCGCCGAGCGATTCGGACAAGTTGATCTCCTGCCGGCCGAGATGGATGTCGTCGCCGTAAACGCGGTCGATCGAGGCCGGCACCTCGAGGTTCGGGCGCTCGTTGCGCGTCGCGGTCACCGTTACGGCCTCGCCGTCTGAGGCCTGTTGCGCCAGCGCGAGCGCCGGCATGCACGCCAGCAGCCAGCCGCACGTCGTCACGCGAAGCACGCCCACTCCGTGTTCCTCCTCTCGCCGCAGCCCCGCTTCTTTTCGGCGGGTGGTAAGCTGCCCGAAACGCCGCCGGCGGACATGCGCGTCGACGGGGAAAGCGATGCTCCTCCCTTGCCGGTGAGCGCGTCAAGCCCCGGAAACGGCATTTCGCATCCCTGCTGAAGCAGGCGCACGACGGCCCCGACCATGCACACGTCCTCGGCGTATTTCGACGACACTCACCGCCTGCTGCGCGACACGCTGCGCCGCTTCGTCGATAAGGAGGTCGTGCCGCGGGCGGAATCCTGGGAAGCGCAGGGCTTCGTGCCGCGCGAGGTGTTGCGCGAGATGGGGCGCTGCGGCTTCCTCGGCCTGCGCTACCCGGAGAAATACCACGGTGGCGGCATGGACGCGCTCGCCACTGCGCTGCTCGCCGAGGAGCTGGGACGCTCGGGCTTCGGCGGCTTCGCCGCCACGGTGCTGGTGCACACCGACATGGCCTCCCCGCACCTCGCGCGCGCCGGTTCGCCGGCGCAGCTCGAGCGCTGGATGCCCGGCATCGTCGCGGGTGATCTGATCACCGCGGTCGCGGTCACCGAGCCCGACGCGGGCTCTGACGTGAAGGCGATCCGCACGACGGCGCGGCGCGAGGGCGACGCCTGGCTGCTGCGCGGCACGAAGACGTTCATTACCAACGGCGCACTCGCGGATCTCGTGTTCGTCGCCGCCAAGAGCGAGCCGGGCGCGGGCGCGAAGGGCGTGTCGATGTTCGCCGTGCAAAGGGGCGCGCGCGGCTTCTCGGTGGGGCGCCGGCTAGACAAGATGGGCTGGCGCTGCTCGGACACCGCGGAGCTCGTGTTCGAGGACGCAGCGGCCGAGCTCATCGGCGAGGAAGGGCGCGGCTTCTACGCCATCATGAGGAACTTCCAGAACGAGCGAATCGCGCTCGCGGCGATGGCGATGGGCGAGAGCGCGCGCGCGCTCGAGCTGACGCTCGGGTACGCGAGGACGAGGAAGGCGTTCGGCGGCACGCTGTGGGACAAGCAGGCCGTGCGCCAGCGCCTGGCGGGGCTCGCGGCGCGCATCGAGGCGGGCCGCGAGCTCGTCCACCGCGCGGCCTGGCTCGACGCGCAGGGCGCCGACTGCGTGAAGGAGGTGTCGATGGCCAAGGCCTACTGCGGCGAGCTCACCAACGAGGTCATGTACGACTGCCTGCAGTTCCACGGCGGCTCCGGGTACATGCGCGAGTCGGCGATCGAGCGCATGTACCGCGACGCGCGTGTGCAGTCGATCGGCGGGGGCGCCACCGAGGTGATGCTCGAGGAAGTGGCGAAGCGGCTGTGAACCCCTTCGTCCATACCGGCTACGCCGTACGCGTCGTATTCGGCGAGGGGTCGATCGCGCGGCTGCCGGCGGAGCTCGAGCGGCTCGGCGTGCAGCGCGCGCTCGTGCTCTCGACGCCCGAGCAGGCCGCAAGCGTGCGCGCGGTCGCCGCGCAGCTCGGCGAACGCGCCGCGGGCGTGTACGACAGGGCGGCGATGCACGTGCCGCTCGAGATCGCCGAGGACGCGCGCCGCGTGGCGCGCGAGCTCGGGGCGGACTGCTGCGTGACGGTCGGCGGGGGCTCGACCACGGGGCTCGGCAAGGCGATCGCGCTCGTCTCGAGCCTGCCGATCATCGCCGTGCCGACTACCTACGCGGGCTCGGAGATGACCCCGATCTACGGCCTCACGGAGTCCGGCCTGAAGCGCACCGGGCGCGACGCGCGCGTGCTGCCGAAGACCGTGGTCTACGATCCGGCGCTCACGCTCACGCTGCCGCCGGCGCTGTCCGCGGCGAGCGGCATGAACGCGATCGCGCACTGCGTCGAGGCGCTGTATGCGCACGACGGCAGTCCGATCGTGTCGCTCATGGCGGAAGAAGGCGTTCGCGCGCTTGCCGCCGCGTTGCCCGTCATCGTCGAGAATCCCTCCGACATGCGAGCGCGCAGCGAAGCCCTCTACGGCGCGTGGCTCGCGGGCGTGTCGCTCGGCACGGCGGGCATGGCGCTGCATCACAAGCTCTGCCATACGCTTGGCGGCAGCTTCGACCTGCCGCACGCCGAGACGCACGCCATCGTGCTGCCGCACGCGGCGCGCTACAACCGCGACGCGGCGCCCGAGGCGATGGCGCGCGTCGCGCGCGCGCTCGGCGCGCCGGACGCGCCGGGCGGGCTTTACGACCTGGAGGCGAAGCTGGGATTGAGGATGCGCCTGTCCGAGATCGGCATGCGGGAAGCCGACCTCGAGCGGGCGGCGAGAATCGCCACGGAGAGCCCGTATCCCAACCCGCGCCCGGTCGAGTACCAGGGGGTGCTGGCGCTGCTGCGCGGCGCCTACCGGGGGCGGCGCCCTGAAGCCTGAGCGCGGGGCGGCGGCTCTGCTCGGCGGCGCGCTGTGCGCCACCGCGGTGGCGCAGGGCGTCGGGCGCTTCGTGCTGACGCCGCTCCTGCCGGGCATGCGCGCCGCGGCCGGCCTGGACGCGGCGCAGGCGGGCCTGATCGCCGGCGTCAACTTCGCCGGCTACCTTGCGGGCAGCCTGTGGGTCGCGAACCGCGCACGCGATGGCCGCATCGGCTCGGTGCCGCTCGGCTTCGCGCTCGTGCTCGGCGGCGCGGCGGCGATGGCGCTCGCTCCGGCGCTCGCCCTGTGGCTCGCCGCGCGCTTCGTCTCGGGGCTCGGCGGCGCGCTGCTGTTTCTCGGTGCGCTCGACATCTATGCGCGCGGCGCCGCGTCGCCGGCGGACGTGCGCCCGCTCGCCGGCGTCGGCCTGGGCATCGCGGCGACCGGCTTCGCGGTGCTGCCCTGGCTCGCCGACTGGCGCGCCGGCTGGCTCGCCGTGGCGCTGCTCGGCGCGCTCGCCGCGCCGCTCGTGCTGCGCCTGCCGCGCGGCGACGCGCACGGCGTGCGCGCGCACGAGCCGGCGCCGCGCGCGAGCGGACCGCTCGCGCGCCTGGCGCTGTCCTATATCGGCTACGGCTTCGGCTTCGGCGCCGCGGGTACGTTCTTCGTCAACGTCGTCTCGGGCGGCGCGCTGCGCGCGGCGGCCCTGGTGTGGGTGGTGGTCGGCCTGTGCGCGGCGCTCTCGATCTGGATCTGGGTGGGAATCCGGCGGCGCACCACCGGCGCACGCGCGCTGTGCGCGGCCAACGCGGTGCACGCGCTGAGCATCCTGCTCGTGGCGCTCGACCCGCGTCCGGCGACCGCGGCGCTCGCGGGCGTGTTCTTCGGCGGCACCGTGGTGGCGATTACCGCGCTCGCGCTGCCGCTCGCGCGTGCGCTCGCGCCGCGCTCGCCGCGCCGCGCGGTGGCCTGGCTGACGGCGCTGTTCGGGATCGGCAACATCGCCGGGCCGCCCGCGGTCGGCTGGCTCGCCGAGTATGCAGGCTCGCTCGCGCACGGCCTGCTAGGCGCGGCGCTGATTGCCGCAGCCGGCGCCGCGGTGCTGCTTCCCGATCTGCGGCGCGGGCGCTAGCGCCGTTCGCCGCCGCTCAAGCGAACTCCTTTTCCTGCAGCGCGCGCCACATGAGCTTGCCCGAGGCGGTGCGCGGCAGCGCGTCGCTGAACTCGATCAGGCGCGGCGCCTTGTAGGCGGCCATCTGGCCGTGCGCCCAGGCGAGGATTTCCTCGCCCGTCAGCTTGCCGGCGAAATCGGGCTTGAGCACAACGACAGCTTTCACTGTTTCGCCGCGGCGCGCGTCGGGCGAGGCGATGATGCAGCACTCGCGGATCGCGGGGTGGCGGTACATCGCCGCCTCGACCTCGGCGGGCCA
>DASPRX010000068.1:0-5025 GCA_035624235.1 Burkholderiales bacterium | reverse complement strand
AGCACTGCGTGCGCCGCGCCCAGCTGCTCGGCCTGCTCGAAGGGGCCGACTAGCGCCGTAGCCGACGCGCCGCGAGCTCCCCCTCTCCGTTGGGGGGGCATGCCGGGAACCCGGCGGCTACTCTGTCTGCGCCACAACCGCTCTGGACGCAAACGAGATGCACGCCGCGCCGCACCGCCCGATCGCCGCCACGCCGTCCGCCTACGGCTACCCGCTGCTGGTCAAGCAGCTGCTGCTGAACGCGCTCAGCCTGTACGGCGAGCAGGAGATCAGCTACCGCGGCGAGCTGCGCTTCACCTACCGCGAATTCCGGCGCCGCGTGGGCCGGCTCGCTTCCGCGCTGCAAGCGCTCGGCACGCGCCCCGGCACGACCGTGGCGGTGATGGACTGGGACAGCCACCGCTTCCTCGAGAGCTATTTCGCCGTGCCGATGATGGGCGCGACCCTGCTCACGGTGAACGTGCGGCTCTCGCCGCAGCAGATCGCCTACACGCTGAAGGACTGCGCCGCCGAGGTGATCCTCGCGCACGCGGACTTCCTGCCGGTGCTCGAGCAGATCCGCGGCGAGCTGAAGGATCTGCGCCAGATCGTGCTGCTCACCGACGGCCGGGACGCTCCCGCGACGGCGCTTGCGACCGCGGGCGCGTACGAGTCGCTGCTCGAGCGGGCATCGCCCGATTTCGAGTTCCCCGACTTTGACGAAAACACCCAGGCCGCCGTCTTCTACACGACCGGCACGACGGGCGACCCGAAGGGCGTGAGCTACAGCCACCGCCATATCGTGCTGCACGCGCTCGCGACCGCCATGACGCTGTGCGCCCCGCGCGACGGGCAGCGCCTGCACCGCGACGACGTCTACATGCCGATCACGCCGATGTTCCACGTGCTGGCCTGGGGCATCCCGTACATCGCCGTCATGCTCGGCCTGAAGATCGTGCTCCCCGGGCGCTATCTGCCCGATGTCCTGCTGCGGCTGCGCCGCTCGGAGCGCGTCACCTTCTCGCATTGCGTGCCGACGATCCTGCAGATGCTCTTGCAGGCGGCTTCGTCCGGCGGCGAGGACCTTTCCGGCTGGAAAATGATCATCGGCGGCTCGGCCCTCTCGCCCGCGCTGTGCAAGGCGGCCGTCGCGAAGGGGATCGACATCTTCGCCGGTTACGGCATGTCCGAAACCGGGCCCGTGGTCGCGCTCGCCCAGTTTCCGCCCGGGTTTTCCCCGGCCGACGCGGACCAGGACGTGGCCACGCGCTGCGCGACCGGCCGGCCGGTCGCGCTCACGGATTTCCGCGTAGTCGACGCCGAGATGCGCGACGTGCCGCGTGACGGCAGGACCCAGGGCGAAATCGTCCTGCGCGCCCCCTACCTCACGCAGGGCTACCTGAACAAGCCCGCGGCCTCCGAAGAGCTGTGGGCCGGCGGCTACCTGCACACGCAGGACGTCGCGGTGGTGATGCCCGACGGCAGCGTGCAGATCGTCGACCGCATGAAGGACGTCATCAAGACGGGCGGCGAGTGGGTGTCGTCGATCGAGGTGGAAGGCCTGGTCGCCGAGCTCTCAGGAGTGCGGGAGTGCGCGGTGATCGCGGTCAAGGACGACAAATGGGGCGAGCGCCCGATGGCCTTCGTGGTCGGCGCTCCCGAAAGCCGCCTCACGGCCGAGGGCATCCGCGCGCACCTGCTGCGCTACGTCGAAACCCGGCGCATCAGCAAGTACGCCGTGCCCGAGCCGGAGCGCATCGCATTCGTCGCGGAAATCCCCAAGACGAGCGTCGGCAAGGTCAACAAGAAGGCCCTGCGCGAACGGGCGAGCTGAGCGGCGCGCGGGCGGCGCGCGCCTGCAACCCCCCGACGTTGGGGGGGAACACGGCGCGGCGCGGTTTCTAAAATCCGCCCCTTCTAGCGAAGTTTGAAGATCACGAGAACAAGGGAGATTTCGACTCAATGAACGACGCGAACAATCGCAAATCCGCCTGCAAGCGAACGCTGCCGACGACGATCGCCGTCGCGGTACTCATGGCGCTGGGCGGCAAGGCATCGGCATTCGAGCTCAAGACGGACAATCCGGACGTGTCGATGCGCTGGGACAACACCGTGCGCTACAACCTGGGTGCGCGCGCCCAAGGGCGCGACAACAAGATCGGCAACTACGCCGTGTCCGACGAAGGCGACTACAGCTTCAACAACGGCGACGTGGTCACCAACCGCCTCGACCTGCTGTCCGAGTTCGACTTCGTCTACAAGAAGCAGATGGGCTTCCGCGTGAGCGGCGCGGGCTGGTACGACGCCGCCTACGGCGGCCAGAGCCAGAGCAACCCCAATCCGCCGCTCGTCAACATCCCGAGCTACGTGAACCACCAGTACAGTGGCTACACCAAACGCTACTACGAAGGGCCTTCGGGCGAGCTGCTCGACGCGTTCGCATTCGGCAACTTCGACGCGGGCAACGTCCCCACCTCCGTCAAGGTCGGCCGGCACAGCCTGTACTGGGGCGAGTCGCTGTTCCTCGGCGGCAACCTGCACGGCATCGCCTATTCGCAGAACCCGCTCGATCTGCAAAAGGGCTTCGCCACGCCCGGCAGCGAGGCGAAGGAGCTGTTCCGGCCGCTGAACCAGATCTCCGGCTCGGCGCAGCTGACCGATACGCTCTCGGTCGCCGGACAGTATTTCTTGCAGTGGGAGCCGTTCCGCTACCCGGAAGGCGGCACCTACCTCGGCCCGGTCGACTTCGCGTTCAACGGGCCGGACCGACAGTTCCTGTCGCCCGCGCTCGGCTTCGCGCAGCGCGGCGACCCGCTCGAGCCCAAGCAAAGCGGGGAATGGGGCCTCGCCACCCGCTGGAGTCCTGAATGGCTCGACGGAACGCTGGGCTTCTACTACCGCAATTTCGCCGACAAGCTGCCGCAGACGTTCCTCACTCAGGTCGGTCCGAACCGCAGCATCTACCAGCTGATCTACAAGGACAACATCGATCTGTGGGGCATCAGCCTGGCGAAGAACATCGCCGGCATCAGCGTCGGCGCAGAGCTCTCGTACCGGCACAACACGCCGCTCACCTCGCAGGTGCTCGGTAACGCGGCCGCTGCCGGCCCGATCGCCGAGGGCACGACGCCGGGACCGGTCGGCGACACCTATCACGGCCTGGTCAACGCGATCGGCATCCTGCCCAAGACCGGAATCTTCGATACGGCGAGCTGGGCCGCGGAACTGACCTGGAGCCAGTGGGCCAAGGTGACGAGCGGCGCGAACCTGTTCCAGGCGGTGGGCTACGGCGGCTGCACCTTCGCCGGCCGGCCAGGCGACAAGTGGGACGGCTGCGCGACGAAGAACTACTTCGGCCTGGCGCTGAGCTTCTCGCCGACCTGGTTCCAGGTCTACCCGGGCGTGGACCTTTCCGCGCCGATCACCTACTCGACCGGACTGAGCGGCAACGCCGCCACCGTGTTCGGCGGCAACGAGGACAACGGCACCTATACGGTCGGCGTCGGCGCCGACGTCTACCAGAAATACCGCTTCGATCTGAAGTACATCGACTGGTTCGGCCGCTACCGCAGCAACGGCACGGCCGTGACCACGCAGAACGGCTTCACGACCCTGCTCAAGGACCGCGGCTTCGTGAGCCTTACCTTCAAGACCACCTTCTGAGGAGGACATCGCCATGACGTTCACCAGAATTACCGCGCTCGCCGCGCTGGCGATCGCCTGCGGCGGGCTCGCCCACGCCGCCGTGACGCCCGAGGAGGCGAAGAAGCTCGGCACCACGCTCACTGCGGTCGGCGCCGAGCAGGCCGGCAACAAGGCGGGCACCATCCCCGCGTACACGGGCGGGCTCACCACGCCCCCGACGGGCTTCACGGTGGGCAGCGGCATGCGGCCCGATCCGTTCGCGGGCGAGAAGCCGCTGCTCTCGATCGATGCCAAGAACATGGCGCAGTACCAGACCATGCTCACCGACGGCACCCAGGCGCTCATGAAGGCGTACCCGGGATTCCGCATCGACGTGTACAAAACGCACCGCTCGGTCGCGTTCCCGAAGTTCGTGCTCGCCAATACCGCAAAGTGCGCGCTCAGCGCCAAGGCCACCAATGGCGGGCGCTCGATGGAGGGCTGCCAGGCCGGCTTCCCGTTCCCGATCCCGCAGAACGGCTTCGAGGCGATGTGGAATCACCTGGTGCGCTTCAACGGACAGAGCTACCAGTCGAAGTACCGCAACATCAACGTCGACGCGAACGGGCATCCGACGCTCGCGACCGAGGGTTTCAGCGTGCAGGAGTACCCGTTCTGGGAACCGAGTAACAAGGACTCGGACATCTTCTGGCGCATCAAGCTCACCTACACCGAGCCGGCGCGCCGCGCCGGCGAGGCGCTGCTGATTGTCGATCCGCTCGACATGGGCCAGAAGGACCGCCGCGCCTGGAGCTACCTGCCCGGCCAGCGCCGCGTGCGGGTGGCGCCGGACTTCGCGTTCGACACGCCCAATCCGGGCACGGCGGGCGCGACGACTTTCGACGACACGTTCATCTTCAACGGCTCGATGGACCGCTTCGAGTTCAAGCTGCTCGGCAAGAAGGAGATGTACGTCCCGTACAACGACTACGCGGCGGTCTACAAGTCCACGCAGGCCGGTCTGCTGGGACCGCATTTCCTCAATCCCGACCTCGTGCGCTGGGAGCTGCACCGCGTGTGGGTGGTCGAGGCGACGCTGCGTCCCGGCAAGCGCCACGTCTACAGCAAGCGCGTGTTCTACCTGGACGAGGATTCGTGGGCGGCGCTCGCGTCGGACGAATACGACGCGCGCGGCCAGCTCTACCGCGCGGGATTCGCCTTCATGACGCCGAGCTACGACCTGCCCGCGCCCTATACCGACATGTTCTGCCACTACGACCTGGTGGCGCGCATCTACGCGCTGACCGGCTACGTCGCGGAGACGGGCGGCGTGCGCTTCAGCAAGGCGCTTTCCGACCGCGAGTGGACGCCCGACTCGCTCGCCGGCAGCGGCATCCGCTGACGCGGCGCGAGCGCGAGGAG
>DASPRX010000275.1:0-16794 GCA_035624235.1 Burkholderiales bacterium | reverse complement strand
CGCAGGTCCGGTCCGAGGTCGAGCGGCATGAGGTCGGTCCAGCCGAGCCGCCCGGCCTTCTCCCGGATCTCGATGTGGATGTCGCTGAAGTAGACGATGGTGGACACGGCGGCCTGCGCGCAGGCGAGAATTCCATGTCGGACGGGTCGCGGTCAACCCGGCGCGCCTGCGATCGTCCGAAGTAGTACAGTCTGCACTCCACGAAAAAGAAAGGACGCAATGGACGAGCTGCTGCACGAAGTGCGCGACGGGGTCGCGTACCTGACCTTCAACCGCCCGCAGGCGAGGAACGCCCTCACCTTCGCGATGTACGACCGCCTGGCAGAGATCTGTGCGCAGGCGAACGAGGGCCGCTCGCTGCGCGCGATGGTGCTCACCGGCGCCGGCGACAAGGCCTTCGCCGCCGGCACCGACATCTCGCAGTTCCGCGCCTTCGACAAGAAGCAGGACGCGCTCGACTACGAAGCGCGCATCGACCGCGTGCTCGGCGCGCTCGAGCGCTGCCGCGTGCCGACCATCGCCGCGATCCAGGGCGCGTGCACGGGCGGCGGCGCAGGCATCGCGACCTGCTGCGACCTGCGGATCGCCGCGAAGAGCGCGCGCTTCGGGTTCCCGGTCGCGCGCACGCTCGGCAACTGCCTGTCGATGCAGAGCTACGCGCGCCTCGCGGCGCTGCTCGGGCCCGCGCGCGTCAAGGACATGGTGTTCCGCGCGCGCCTGATCGACGCCGCGGAGGCGTTCGCCATAGGCCTGGTGGGCGAGCTGGTCGAGGACGGCGCGGCGCTCGCGAAGCGCGCCGAGGAGCTCGCGCGAGAGGTGGCGGGCCACGCGCCGCTCACGCTTCAGGCGACCAAGGAGGCGCTGTTGCGCCTGCGGCCGCGCATCCCGCACGGCGAGGGCGACGACCTCGTGCTCATGTGCTACATGAGCGAAGACTTCCGCGAGGGCATGGACGCGTTCCTTACCAAGCGCAAGCCCGCCTGGAAGGGTCGCTAGCCGCGATTTGAACTTTTTGCCCGCAGGCGGCCTAATTGCGGCGCGCGTAGCGCACAAACACTCCTGGCCAGACCATCCGCACCATCGCCGAACTCCGAGTCGCAGAGCTGCGCAGGCTGTTTCTGGCCGCGTTGGCGCTCGTTGCGGTGCTGTGGTTCGGGACCCTGAACTACCGCGGGCTGTTCATCCCGGACGAAGGCCGCTACGCCGAGATCCCGCGCGAGATGCTCTCGAGCGGCGACTGGGTCACGCCGCGCCTGGACGGCCTCAAGTACTTCGAGAAGCCGCCGCTGCAGTACTGGGCGACCGCCGCAAGCTTCGCGGCCTTCGGCGAGCACGACTGGAGCGCGCGCCTGTGGCCGGCGCTCACCGGCTTTCTCGCCGCGCTGCTGCTCGTCTTCGCCGGCAACCGCCTGGGACCTCCGGGCGCGGGCTGGCTGGCCGGCACCATGCTGGCGAGCTCCTGGGGCTACCTGCTTTCGGGCCAGTTCCTCACGCTCGACATGGGCGTCGCAGCGTTTCTCACCCTCGCGCTGTGCGCCTTCCTGCTCGCGCAGGACCGGCCGCAGAGCGAAGCCACGCGCCGCAACTGGATGATCGTCGCGTGGGGCGCGATGGCGCTGGCGGTGCTGAGCAAGGGCCTGATCGGCATCGTGCTGCCCGGCCTCGTGCTCGCGCTCTACGTGCTCGTTCAGCGCGACTGGCGCCTGCTCGGCCGCATGCACTGGGCGCCGGGGCTCGCCGTGTTCGGCACGATCGCCGTGCCTTGGTTCGTGCTGGTGCAGCTGCGCAACCCGGAATTCTTCCGTTTCTTCTTCATCCACGAGCACTTCGAGCGCTTCGCGACCGCCGAAGCGCACCGCGCCGGCCCTTGGTGGTACTTCGTACCGATCCTCCTGCTCGGCATGATGCCGTGGACGGCCGCGCTGCCCGGCGCGCTGCGCCGCGCCTGGGATGGCGGCCGCGGCAAGGGCGAGTTCGACGCCGACCGCTTCGTGCTCATCTGGGCGGCGGCGATCTTCGTCTTCTTCAGCGCGTCCCACTCGAAGCTGCCGGGCTACGTCATCCCCGTGATGCCTGCGCTCGCGCTGCTGCTAGCGCGCGACGCGGCACGCCGCGCGCGTCTGCCGCTCGCCGCGCTGTCAGCCACCGCGCTCGTCCTCGGCGTCGCGCTCGCGCTCGTGTCCGCGCGCCTGCCGTCGCTCGCGCACGCGCCCGAGCTCGCCGCCCTTCTCGGCGCGTACTGGCACTGGCCGCTCGCTGCCGGCGCGCTGCTCGCTGCCGGTGCGGCGCTCGCTTGGGGCACGCGCGCGGCGCGCGTGCCCGCGCTCGCCGTGCTCGCGCTTGCGTTCGCGGGGCTGGGCAGCGCGCTCACCGCGCTCGACGGGCTGCACCGCATCGAGGACAACTACTCGGCGCAATCGTTCGCCGAGCGGCTCGTGGGCAAGGACCGGCGCCTCGCGCCGCAGGAACGCGTCTACAGCCTGCGACAGTTCGACTCGAGCCTGTCGTTCTACCTCGGCTCGCAGATGACGCTGGTCGGCTATCGCGGCGAGCTCGGCCCCGGCATCGCCGCCGATCCGCGCAGGTTCATCGCCTCGCTGCCCGAGTTCTCGCAGCGCTGGAGCGCGGAGAAGGAAGCCTACGCGGTGATGTCCCCGGAACTGTACCGCGCGCTCACCGAGCAGGGCCTGCCGATGCACCTCGTGCTCGCCGAGGGCCGCCGCGTGCTCGTGTCGCGCTCAGGCGCGCCGCCCGGAAACCTGCCGAAGGCCGGCAGCCTGCTGCTCGCGCTCGCGCGGCACGTATCGCACCGCCCGCGCGACTGAGGCGATCGCGCACCTCTTCGCGCACAGGCTCGCGCTCGGCCGCTGGAAGCACCAAATCAAGGCCCGGTCGAATGCGTTTGCGGCCTCGTCCTTCCATGCCAGTTCGCGCATGCCCCCGCTCAGACCGTGCCACATCCTACTCGATCCTCGTCCAGACCTGCGTGCGCCCGAACAGCGGCAGACCCAGGAAGCCGCGAACCTGCAGGCGGCGTCCCGCTTCCTTCAACTTCACGATGCAGCGGTAACTCTTGCCTTCGTCGGGATCGAGAATGGTGCCCTCGGTGTAGCCGTCGCCCGCGCGCCTTACGCTGCGCAAGATCGTCATGCCGACGACCGGTCGATCGCGAAGCTCGCCGGGACAACGTTCGCAGAGCGGATTCGGGCTCTCGTTCGGCGGCGAGAACACTTTCTCGACGCGACCCACGAATTCGCCGTGCTCCTCCACGATGCGCACCAAACCATCCGCCTCGCCGGTGCGGTCGCTGTACGTTTTCCAGAGACCGGCAGGCGACGTGGAATGCGCCAAGGCGGGACAGGCATAAGCGAGCAACAACGCCGTTGCCGAGCCAATTGCCAGCGACGCAAACCAAGAGCCTCGCCTGTCCATCCGTTCTCGTCGGTGCTCGGACCGTGCCGTCAGTCCATGGGCGTCTTGCCCGTGTACTGCAGGATATAGAGGCCCCCGGTGAGCCGGTCGTTGGCGTAGATCAACCCGTCCTGGCCGACGATCAGGTCGTTCATCTGAATCGCGCCGCCCTTGTTGCCCGGAACCCTGGGTGCGTAGTACGCGATCTCCTCGGGCCGCAGGGGATTCCTGATCGAGTAGATGCGTACGCCTCCGGCAAACTGCGCCGTGACCACCGTGTTCCTGAGCACCGGCGAAACCTGCGGCATGTCGTTCAGGTTGATGTTGTGTGCGCCGAACCGTCCGCCGCCTTTGCACAGCTCGGCAAAGTTGGCGGGCGGCGGAAGGAACGACAGCGGGTAGGGCCGCGTTTCGTCCTCGACGTCGATGAGCGTGACCCTCTTCGGCCAGTCCTTGCAGCCCTCGCGCGTTGACTCCTGGGACGCAACCAGCAGCCCGCGATCGAGGATCGGCACGACGGTGTGCATGAAGCCCTGGTGCAGCGACTGCCAGGAAATGCGCGACACCTCTCTCGGCTTCGACTTGTCCGAGATATCGAGCACCATAACGCCGCCGTCGATCCAGCCCAGATAAGCCCGGTCGGGGCGCTGTTGCGTCACCACCGCCGTATGCAGTCGAAACCCGCTGTCCAATGGCGCGACGCGCGCGGGCGGCGGGGCGCTGTCTCCCTCGCGCGTGCCCGGCAGCCACCAGCGCCCGACCTCCCTGGGATACCTGGGGTCCTTCAGATCGACGATCATCAGCATCTGATCGTCCAACGGATTCCTCGGCGTGAAATCCTTCGCGCCGGTGGACAGATAGGCGTACCTCCCGTCGGCGAACGTCAGGTAATGAGTGCCTCGCGAATGAGGGCCGGTCAGATCGAAGTATGAAAGCAACTTCGGGTTACTCGCGTCGCTAACGTCGTAGATCACGATGCCGCCGTGGGGCTGCCCGACCTTCTGGGTCTGCCGCGCCACCACGAGGATGTCCCCGCTCAGGCCGAGCGAATTGCAGCGCACGTACTCGGCTTCGACCGGGACCTGCTTCACGACCATTGGCTGCGCGGCAGACGTCACGTCGACCACGCTGAAGCATTGCGGGCCCGACTCGTGGGCGAGGAAGAGGATCTCCTTCGAGCCGTAGCGCTTGAGCGCCAGCCCTTCGCCGCCCTTGCCGACACCGTTCAGCGTCGAATGCCCCACGAGGCGCAAGTTCATCTCGTCCGGCACCGTCCCGGCGAGCGCGAGGGGTCGCGAGCCGAGCAGCAAGAACATGACAGCGCACCAAATTCGGGAAGATCGAAGCGGCAGGCAGGCGTGTCGGACGTGATCCTTGGCGAGCACCGGCTTCCTTGCCGCGATCCAATCCGCACGCGAGACCATCCTGTTGCGCAGAGCCTTCGCCATGTCGCTTCCTCCTCCAGAAGCCTTGGCGCAATCCTAGCGCAGCTGCCCCGGCGGGACGATCAAGCGCTTCAGGACCTGCATTGCGCGAAGGCCGACCGCGCAGGTGCGCCGACGCAACTACGCGAACCAGCGCGCCGGCCGCTTCTCGACGAACGAGGCGAGACCCTCGGCCGCTTCCGCGCTGCGGCGCTTGGCGGCATGTTGCGCGACAAGCCTGTCGAAAACGGCTTCGTCCACCGAGCCCCACGCGAACTCGAGCGCGACGCGCTTGGTCTGCGCGTTGGCCTCGGGGGCGTTCTGCAGCAACTGCTCGACCAGGCGCGCGCCGGCGGCGTCAAGCTCTGCGAGCGGCACTACCTCGTGCACGAGCCCGATCCTGCGCGCCTCCTGGGCGCCGAAGCGCTCGCCGGTCAGCGCGTAGCGCCGCACCTGCCGCGCGCCGATCGCGTCGGCAAGCTGCGGCAGGATGATGCCCGCCATCAGGCCCCAGCGCGTCTCCGCTATCGAGAACGTCGCGTTGTCGGCGGCGACGACCACGTCGCATGCCGCCACGATTCCTGTTCCCCCGCCGAAGCAGCCCCCTTGCACGAGGGCGATCGTCGGCACCGGAAGCCCGTTCAGCCGCCGCACCGCCTCGGCGGTGGCGCGCGAGGCGCGCTCGCCTTCCTCGGCTGGCTGCGCCGCCACGCGCCGTATCCAGTTCAAGTCGGCGCCCGCCTGAAAGTGCTTCCCCGCGCCGCGCACGACTACCGCGCGCAGCCCGCCGCCCGCGCCCAGCTCGTCCATCGCGTCGAGCAGACCCCGGATGACGGCGTCGTCGTAGGCATTGTTCACCTCGGGACGATTGAGAAGCACGGTGGCTACGCCGCGCGCGTCAACACTGTGGAGTACAGCGTCCTTGCTCATGGTGGACTCCTTTAATACGGAGCTTAGCAAAAGACGCGGACGATCGTTCTCTACTGCCCGGTTGGCGCGCCGATGGGCATCGCGAGCTTCCATCCGCTCCGCGCCGCCGGCATTTCGCGCCGGGGATCCTGCGTTTCGTCGCGGCCCGCTGGCTGTTCCCGTCCGCCAGGGCGACAGTGCGTCCGTCGCTTCGCCGCAGGATTTGCTTGACCTGATTTCTTCGTACCGTGTCGAGGAGAACTCCGATGTTGATCCAGCTCGTTTCGCAACACCCCGAAGCACTCGGGACGATCGTGCGCAACACGCCCGCATGGGTGTGGGGCTTGCTCGCGGCGCTGCTCGCGCTCGGCGCGAGCCAGCTGCGCGCTCGCACCGCCAGTCTGGCCCGCGTGTCCCTGCTGCCGGTCACCATGACGGCGTTCTCAGTCTGGGGCAGCGTCACGGCGCTGGGCGGCTCGCACTTGCTCGCGCAGGTGATCGGCGTCTGGTTCGCGGCCGCTGCGGTCCTGTTCGCGGCGGTCGCCCCCGGCCGCACTGCGGCGCAGTACGATCCAGTGCGGCGCAGCTACCAGCTGCCCGGCAGCGCGCTGCCGCTCGTGCTGATCGGGGGGATCTTCCTGGTTAAATACGTGGTCGGCGTGGATCTCGCGATAGCCCCGCACCTCGTTCAGGACGAGCACTACGCTCTGACCGTGGCCGGCCTGTACGGCGCGTTCGCGGGCATATTCGCCGGGCGGGCGGCGCGGCTTTGGCGCCTTGCTCTGCGCGACTCCGGCGCCGCCATGAGCGCCTGATCCCCACAGCTGCCAGCCATCGTGAGGCGCCCTTTGAAACATCATGTGCTCGCAAGCCTGCTCGCCGCGCTCACCGCCGTGGCCGCCATCGCGTGCCGGGCCGGCACGGGCGTGAGCCAGTTGCCCCCAGAGGGCGGCGACGGCCCGGTGACGGTGTTCTATCCGACCGCGGCCCCGGACGAGACCGTGCAACGGGGACCGTTCGTGCTTTCGCTCGCGCCGCAGGCCGTGCCGGCGCGCGGCAACGGCCGGTTGATCGTGATCTCGCACGGCTCGGGCGGCAATGCCTGGGTCCACTCGGACCTGGCGCGAGCGCTCGTCGGGGCGGGCTTCGTCGTCGCTGTCCCGCGGCATCGCGGCGACAACTCGCTCGATCCCTCCGATCCCGGCCCGGACAGCTGGAAGCTGCGCCCGGGCGAGGTTTCGCGCGCGATCGATGCGGTGGCCCACGCCTCGCAGCTCGCGCCGCTTCTGGCGCTCGATCGCGTGGGCGTCTATGGCATGTCTGCGGGCGGCCACACGGCGCTCACGTTCGCGGGCGGACGCTGGTCGCCGCGCAGCTTCGCTCAGCATTGCGAGGCGCACATTGCGCAGGACTTCCCCGCCTGCGTCGGGCTCTACGCGAGCCTGCGCGGCGACCTGTTCGACGGCCTGAAGGAGACAGTCGCGCTAATCGTGATCCGTCACCGCTTCGAGGACGACGCGGCGTGGTACTCGCACAGCGACCCGCGGGTGCAGGCCGTGGTGGCGGCCGTGCCCTTCGCGGCGGATTTCGATCCCGCATCGCTCGCCCGTCCGCGCGTCCCGCTGGGCCTCGTGCTGGCGGAACGTGACCAGTGGCTCGCGCCGCGCTTCCACGGCGGCGCGGTCCTGAAGGCCTGCCAGCCGCGCTGCGAGCTGCTGGCCGACATCGCCGCGGGCGGGCACGGGTCCATGCTCTCGCCGCTGCCGCCGCCCGCCGTGCTCGGCGCGCGCGCGTCCGCCCTCCTCTCGGATCCGACCGGCTTCGACCGCTCGCAGATGGCCGCGGTGAACCAGCGCATCGCCGCCTTCTTCCGCGCGCACCTGCTCCCCTAGAATGGCCGCCACGTGGCCATGAGCACCGACTGGATCAGCAAGCTGCGGCACATGCTGCAGGTGACGGCGTTCTGCCTGGTGGTAGCCACCATTCAGCACGCCTTCGCGCCGGACAAGCCGTACGGCCCACCGGTCGTGTATTCGCTGCTGATCGGGCTGATCATATGGGCGATCATCGATCTCGGGCGCGACCGGATGCCCTCTTCGCGCGAGACCGGCTGGCCCAAGGGCTGGGGCGCGATCGCTCTGGTGAGCGGCGCGATCGGCGCCGGATGGTATTTCGGCAACCTGGCGGGCGACGCGCTGTGCCGCAGCTTCGGCTTGTTCGGACCGCGGTCCCCGGCGGCCGAACCGGCCGCGGAGATGCGCAGCGGGATCCTCGTGACGATCCTCGCCAGCGTCGCGGCCAGCTACTGGTTCTACAGCCGGGGCAAGAGCGAATACCTGCTGCGCAAGATGGGCGAGGCCCAGCGCCACGCGGACGATGCGCGCCTGAAGCTGCTTGAGACGCAGCTCGAGCCGCACATGCTGTTCAACACGCTTGCCAACCTGCGGGCGCTGATCCCGGTGGATCCCGAACGGGCGCAGCAGATGCTCGATCACATGATCGCCTACCTGCGCGCGACGCTGGATGCCTCGCGTGCGGCTACGCATCCGCTCGGTTCGGAGTTCGAGCGGCTGCGCGACTACCTGGAGCTGATGGCGATCCGCATGGGCCCGCGTCTGCGCTACACGCTGGACCTGCCGCCAGAGCTGACCGCGGTGCGCGTGCCCGCGCTGCTGCTGCAGCCGCTCGTGGAGAACGGCATCCAGCATGGGCTCGAGCCCAAGGTGCAGGGCGGCCGCATCGCGGTGCGGGCGCGCCGCGAGGACGCACGGCTCGTCATCGAGGTGGAGGACACCGGCGTCGGCAATGCCCGGGCCTCAGCCGGCGGCCCCGGCTTCGGCCTGGCGCAGATCCGCGAGCGCCTCGCGGCGCTGCATGGCGGCGAGGCGAGCCTCGACTTCCACGCCTCGGCCGAAGGCGCCCGCGCGCGCATCACGCTGCCGCTCGCATGAATCCCGCCGCCGTCATCGCCGAAGACGAACCCCTGCTCGCGCAGGCGCTGCAGGCCGAACTGCAGCGCGCGTGGCCCGAGCTGCGCGTGCTGGCGACGGTGGGCGACGGCGCGGCAGCGGTGCAGGCGGCCCTCGCGCATCGGCCCGACGTGCTGTTTTTCGACATCCGCATGCCGGGCCAGGGCGGGCTGGAAGCGGCGGCGGAACTGGCCGACGCATGGCCCGCGGGGACGCCCTTTCCGGCCCTTGTATTCGTGACCGCCTACGACCAGTACGCGGTGCAGGCCTTCGAAGCGCAGGCGGTCGACTACGTGCTGAAGCCGGTGCAACCCGCGCGCCTGCGCCGGACGGTTGACAAGCTGCGCGAGCTGCTCGCACGCCGCTCCGGCGGCGCGCAGGAGCTGGAGGCGGCGCTCGGGCAGCTGCGGCATCTGTTGCGCGCCGCCGAGGCGCCCGCGCCTGCGCCGCAGCCGCTATTGAAGGTGATCCAGGCGAGCGTCGGCAACACCCTCCGCATGGTGCCGCTCGAGGAGGTCCTGTATTTCGAGGCCGCCGACAAGTACGTCCGCGTGGTGTGCGCGGACGGCGAAGTCCTGATCCGCACGCCGCTGAAGGACCTGCTGCCGCAGCTGGATACGCAGCTGTTCTGGCAAGTGCATCGCGGCACCGTCGTGCGCGCCACCGCGATCGAGAACGTGCTGCGCGACGAGGCGGGGAAGATGCACCTCGTGCTGAGCGGGCGCGAGGAGCGGCTCGCGGTGAGCCGGCTGTATGCCCATCTGTTCAAGGCGATGTAGACGGGATCCGCCCTGCTCTAGGCGGACGTAACGGCGAACAGCCGCCATTCGCCTGGCAGGCCCTTCAGTACATGGGTCCCTCGATCGTCGAACTGGACGCCCGAGCCCGCCACTAGGTCCTTGACGGTCGTCGACACCAAGATCTCCCCGGATCGAGCCGCTCCTGCGACGCGCGCTCCGGTATGCACCGCGATACCGCTGACCTTGTCTCTTGCGACCTCGCATTCGCCGGTGTGCAGTCCCGTGCGTACCTCGAGACCGAGCCGTCGCACCCCCTCGCGTATCGCGCAGGCGCAACGCACCGCACGCGCCGGCCCGTCGAAGGTGGCGAACAGACCGTCTCCCGCGGAGTCGATCTCGCGGCCGCGAAAGCGCTCGAGCGCCTTGCGTGCCACGCCAAGATACGTCTCGAGGAGCTCGCGCCAGCGATGGTCGCCGAGCTCGGCTACTCGCTCGGTCGAGCCCACGATGTCGGTGAACAGCACGGTCAGGAGCACGCGATCGGGCTCCGGACCGCGCCGCGCGCCGGTGACGAATTCTTCGATCTCGTCTATCAGGAGATCGAGCGTTTCCTGGTCGAACGCCTGCAGCAGATGGTCCTCGCCCGGGAGCTCGACGTACTTGGCTCCCCGGATATGCTCGGCCAGAAAGCGTCCGGCCTCGACCGGGACCGTCTTGTCCCCGACTCGGTGCAGGATCAGCGTCGGGGCCTGAATCGCGGGAAGGAGGTGGCGGGCGTCGATTTCGTAGTTGGCTCGCATCAACGCCAGGATGGCCCCCGGACTCGCCGCTGCCCTTTCCAACCGGCCGAACCATTGCACGAACGCTTGGTCGTTCACGCGGCTCGGCGCATTGATGGGCACCAGCACGCCTTCGCCCCAGTGAGATTCCACCCGTTGGAGAAACCGCATCCACCGGTCGGGGTCCACTCCCCACGGCTCCGCTTTCACGGAGGCGAAGCTGCCGCACAGCACGAGGCCCGACACGCGCTCGGGGTAGGCGGCGCAAAACATGAGCGACATCGGGCCGCCTTCCGACCAACCGAAGATCGTTGCCCGCTCGCAGTGCGCCGCGTCCATCACCGCCCGCACGTCGCCGATGCGCTCCTCCAGCGTCTGCTCGCCCACGCGGTCGGAGAGACCCTGTCCGTGCTTGTCGAACACGATCACGCGCGCGAAGGACTCGAAGCGCCTTAGCAGGTATTGATTGGTGGGAAATTCCCAGAACAGCTCGACGTGCGAAAGCGTGCCCGGGATCAACACGAGGTCGCGCGGGCCGTCGCCAAACACGCGATAAGCGATATGCACGTCGCCGTTCTTGGCGTACTTGATTTCGCTCGCCATCCGTACCCCGGTCTTCCGGCCCCGCGAACGATCGTCGCGACGTTCCCATCATGCCACGACCTTCTCGCCCGGAATTCACGTTCCGGCCGGCCAGGTTCCCGGCTCGTGCGATGATGCGCACGGATATCATCCTGCGCCGCGAAAGGAAGCTTCCATGCCCAAGGGCTACTGCGTCGTGTGTTACCGCTCGATCAAGGACCCGGACAAGCTCGCCGCCTACGCCAAGCTCGCCGGCCCGGCGGTCACGGCCGCGGGCGGCAGGTTCCTGGTGCGCGGCAATGCCGCGAAGACCATGGAGGCCGGACTGAAGCTGCGCACCATCGTGGTCGAGTTCGACAGCCTGGACAAGGCCTACGCCGCCTACCAGACGCCGGCCTACAAGAAGGCGCTCGACGCGCTCGGCGACGCGGCCGAGCGCGACATGCGCTTCGTCGACGGCGTCTAGCCTCAGTGCTCGTGCGACAGCTCGTCGCGCGCGCGCTCGTGCCGCTCGGTCACGGTGAACCACACGCCGAGCGCGGTGAGCGCGCCCGCCACGGCGAGCTGCGCCGTGAAGCGCTCGCCGAGCGCGAGCGCAAGCAGCGCGCCGAGGAACGGCGCCGTGGAGAAATAGGCGCCCGCGCGAGCCGTGCCGAGATGGCGCAGGCCGACCACGAATAGCGCCAGGCTCACGCCGTAGGCGCCGAGGCCGAGCGCGAGCGTCGCCGCGAGCTGCGGCGGCGCGGGCAGCTTGGCGCCGAGCGCGAGCGCGAGGCCGAAGTTGACGCATCCCGCGACGAGTCCCTTGATCGAGGCGATCCAGGTCGCGTCGGCGAGCGCCACCTTGCGCGTGAGGTTGTTGTCGAGGCCCCACGCGAGGCACGCGCCGAGCACCGCGAGCGTCGGCCACAGCCCGGCGAAGCGCGCCTGCCCGGACCAGCCGAGCACCGCAGCGCCGGCGACGATCAGGCACATGCCGAGCGCGACGCGCCGGTCGAAGTTCTCGCCGAACGCGACCCAGGCGAGCAGCGCGGTGAACATGCCTTCCGAGGCGAGCAGCAGCGAAGCGTCGGAGGCGGGAATGCGCGACAGTCCGGTCATCAGCAGCACCGGCCCGGCGATCCCGCCCGCGGCGACCGCGCCGGCGAGCCACGCGAGCTGAGCGCCCGGCAGCCGCACGCGCGGCGCGCGCACGAGGCGGCGATAGAGCGTGAGGCCGACGCCCGAGCCGAGGTAGAGCAGCCCCGCGAGCAACCAGGGATCGACCGAGTCGAGCAGCAGCTTGGCGAGCGGCGTCGCCGCGCCGAAGAGCAGCGCGGCGCCAAGCGCCGCCGCCACACCGGGGCGGCGCAAGCCCTCGTGCCAGCGCGTCGTCTGCATCGATGTATCGGAATCGAAGCGGTACCGCGATCATGCTGCAAAACGACGGCGCCGGGAACGCCGCGGTTGCGCGCTTCATCCAATCTCCCGTCAAAACCACCATGGAGGCGGGACATGTTTCTCTGGTCTGCATTCCTGTTCGCGGTGGCCGCGCTGGGCGGCCTCACCCTCGCGGTCATGCACTTTCGCAGCGGCGGCCGCGAACGGCCGCCGACGGTGCTCGCGCTGGTGCACGGTCTCGTGGCGGCCGCGGCGCTCGTGCTGCTCATCGTCGGCGCGCTCAGTCTGGCCGCCGGCGCCTCTTCCCTGCCCTGGATCTCGGTCGCGATCTTCGTCGTCGCGGCGATCGGTGGCGCGTACATGTTCCTCGGCAAGCACCTGCGCGGCCAGCCGCTGCCCGGCGGCGTTGTCGTGCTGCACGGCGCGCTCGCGGTGGCTGGATTCCTGGTGCTGCTCGGGTTCCTTGTGAGCGCCTGAGCTCGTGCGCCATCCGCTGCACCCGCTGTTCGCGCACTTTCCCGTCGCGCTGTGGACGACCTCGCTCGCCTCGGACGCGCTCGGCCTTTTCACGCGCGGTGCGCAGTGGTGGCCCCTCGGCTACGGCTGCCTCGCCGCCGGCATCGCGATGGCGCTGCCCGCCGTCGCCACGGGCTTCTACGAGTTCCTGCGCGTGCCGCAGAGCCATCCCGCGTCGCGCACCGTCGTCTGGCACCTGAGCGCGATGTCGGGCGCGGCCGTTTTCTTCCTCGGCAGCCTGCTGCTACGCAAGCCCTGGGCCGCGCCGCAGCCCGCGCTCGGCGCGCTCGCGCTGTCGCTAGCCGGGCTCGCCTGCCTCGCCGTCGGCGGCGTGCTCGCCGCGCGCCTCGTGTTCGGCTACGGCGTCGGCGCGAAGTGAGGCGAGGCGCACGAGCACGCGCGCCACGATGCGGTCGCAGCGCGCGCCGGCGAAGGCGAACGCGTCCTCGAGCGCGAGGTCGAGCTCGCGCGCTAGCGCCTCGCGCAGCAGCGCGCGAGCTCGGAAGTAGCGCGTGCGCACCGTGGCGGCGGGGATGCCGAGCGCCTGCGCGGTCTCATCGACCGACAGCTCCTCGACCGCCCGCAGCACGAACACCGCGCGGAACGCGTCCGGCAGCGTGTCAATCTTCGCCTCGATCAGGCGCCGGCTCTGCGCGCGCTCGGCTGCGTGCTCGGGTTGCGCTGCGATGTCCGGGTCCATGCGTTCCTCTGCGACGTCCGCGTCGGCGCCGAGCGCGATCACCTCGGCGCCGCGCCGGCGCTTGCGCCGCCGGCCGAGCGCCTCGTTCGCCACGATGCGCACCAGCCAGGTCGAGAGCTGCGCCTCGCCGCGGAAACCGGGCAGCGCGCGGTAGGCCTGCACGTAGGCCTCCTGCAACGCGTCCTCGGCCTCTGCGTCGTCGCGCAGGATGGCGCGTGCGGTGCGGAACAGGCGCTGGTTGTGGCGCCGCATGAGCGCGGCGAAGGCGCTGTCGGGGTTGGCGGCCATGGCAATCGGATTGGATGCCGCGCGGCCGCGTCGCGTTCCCGTCCTGCGCCCCGCTCAGGAGCGCAGCACCTGCCCCGCCGCGGCGCCGGTGAGGGCGCCCTTCTCCCAGGTCGGCACGCCGTTTACCAGCGTCATCTCGATGCCCTGCGAGCGCATCACCATCCGCTTCGCGCCGCCCGGCAGGTCGTAGATGCGCTCCGGGCGCCCGGCGGCGCCCACGGTCCGGGGATCGAACAGCACGAGGTCGGCGGCGAGCCCGGGCGCGATGCGGCCGCGGTCGCGGATACCGAAGAAGTCCGCCGGGTCGGAGGTCATGCGGCGCACCGCTTCCTCGAGCGTGAGCACCTTTCTTTCCCTCACCCAGCTGCCGAGCACGTAGCTCGGGTAGCCGGCGTCGCACAGCATGTCGAGGTGCGCGCCGCCATCGCCCAGGCCGATCAGCACCGTCGGGGCGTTCAGGATTTCGGCCATGCGGTCGGCGCGCGTGTTGAACGACTGCATGGTGAACTCGCTCTCGAGATCGTCCTCGAGGGTGAGATCGAGCAACGCATCCACGCCGTCCACTCCGCGCTCGGCCGCCAGCTGCGCGACGGTCTTGCCTTCCAGGTGTTTCAAGGACGGATTCTTCACTTCGTGGACGGCAATCCTCTCCCAGTTGCCGAACGACAGCGGGCGCTTCAACTCCTCGCGGAACTGGCTGCGGAACGCCGGGTCGCGGTACACCGCCGCCTGCGCGGCCTTGGACTTGTCCTCGAACACGCGCTTCCACGAGGGAAACGCGGCGAAGGAAAAAGGGCTTCTCATGCTCACCTCGCGCGTGAGCGGCAGCGGCGAAGTCTGCGGCCGCGCGCCCTTGGCGATCATCGGCGCGGCCTTCTTGAGCGTCTCGCGCACCGCCTCGGGCAGGTCGTCGCGGTCGAACATGGCGATGAAGGTCACCGGCCGGCGGCTCTCGTCGAGCATGAAGTCGAGCAGCTCGAGCTCGGGGTTCTCCAGCACCGCGATCTGGCGCGTCATCGCGAACTCGATCGCGCCCTTGCCGCGCTCGCGCAGCGCGTTGCAGTAGGCCTTCAGCTCGGCGCGGCTCGCATTGCGGCAGGCGAGCGGCCGGCCGCCGTAGCCCATGTGCTGGTTGAGCAGCGTGCTGGAGAAGCCGAAGGCGCCGGCGTCGAGCGCCTCGCCGAGCAGGCCGGCGATCTTTCCCGTTTCTTCTTCGGTGGCGGCGCGCTCCATCGACGCCTCGCCCATCACGTAGTGCCTGAACGGCGTGAGCGGCGCGAGGAAGGCGAGATTGAGCGAGGGCTTGCGCTTCGCCGCGGCGTCGAGGTACTCGGGGAAGCTCTCCCAGTCCCAGGTTATGCCGGCCTTCAGCACCTCGAACGGGATGGCCTCGACGTTTACGAGGTCGCGCATCGCGATCTCGCGCGCCTGCGGGCGGCAGGGGGCAATGCCGACGCCGCAATTGCCCATCACCACCGAGGTGACGCCGTGCCAGGACGACGGCGTCGTCGCCCCGTCCCAGCAGATCTGCGCGTCGTAATGCGTGTGCGGGTCGATGAAACCCGGCGCGACGACCAGGCCGTCGGCATCGATGGTACGTTTCGAATCGAGTGAAATTCGTTGCTCGACCTCGACGATTTTTCCGCCCGCAATGGCAACGTCGGCGCGTCGCGCCGGCGCGCCGGTGCCGTCGATTAGGGTGCCGTTCCTGATGAGCGCGTCGTAGGCCATCGCGCGATGATACGCGCGGCCTACTACGATTGCGCCCGGCTGCGTGCGAAACGGTCGAACCAGGCCAGGCTCTCCGGGTTGGCCATGGTGTCCGGATTGGCCACCTTCTCGAGGGGCTGGCCGAGCAGCAGCTTCTTGATCGGCACCTCCATCTTCTTGCCGGAGAGCGTGCGCGGCACGGCATCGACCTGGAAGATGTCGTTCGGCACGTGGCGCGCCGACAGCGCCGCCTTGATGCGCTCGCGTATGCGCGCGGCGAGCTCCGCAGTCAGCGTCTCGCCCTGCCGCAGCACCACGAACAGCGGCATGTAGGAGTCCCTGCCCAGGAACTCCAGATCCACCACCAGGCTGTCGGTTACCTCGGGCAGCTCCTCGACGGCGCGATACAGCTCGCTCGTGCCCATGCGAATGCCGTGGCGGTTGATGGTGGCGTCCGAGCGCCCGTAGACGACGGCGCCGCCGCGCGGCGTCACGCGCAGCCAGTCGCCGTGGCGCCACAGGCCCGGATAGACGTCGAAATAGCTCTCGCGGTAGCGCCGGTCGCCGGGATCGTTCCAGAAACAGAGCGGCATCGAGGGCATCGGCGCGGTGCACACCAGCTCGCCGACCTCGTCCTCGAGAGGCTTGCCCGCCTCGTCGTAGGCCTCGATGCGCGCGCCGAGGCAGCGCCGCTGCATCTCACCGAGATATACCGGCAGCGTCGGCACGCCGCCGAGGAAGGCGCTCACCAGGTCGGTCCCGCCCGAGATCGGGTCGATCCAGACCTCGCCGACCCGCTCGAGGATCCAGCGGTAGCTCTCCGGCGAGAGCGGCGAGCCGGTCGAGCCGATGCCCCGCAGCGCGCCGAGGTCGGCCGCGCGCCGCGGCTCGATGCCGGCCTTCTCGCAGGACGCGAAGAACGCCGCGCCGGCGCCGAAGAAATCGACGCGCGACTCCCCCACGAAGCGCCACAGCGCGTTGAGATCGGGGAAACCGGGATTGCCGTCGTACAGGCAGATCGTGCTGCCCGCGAGCAGTCCGGCGACCTGGAAGTTCCACATCATCCAGCCGGTCGTGGTGTACCAGTGGAAGCGGTCCTGCGGACCGAGATCGAGATGGAACGCGAGCGACTTGAGATGCTCGAGCATCACCCCGCCCTGCGAATGCACGATCGGCTTGGGCAGCCCGGTGGTGCCGGAGGAGTAGACGACCCATAGCGGATGATCGAACGGAACCCGCTCCGGCGCGAGCGGCGCCTCGCCCGCCGTAGCCGCCTCCCAGCAGACCGCATGGTCGAACTCGGCGGCATTGGCGCGCGTGCCCAGGCTGGGAACGAGCACGACGTTTTCCACGCTCGGCAGCTCCGCGAGCAACTCGCGCAGCAAG
>DASPRX010000268.1:0-19780 GCA_035624235.1 Burkholderiales bacterium | reverse complement strand
AAGGCTGCCAAGAAGAAGAAAGCGGCGAAGAAACCCGCGAAACCTGAGGCCGAGCCTGCGGCCCCGTTGACGACGGTCGAGGCACCACCGCCGTCAACTGCTGCGACCCCCGGCGCGCGAACCGCGCTGAATCCAGCAGCCGCATGGCCATTTCCAACCGGATCCCGGCCGTAACCGGAACCCGATCGGGAATGTGGCTTGGGGTGTAAACCCCTCGCCTGGCCCAGAAGCTGAGCGGACCGCCTTGGTCGTTCGGTCGTTACGCAAGGACCGGGGCGGATCCGCGAAGCTTCCTTTGATCCCGGCTGAGGGGTCGGCCGGGCTCAACCTCCTGGGTATTTTACCGGGTGCCAGATCCGTCACAAAGAGGAAAAATGCCGCGCGAACAGTCGGTTCGCAACGGTTCGTCATGTCTTGTCTGCATCGAACGGAAGTTATTGACGAATCATGGAAATTCGGGCTATGATGCCATTCGCTGCGCTGCAACATACATCCAACGAAGCATGCGTGCAGCTGTGCTGAATGGAGGGCAGATCGGGCCCTTGGACAGCACCCCGCCAGACCGCAAAGCGGTCAAAGTTGGCGTGGTCGGACCCTTCGCCTGGCGCGCCGGCCTCTGTACCGGCGAGATCGCAAGCAAGGGGACGGGCGACGCAAGATGCCTGGAGGTGCAACATGGAAGCACCGCGCAACACGATTATTCGGATTCCGCTGCTTGCGGCGGGAATCCGCCTGCTGTCGCTGGCCCGTGGCGTATTTGCCCTGGTCGGGCTGTTCGTCGTGCTCGCCGTGACGCTGCCGGGGCCGCGCCAGTTCCTGGTCGAGCAGGCTGGGGCGATGGTCGGTTCCGAGGACGCCTCGGGCGATGCGTCGCCTGCATCGGCGGGCGTCCCCGAGGCGCGGGTCAGGCCGGGGGCGGCCGAGCACGAGCAGCGCGCCGTTGCCGATTTCATCGCCAAGCGCTATCGAGTGTCCGACCAGGCGGTGGCCGGGTTCGTGGCGACCGCGTATCGGGCCGGCCGGCGCTTCGCGGTGGATCCGTTGCTCATCCTCGCCGTGATGGCGGTCGAGTCGCGCTATAACCCCGTCGCGGAAAGCGACGTCGGCGCAATGGGATTGATGCAGGTGCTGCCCAAGTTTCACCAGGACAAGCTGAACGAGCATGGCGGCGCCGAGGCGCTGCTCGATCCGGATGTCAACATCGAAGTGGGCACGCAGATCCTGCGCGAATATCTCAAGCGTTTCGGCGAGACCGAAACGGCGCTGCAGGTGTACGCGGGCGCGATCGACGAGCCGACTTCTCAGTACGCCAGCAAGGTGCTGGCGGAGCGCTCGCGCTTGAAGCAGGTCCAGGAACGCGTGCACCGTCCCGGATAGCCGCCGCTCGGCTCAGGCGAGTGCCGCGCAGAAGCGAGCGATCCTGCTCGCTGCCTCCTCCAGGTCTGCCATCGCCCGCGTGTAAGCAAAGCGCAGGCGCGTTCGCGTTCCGTTGACACCGAAATCCACGCCCGGAGTCGCCGCCACGCCCTCCCTTTCGAGCAACTCCATCGCAAAGCGCTTGGCATCGCTGCCGAATCGCGAGCAGTCCGCGTAGACATAGAACGCGCCGTTCGGCTTGACGGGCACCTGCAGGCCGGCCCGCTCCAGCGCGGTGACGATGAAGTCGCGCCGCCGCTCGAATTCGCGCCGGCGACCTTCGAGGATGTCGATCGTTTCCGGGAGGAACGCCGCGAGCGCGGCGTGCTGCGCGGCCGCGGGCGCGCAAATGAACAGGTGCTGGGCGAGCTTCTCGAACGTACGAACGCTCGCCTCCGGCACGACCGCCCAGCCCAGCCGCCAGCCGGTCATGCAGAAGTACTTGGAGAAGCTGTTCACCAGCGCGATGTCGCCAGGCAAACCGAGCGCAGTGCGGGGCGCCTCGCCGTACACCAGTCCCTGGTAGATTTCGTCGACGACGAGCAGGCCGCCGCGCTCGGCCAGGAACGACGCGATGCGCCCGAGCTCGCCGTGCGCCAACAGCGTGCCGCTTGGATTCGCCGGCGAGCCGAACAGCAGGCCCAGGGTCGCAGAGCGCCAAGCGTTCTGCACGCCGGCGAGCGTCGGCTGGAAACGCGACTCGGGGTCGACCTCCAGCGCGCGCGCGACTCCTTCGAAGGCGCGCACGAAATGCCGGTACCCGGGGTATCCCGGGTCGGGTACCAGCACTTCGGCACCGGGTTCCACGTAAAGCGCCAGCAGCAGCAGCAGCGCGCCCGACGCGCCCGCCGTGACGGCGATGCGTGAGGCCGGGACCTCGACGCCGTAACGCGCGGCGTAGTGCTGCGCGATCGCCTCGCGCAGCGCCGGGAGGCCGAGCGCGGCCGTGTAGGCCGTGCGGCCCTCGCGCAACGCCCGCACGCCCGCTTCGACCACGGGCTCGGGCGCCGTGAAATCGGGTTCGCCGATCTCCATGTGGATCACGCGGCGTCCCTCGGCCTCCAGCGCCTGCGCGCGACCCAGGACCTCCATCACCTCGAACGGCTGTATTTCCGCGGCGCGACGCGCCGTGAGCACTCGGGAAAGCGCGTCGAGCGTGCGCATGTGTTTGAACCGCAAGGAAGGACGCCGTCGATTATACGGAGTCCCGCGCTATAATTTTTCCCCCGTGCGCTCCGGTTTTCGCGCCGCTTGTGGAGCCGCACGCGCGGGGTGCGAGGAGCAATCGTGGACGAGCAATTGAAGAAGGGCGCGCTGGAGTATCACCAGCTGCCGCGCCCCGGCAAGATCTCGGTACTTCCCACCAAGCAGCTGATCAACCAGCGCGATCTGGCGCTCGCATACTCCCCGGGCGTGGCCGCCGCCTGCGAGGAGATCGTCCGCGATCCGGCACAGGCGGTCAATCTGACGTCGCGCGCCAACCTGATCGGGGTCGTGACCAACGGCACTGCGGTGCTCGGGCTGGGAGCGATCGGGCCGCTGGCCGCAAAGCCGGTGATGGAAGGCAAGGCCGTACTGTTCAAGAAGTTCGCCGGTATCGACTGCTTCGACATCGAATTGAACGAGCGCGACCCCGACAAGCTGGTGGAAATCATCGCCGCGCTGGAGCCGACTTTCGGCGGCATCAACCTCGAGGACATCAAGGCGCCCGAGTGCTTCCAGATCGAGCGCAAGCTCAGGGCGCGCCTCAAGATCCCGGTGTTCCACGACGACCAGCACGGCACCGCGATCATCGTCGGCGCGGCCGTGCTGAACGGGCTGGCGGTGGTCGGCAAGGAGCTTGCGAAGGTGCGGCTGGTGACCTCCGGCGCCGGCGCGGCGGCGCTCGCCTGCCTGGACCTGCTCGTCAAGATGGGATTGCCGATCGAAAACATCACGGTCACCGACATCAAGGGCGTGGTGTACACGGGCCGCAAGGAGGAAATGGACCCCGACAAGGAGCGCTACGCGAAGGATACGCGCGCGCGTACTCTGGACGAGGTGATGGCGGGAGCCGACATCTTTCTCGGCCTGTCGGCGGGCGGGGTCCTGAAGCCGGCGATGGTCGAGAAGATGGGCGCGCGCCCGCTCATCCTCGCGCTCGCCAATCCCGAGCCGGAAATCCGCCCCGAGCTCGCCAAGGCGGCACGCCCGGACTGCATCATCGCCACCGGACGCAGCGATTACCCAAACCAGGTGAACAACGTCCTGTGCTTTCCGTTCATCTTCCGCGGCGCGCTCGACGTCGGTGCGACCACCATCAGCAGCGAAATGGAGCTCGCGGCGGTGCGGGCGCTCGCCGAGCTCGCGCGCGCAGAGACTTCGGAGCAGGTCGCGCAGGCCTACGGCATCGAGTCGCTCAGCTTCGGCCCCGATTACCTCATACCGAAGCCGTTCGATCCGCGGCTCATCGCGCGCATTGCCCCGGCGGTCGCCAAGGCGGGGATGGACTCGGGCGTCGCGACGCGCCCCCTGGGGGACCTGGATGCCTACCGGGAGTCGCTGACGCAGTTCGTGTACCACTCCGGACTGATCATGAAGCCGCTGTTCTCGGCAGCGAAGGCAACGCCGCGCCGCGTCGTGTACGCCGAAGGGGAGGACGAGCGCGTGCTGCGCGCCGTGCAGGTGGTGCTCGACGAGGGTCTGGCCAGGCCGTTGCTCATCGGGCGCCCGGCGGTCATCGAGCGGCGCCTCAAGCAGCTCGGCCTGCGCATGCGGCCCGGGCCCGATTTCAACCTGGTCAATCCGGACGAGGACCCGCGCTATCGGGACTACTGGACCACGTATCACAAGTTGACCGAGCGCAAGGGGGTGTCGCCCGAGTACGCGAAGATCGAGATGCGGCGCCGCAATACGCTGATCGGCGCCATGCTCATGCACAAGGGCGAAGCCGACGCGATGCTGTGCGGCACGTTCGGCGCGCACGCGCTCCACCTGCATTACGTGGATCAGGTGATCGGCCTGCGGCAGGGGGTGCGCCACTACGCGGCGATGAATGCCCTCATGCTGCCCAAGCGCATGGTGTTCATCTGCGACACCTACGTCACTGCCGACCCGGACGCCGAGCACATCGCGGAGATGACCATCCTCGCTGCGGAAGAGGTTCGGCGCTTCGGCATTGCGCCCAAGGTGGCGCTGCTCTCGGCGTCGAATTTCGGCTCGGTGCCCCTGGATTCGGCAGAAAAGATGCGGCGCGCGCTGGCTCTGCTGCACGAGCGCGCCCCGGAGCTCGAGGTAGAAGGCGAAATGCACGGCGACGCGGCGCTTTCGGAGGAAATCCGCCTCAAGGTGTTCCCGAATTCGCGCCTGCGCGGCGAGGCCAATCTGCTCATCATGCCGACCCTCGAAGCCGCGAACATCGCCTTCAACCTGCTCAAGACGGCGGCGGGCGACGGGGTGACGATCGGGCCGATCCTGCTCGGCGCCGCGCGCACCGTTCACATCCTCACGCCCTCGGCGAGCGTGCGCAGGATCGTCAACATGACCGCCCTGACCGTCGTGGACGCCAACGCGCCGCGCGGACAGGATCAGAGCCTGTTCTGAGCGCGGCGGCGCCGGGCATGACGACCGAGAGCGCATCCGCTGCCAGCGCGCCGCCGCGGCCCTCGCGCCCGCGCGCCGGCCTGGTGTTGACCGGCGGCGGCGCGCGTGCCGCCTACCAGGTGGGGGTCGTCAAGGCCGTGCGCGACGTGCTCGGCAACCCGGTGCGAAATCCGTTTCCCATCCTGTGCGGGACCTCGGCCGGAGCGATAAACGTGGCGACGCTCGCCGTGCACGCAGACGACTTCACGCAGGGCGTGTCGCGGCTGCTCGAGGTCTGGGAGCACATGCGCTGCGCGAACATCTATCGCACCGACCCCTGGAGCATCTTCAAGAGCGGCGCGCGCTGGCTCTCGTCCATGATGCTCGTCTCGCGCCACAACCCGGTATCGCTGCTCGACAACGCGCCGCTGCGGCAGAAGCTCGAGACGAGCCTGCAGTTCGAGCGCATCCAGCAGCACATCGACGCCGGCGCGCTGTACGCGGCGTGCGTGACCGCGTCGGGCTACACCTCGGGCCAGAGCGTGTCGTTCTTCCAGGGCGGCTCCGGGCTCGAGGGCTGGGAGCGCAATCAGCGCATCGGCGCGGCGGTGACGCTCAAGCTCGAGTACCTGCTCGCCTCAGCGGCGCTGCCGTTCATCTTTCCCGCGGTCAAGGTGCACCGCGAGTACTTCGGCGACGGCTCGATGCGCCAGATCGCGCCGGTCAGCCCGGCGCTGCACCTCGGCGCTGACCGCGTGCTGATCGTCGGCACCGGCAGGCAGATGCTCGACCAGGCGCGCGCGCGCTCGAACATCTATCCGTCGCTCGCGCAGATCGCCGGCCACGCGCTGAACAGCATCTTCCTGGACAGCCTGATGGTCGACATCGAGCGCCTGGAGCGCATCAACCGAACGCTGAGCGCGATTCCTCCGGAGCGGCTCGCGGGGTCCGGCGTCGAGCTGCGCCCCGTCAGGGTGCTGTTCATCACGCCCTCGCAGCCGATCGAGCGCATCGCGGCGCGCTTCCTGCACGAGCTACCGAGAACCGTGCGCTTCCTGCTGCGGCCCACCGGCGCGCTCAGCCGCTCGGGCTCCAACCTTGCGAGCTACCTGCTTTTCGAGGAGCCGTTCTGCCGCGCGCTGATCGACCTCGGCTATCAGGACACGGTGGCCCGCGAGGCCGAGGTGCGCGCGTTCTTCGAGGGCGTCTAAGGGAGGTCCGTATGGCCGATACGTCGCAGACCCACGATCCGTTCGACATGTTCCGCCGCCTTTGGGGCCCGCTTGGCTTGCCCGCGCCCGGCATGGCCATGCCTACCCTCGACCCGAAGGAGATCGAGAAGCGCATCGCGGACCTGCGCTCGGTCGAGACGTGGCTTTCGATGAACCTGAACATGGTGCGTTTCTCGATCCAGGGACTCGAGCTGCAGAAGGCGGCGCTGAATGCGATGCGGGCCGCAGGCGCGGCGGGAGCGCAGGCAGCCTCCGCAGGCGCAGCCGGCGCGTCGCTGAGCGAGAAGGCCGCCGACGCGGCCAGCAGCGCGGCGAGCACGCTGTTCTGGCCGTGGGCGATGATGCAGCAGGCGATGGCGGCCGGCGCCGCGCAGCCCGGCGCGGAGCCACCGCAGAACCAGCCGGCGCCGGAGGGCGGCGCGAAGAAGTGAGCCGTTTTCTTTTTTTCACTGAGGAGAAGAACGACATGTCCAAGGCAATACGCTTTCACAAGACCGGCGGTCCCGAGGTGCTCCAGCTGGACGAGGTTCCCGTCGGCGAGCCGGGGCCGGGCCAGGTGCGCGTGCGGCACACCGCGATCGGCGTGAATTTCCTCGACACCTATCAGCGCTCCGGCCTGTACCCGATCCAGCTTCCCTCGGGCGCGGGCAACGAAGGCGCGGGCGTGGTCGAGGCGGTCGGGCAGGGCGTCACGCAGCTCAAGGCGGGCGACCGCGTGGCCTACACCGGCGGCGCTCCCGGCGCCTACAGCCAAACGCGCTTGTATCCGGCGGATCGCCTGGTCAAGACGCCCGCGGGCATCAGCGACGAGCAGGCCGCTTCGATCATGCTGAAGGGGATGACCGCCCACTACCTGATCCATCGCACCTACGCGGTCAAGCGCGGAGATACCGTGCTGTTCCACGCGGCGGCCGGCGGCGTCGGCCTGCTCGCCTGCCAGTGGCTGAAGGCGCTCGGCGCGACGGTGATCGGCACGGTCGGGTCCGACGAAAAAGCGGCGATCGCCAAGGCGCACGGCTGCGACCACGCGATCGTCTACACGCGCGAGAACTTCGTCGAGCGCGTGAAGGAGATCACCGGCGGCAAAGGCGTTCCGGTGGTGTACGACTCGGTCGGCAAGAGCACCTTCGAGGGCTCGCTCGACTGCCTGCGCCACTTCGGCCTCATGGTCTCGTTCGGCAACGCCTCCGGCGCGGTACCGCCGTTCAACACCGGCATCCTGGCGCAGAAGGGCTCGCTTTACCTCACCCGGCCGACCCTCGTGACCTATATCGCGGCGCGCGCGGATCTCGAGGCCACCTCGAGCGCGCTGTTCGACGCGATCAAGGCGGGCAAGGTCAAGGTGGACATCAGCGCGCGCTACAAGCTGGCGGACGCGGCGCAGGCGCATCGCGACCTCGAGGCGCGCAAGACCACCGGCCAGATCATCCTCGTGCCGTAGCGAGGGAGATCGGCCTCGCCCGATGCGCGTGCGGCTGATTCACGAGCGCGTCGAGGAACTCGACCTGGGCGAGCTGCGCAGGCGCCTCGGCGCCGAGCCGCTCGCCGCGGTGTACGGCGACCAGGGCGCCGAGCGCGACGCGGCGGGGCTCAGGCCGGCCTCGGTGCTGATGCCGATCGTGCTGCGCTCGGGGGCGTGGACCATGCTATTCACGCGGCGCACCGAGCACCTGCGCAGCCATGCGGGACAGATCAGCTTCCCCGGCGGGCGCGCCGAGCCCGGCGATAGCGGGCCCGAGGCGACGGCGCTGCGCGAGTCGCAGGAGGAGCTCGGCCTCGAGCCGACGAAGGTCGAGCTCGTCGGGCGGCTGGCGGAGTACCGCACCCGCACGGGCTTCCGGATCACGCCGGTGGTCGGGGTGCTGCACCCGCCGCTCGAGCTGCACCCGGATGCCGAGGAAGTCGAGGAGGCGTTCGAGGTGCCGCTCGCGTTCCTGCTCGATGCGCGCAACTATCAGCGGCATTCGCGCCTGTTCGAGGGGAAGCTGCGGAATTTCTTCGCCATCCCGTACGGCGACTACTACATCTGGGGCGCCACCGCCGGCATGCTGGTCAACCTGCACCGGCAGCTGGTGCGCGCCGGGATCTAGGAGGAGTCCTTTCCGGCGCGCTTCTCCGAGATGAAGCCTTGCGTGGAAAGGGTGGCGAGCATGTCGGCCACGTTGCCGAGGCCCTTGCACTTCTCGCGGTGCTCGTCCGCGCTGGTCTGTCCGTCGATCATGACGAGCAGCGCGCGCAGCCGCGGCGGCAGGCCGTAGCGGCGCTGCGAAATCTCCTCGCGACCCTTGTCGGTCTTGGCGAAAACGGCCCCTGGATCCACGTTTCCCCTCCCGCGAGCCTCGCCGATCCAGTCTAGCACAGGGCTCGTCGCCGGCTCCGATGCCGACGTGATATCTTCACGCCTCACCGCGAAGGCCTATCCGATGAGCGTCATTGCGATCATCGCAGCGCTGATCCTCGAGCAGTGGCGGCCCTTGGGCGAGCGCAAAGCCTACTCCGCGTGGCTCGCCGCGGCGGCGGGCTGGATCGAGCGCGCGCTGCACGCGACCGAAGGGCGCAACGGCGCGCTCGCGTGGGCGCTCGCGGTGCTGCCCGCCGCTGGCGCGGCGGTCGTGCTGCACACGGCGCTGCACAGGCTGAGTCCGCTGCTCGCGCTGCTGTTTGACGTGGCGGTGCTCTACCTGACGCTCGGCTTCCGCCAGTTCAGCCACAGCTTTACGGAGCTGCAGACGGTGCTCAAGGGCGGAGAGCTCGAGCGCGCGCGCGAGCTCATTTCCTCCTGGCGCCGCGAGCCGACCCTGCCGCGCGGGCGCGAGGAGATCGTTCGCCTCACGGTGGAGGAGGCGATTCTCGCGGCGCACCGCCATGTCTTCGGAGTCATCTTCTGGTACGTCGTGCTGCCCGCTCCGAGCGGCGCGCTGGTCTACCGCTTGGCGGCGTACCTGCGCCGGCGCTGGAGCCCGATGGGCTCCTTCGGTGTGTTTGCCGGGCGCGCGCTCTACCTGCTCGAATGGCCCGCCGTGCGCCTCACCGCGGCGGCATTCGCCGTCGTCGGCGACTTCGAGGACGCGCTGTATTGCTGGCGCACGCAGGCGCGCAACTGGCTGGACGGCAACGCGGGCGTACTGCTCGCTGCCGCGGCCGGCGCGATGGGCGTGCGGCTGGGCATGCCCGTGCAGGAAGCGGGCGGCATTCAGGCGCGGCCCGAGCTGGGACTGGGCCCGAGCGCCGACATCCCCACGCTCGACAGCACGGTGGGCCTGCTGTGGCGCGCGGTGGTGATGTGGGTCTTCGTGCTCCTCGTGTTCGCGCTCGCGCGGCTGGTTGCCTAGGTGCTGCGGTAGGCGCCGCAGCGCCAGCACTGCGTGAACTGCGGCTCGCCCGGCTCGCCGCAGGCACTGCACCGCCAGGCGCTCGCCGAGGTGGCGCGCCGCGCGCCGTGCCGCAGGAGCTGCTCAGCGCGTTCCGCTTCGGCATCGTCCAGCACCCACAGCTCGACCTGGCATTCGTTCGGGGGCAGTTGGCCCATCGCCGAGCCGAGCAGCTCGTTGCGCACCTCTGCCGCGATCCCCTCGACCTGCAGCAGGTTGCGCGCGTGGTGCACCGCGACCAGGTCGAACGAGCTGAACACGCGCTTCATCGCTCGACGCGCGCGGCGAGCTCCTGCTCGACGATGCGCCGGTAGAGCTGCAGGCGGCGGGGATGGACGGCGCCGGAATCCGCGGCCCGCTGCACCCCGCAGCCCGGCTCGGCGAGATGGCGGCAGTCCTGGAAGCGGCAACGCGCGGCATGCGCGGCGAATTCGCGGAAGCCGGCCGCGAGGTCGCGCGCCTCGAGCCCCGCGAGCCCGAACTCCGACACGCCCGGCGTGTCGACGATCTCGCTGTCCTCGTCCACGCGGTACAGGCGCGCCGAGGTGGTCGACTGCCGGCCGCTGTCGAGAAAGCGCGAGATCTCGCCGATGCGCACCTGCGCGTCGGGGACCAGCGTCCTGATCAGCGTCGACTTGCCCATGCCCGACTGCCCCGCGAGCAGGCTGCGCTGGCGTGCGAGATACGGCAGCAGCGGCCGCGCGTCGTGCTTGCCGACCAACTCGATCAGCGGATAGCCCAGGCCGCGAAACGGCGCGAGCACGCCGAGCGCGCGCTGGCGCAGGCCCGCCAGATCGACCTTGTTCAGCACCAGCAACGCGGGCAGGCGCGCGTGCTCGGCCGCCACGAGGAAGCGGCACACGAGCTCGTCGGAGAACGACGGCTCGCAGGCGACCAGCACCACCAGCTGCGTGACGTTGGCGGCCAGCACTTTCGTGCGGTGCTGGCTCGAGCGCTGGAACGCGCTGCGCCGCGGCTCGAGCGCCTCGATCACCGTCCGCCCGCCCGACACCCCGCCGAGCGCGGCGCGGTCGCCGCACACCGGCTGGATGCGGCGGCTGCGCGCGCTCGCCTGCAGCAGCCGCCCGTCGTCGGTGCGCACCAGGCACTCGCGCCCGAAGGCGGCCACGACGGTGCCCGCGGCCGCGGGTCCGCTCACGCTAGATTCCGAACAGGGCGTCGCACTTGGCCGCGCAGATGAAGTCGTTGTCGCTCAGGCCGCCGATGGCGTGCGTGCAGTACTCGACGCGGCACTTGTTGTAGCCCACCTCGAGATCCGGGTGATGGTCCTCGCGATGCGAAATCCAGGCGAGCGCGTTCACGAAGGCCATGGTCTGGTAGTAGTTGCCGAACGGGTAGAGCTTGACCAGCTTGCCGTCCTCGATGATCCAGCCTTTCAGCTGCCTGAGCATTTCCTCGGCCTGCTGGGCGGTGTACGGCGCGACTCCGCCTTCGCAAGGGGCGCACTTCCTGCTGCTCAACGGTTGCATGTCGTCCTCCTAGGATTGCAGGCGCGCGATGCGCGTCGCGGCGGGCGGATGTGAATCGTAAAAGGCCGAATGCACGGGGTCGGGCGTGAGCGTCGCGGCGTTGTCCTGGTACAGCTTGATGAGCGCCTTCACCAGCTCGGGAGCGCTCGCATGTGCCGCAGCGTAGGCGTCCGCCTCAAACTCGTGCCGGCGCGAATACAGGCTCGTCACCGGGTGCAGGAAGAAGGTGAACACCGGCATCACCAGCACGAACAGCAGCAGGCCGGTCGCGGCGTCGCGCACCGATACGTTCAGTCCGGCGTAGAACCAGTCCCGGTCGATCAGCAGGCCGAGCACCCAGAGCAGCGCCAACGAGGTCACGAACAGCAGCAGCACGCGCTTCCACACGTGGTGGCGCTTGTAGTGGCCGAGCTCGTGCGCGAGCACCGCCTCGACCTCGGGCGGCGCGAGCCGCGCGAGCAGCGTATCGAACAGCACGATGCGCTTGGCGCCGCCCAGCCCGGTGAAATAGGCGTTGCCGTGGCTCGAGCGCCTGGAGCCGTCCATCACGAACAGGCCGCTAGAGCGGAAACCGCAGCGGCCGAGCAATCCCTTGATGCGCGCCTCGAGCGCCGGGTCGCGCAGCGGCAAGAACTTGTTGAACAGCGGCGCGATGAACGTCGGGTAGACGAGCAGCACGAGCAGGTTGAAGGCCGTCCACGCGACCCACACGTACAGCCACCACAGCGCGCCCATGCGCGCCATCAGCCACAGCACGAGCACGAGCAAGGGCAGGCCGAACACCGCCCCGAGCAGCATCTGCTTCGCCAGGTCCGCGACAAAGAGCGCGGGCGTCATCCGGTTGAAGCCGAAGCGCGCTTCGACGACGAAGGTGCGATACAGGGTGAGTGGCAGCTCGAGCGCGCCGAGCAGCACTACGACGCTCGCGATCAGGGCGGTTCCGTGCGCCAGGCCGCCGGGCTCGAACACGCGCGCCCACTGTGCGTGCAGCCGGTCGAGCAGCCCGCCCAGCGTGAGCGCGAGCAACGCGCAGGCGGCGAGCGCCGTCTCGGCCAGGCCGAGCTGCGTCTTGGCGACGCTGTAGTCGGCCGCTTTCTGGTGCGCGGCCAGGGGAATCGCGGCGGCGAAGCTGGGCGGTACCGCGACGCGGTGCGCGCGCACGTGGCGGATCTGACGCCATGCGAGCCACGCGCGCACGCCCATCGTCGCCGCGAGCGCCGCGAGGAATACCCAAGTGAAGGCGTTTGTCACGCTATGAGAGAATACCGCGACTTTTCAGGCGGATAAAGGCGGGCGGCGGTGGCGCAGGACGCGAACAACCTGATCTGGATCGACCTCGAGATGACCGGTCTGAGACCGGATTCCGATCGCATCATCGAGATCGCGCTGCTCGTCACCGACGCGTCGCTGAAGATCGTCGCCGAGGGTCCGGTCATGGCGATCCGGCAGCCGCGCGAGACGCTCGATGCGATGGATGCCTGGAACAAGGGCGTGCACGGACGCTCCGGTCTGGTCGAGCGGGTGCTCGCATCCGGCGTAGACGAAGCCGGCGCCGAGCAGCGCGCGCTCGAATTCCTCGCCCTGCACGTGCCGGCCAGCGCTTCGCCCATGTGCGGCAATTCGATCTGCCAGGACCGGCGTTTCCTCGCGCGCTGGATGCCCCGGCTGGAGGCCTATTTCCACTATCGCAACCTGGATGTGTCCACGCTCAAGGAGCTGGTGCGTCGCTGGAAGCCGGAGCTGGCGAAGGGCTTCTCCAAGGAGAGCAAGCACGAGGCGCTCGCTGACGTCCTCGAATCGGTCGCCGAGCTCAGGTACTACAGGGAAGCGGCGCTCAAGATCTAGCGCCGGCGCTTGCGCACGGGGCGGTTTTTTTTCGCAGCGCGGCGCGCGGACGACACTTCGACGATCACCTCGATCTCGACCGGGATGCCGCTCGGCAGCGAGCCCATGCCGACCGCGGAGCGCGCATGGTGCCCGCGCTCGCCGAACACCTCGACGATCAGGTCCGAGCAGCCGTTGACCACCTTGGGATGGTCGCCGAACTCCGGCATCGCGTTCACCATGCCGAGCACCTTCACCACGCGCACGACGCGATCCAGGCTGCCGAGCTCGGATTTCATCACCGCGAGCAGCGCGAGGCCGGTCGAGCGCGCGAACTTGTAGCCCTGCACAACGTCGAACTCGCGCCCGAGCTTGCCGATCGGGCGCATGCCATCGACCGCCGACGGGCCCTTGCCGGCGAGGAACAGCAGCTTTCCGCTGCGCACCGCGTTCACGTAGTTCGCCAGCGGCGCGCTCACCTCGGGCAGCTCGATCCCGAGCTGCTTGAGCCGCTGCTCGGCGCTCATGGCGCGGGCACCACTTTACCGGGGTTCATCAGGTTGTCCGGATCGAGCACGCGCTTGATGTCGCGCATCACCGAGATCGTTTCCTCGCCCAGCTCGGCGCGCAGAGATTCCTGCTTGCCCAGCCCGACCCCGTGCTCGCCGGTGCAGGTGCCTTCCATGGCGAGCGCGCGGTCGATCAGGCGGCGGTTGAACTCCTTGGCGAGCGCGGTCTCCTCGGGCTTGTCCGGATCGACCAGGAACATGAGGTGGAAGTTGCCGTCGCCGATGTGGCCGAGCAGGGGCACCGGGGCGATGTAGCTCTTCACGTCGTCCATGGTCTCGTGCACGCATTCGGCCAGGCGCGAGATCGGCACGCACACGTCGGTCGACACCGCGCGCGAGCCCGGCCGAATCTGCAGGCAGGCGAAATACGCGTTGTGGCGCGCGTCCCACAGCTGGTTGCGCTCCTCGGGCCGGGTCGCCCAATGGAAGTCCATGCCGCCGTTTTCCCTGGCGATCGCCTGCACCGCCTCGGCCTGCTCGACCACGCTCGCCTTGGAGCCGTGGAATTCGAAGAACACGGTCGGCGCCACGCGGTAGCTCGTCTTCTTGTAGGCGTTGATCGCGGCGATCGTCTTGTCGCACACGATGTCGCAGCGCGCCACAGGGATGCCGGCCTGGATCGTCTGGATCACCGTGCGTGTGCAGCCGTCGATCGAGTCGAACGCGCACACCGCGGCCGACATCGCCTCCTGTACCGGGTAGAGCCGCACGGTAACCTCGGTGATGATGCCGAGCGTGCCCTCCGAGCCGACGAACAGGCGCGTCAGGTCGTAGCCGGCGGCCGATTTCTTCGGCCGGCGCGAGGTCTGCACGATGCGCCCGTCGGCGAGCACCACCTTGAGCGAGACGACGTTTTCGCGCATGGTGCCGTAGCGCACGGCGTTGGTGCCCGAGGCGCGCGTCGCGGCCATGCCGCCGATCGTCGCGTCGGCGCCCGGGTCCACCGGAAAGAAAAGCCCGGTGTGCTTGATGTACTCGTTCAGCTGCTTGCGCGTGACGCCGGCCTGCACCACGGCGTCCAGATCTTCCTCGTGCACCGCGAGTACCCGATTCATCTGCGCCAGGTCGATGGTCACGCCGCCGTTCACCGCCAGGATGTGCCCTTCGAGCGAGGTGCCGACGCCGTACGGGATCATCGGCACGCGATGCCGCCGGCAGATGTCCACCACGTCGCGCACCTCCTCGGTGCTGTGCGGGAACACCACCGCGTCGGGCGCCGCATAGGGAAAATACGACTCGTCCTTGCCGTGGTGCTCGCGGATGCCCGAGGAGGTGGTCACGCGCTCACCGAGCAGCGCCTGCAGCTCATCGAGCACGGTCCGGTCGAATTCCCTCGCCTTATTCATAAAATCTATTTTAGCTTGATCTCCCCCTCGAAAGGCACCCTTACGCCCAGTGCGGGAATTTCGAGTGTCACCTTGGCGGCGAGCGTCTCTTCGCCTTGGAGCTTCGCGCCGGCAAGCGCCTTCTGCACGGCCTGCTCGATCTCGCGCTGCGAATTGACGCCGACCATCTTGAGAAACTTGCGGATGCTCAGATTGAAGGTTTCCTGGTCCATGATCAGTCCCCCGAAAGTAAGCGCTGCGCCATTTCCTTGCCCAGCTCCACGCCCCACTGGTCGAAGCTGTTGATGTTCCAGATGATGCCCTGCACGAACACCTTGTGCTCGTACAGCGCCACCAGCCTGCCGAGATTGCGCGCATCCAGCCGCTCGAGCGTGAGGGTGCTCGACGGACGGTTGCCCGGATAACGCCGGTGCGGCGGCAGCGCCGGATTGTCGCGTCCGAGCGCGAGCGCCTCGGCCTGCGCCGCGGCGTGCGCGGCGAGGATCCTGCGGCGGCGCGGGTCGCCCGGCGCCTCGGCGACGACGATGAAGTCCGCCGGCACCGCCTGCGTGCCCTGGTGCAGCAGCTGGTGGAAGGAGTGCTGCCCGACCGTGCCTTCTGCGCCCCACACCACCGGCGCGGTCGCGTATTCCAGCGCGCGCCCCTCGCGGTCGACGCACTTGCCGTTCGACTCCATCTCGAGCTGCTGCAGATAGGCGGGCAGCAGCCGCAGCGGCGTCGCGTAGGGCAGCACGGCGTGCGTGCGCGCGTCCAGAAAGTTCACGTTCCACACGCCGACCAGGGCCATCAGCACCGGGACGTTGAGCGCGAGCGCCGTCTCGGCGAAGTGCCGGTCGATGTCGCGCGCGCCGGCGAGCAGCGCATCGAAGCGCTCCGGCCCGAAGGCGCACATGGCGCTGAAGCCCACGCAGGACCACAGCGAGTAGCGTCCGCCGACCCAGTTCCACATCGGCAGCACTTCGCCGACGCCGAACTCGCGCGCCGCGCGCTCGTTGGCGCTTACGGCGACGAAGTGAGGCTCGAGCGAAGCCCCGCGCGGCAGCCGCTCGGCGAGCCAGCGCCTGGCCGCGCGCGCGTTCTCCAGGGTCTCCTGCGTGGTGAAGGTCTTCGACACCACCACGAACAGCGTGCGCTCCGCGTCGGCCGTTGCGAGCGCGCGGTCCAGGTCGAGCGGATCGACGTTGGCCGCGAAGTCGATCGCCAACCCCTCGTCGCACGCCTCGGCGAGCGCGTCGACGAGCAGGCGCGGACCGAGGTCGGAGCCGCCCGTTCCCAGATGCACCAGCCGTGCGATCGGCTTGCCCGTCGCGCCCGTCCAGGCGCCCGCGCGCAGCCGGCCTGCGAGCTCGCGCATGCGCGCGAGCGCCGCCTTCACCTGCGGCGGCGCCGCCTCGCCCGCGCGCAGCGCCATGTGCAGAGCGGCGCGCTGCTCGGTCGAATTGACCGGCTGACCCGAGAGGAGCGCCTCGCGCCAGCCGGCCAGGCCGCGCTGCTCGGCGAGCGCGAGCAGCAGCTCGAGCGCCTGCGCATCGAGCCGCTGGCGCGCGAACTCGTAGCGCAGGCCCGGCGCCGTCGCGGCCATGCGCGCCGCGCGCGCCGGGTCGGCGCCGAGTGCCTCGGCCAGCCGCAGCGCGCGCCAGCGCTCGGCTTGCGCCCCGAGCGCAGGCCAGGCGGGGCAGCGCGTCGGCGGCGTGGTATTCATCGCATGTGATAGTACAGGCGCAGGCGCTCGGCCTTGTCGCCGGGCCGCCCGACGTCCGCGATCTTGCGCCACGAGGGACCGGGGACATCGGGCTCCTCCTCGGGCGAGCTCTGCACCACCAGGAGCCGGCAGGTGTCGGGCGCGAACGGGTCGAACTCGCGCGTGACGATGCCCGCGTGGTAGCTGAGCGCCGCGCGCTGCGAAATGCCGAGGTGCTCGCGCGCGATGCAGCCGGTGCCGGCGGGCAGATGCGCGCGGAGGTGCAGCGCCACCGAGCGATAGCTCTTCACGTAGTCGGCCCAGGGCAGGAGCAGGAAGGAGAGCGTCGACCACAGCAGCGCGACCCCGGCGGCCCAGCGCGTGATGCCGCGCGTCGGCGAAGGAGGGGTAAAGAACGCCAGGTACAGCCAGGCGAGAGCGACCGCGAGCGCCGCCGCGAAAGGCAGCGGCGCGAAGTGCGCGCCGAAGCCGGGTGCGAGCTTGGCGAAATTGTGTCCGATCGTCGGGAACAGGGGCGTCATGGTGGCGACGTAGCCGACCCATATCAGCGCCCCGACGAAGGTGAAAGTCATGACGCCGAACCAGTCGAGCGCATTGGCGGCGCCGCGCCGCAGCCGCGGCACGCCGCCCGCGGCGAGCAGCGCGAAGGGAGCCACCAGGGGAAGCGTGGTGATCTCCTGGGCCGGGCCGGCGAGCGAGATTCCGACGAGCGTCGCGAGCAAGGCGGCGAACGGCAGGAACACGCGCGGCTCGCGCCATCGCCGGCGCTGCGACCACAGCGCCCAGCCGGCCACCGGCCAGGCGGGCCAGGCGAACCAGCTCGCGGTGACGAGGAAATATTTGAGGTTCGCGAAGAACGCCCCCTGCGGCTCGGCCGTCAGCGACCACCATTCCGCGAGCAGCTTCGGCGAGCGCAGCCACAAGGCGAGCGGCCAGCTCGAGGAGAGCGCCAGCGCGACGAACGCGCTCATGCCGGCGAACGCGGCGCCGCGCCGCGTTCGCCACTCGTCGCACACGAGGAGCGCGACGAGCGCCGCGACGCCGAGCGCTGCCGGAACGACGAGGCCGCTGGCCAGGAACGCGCCTGCGAGCGCGGCGCCGAACGCCGCGCCCGTGAGGAGCGGACGGCGCGGCGCGCGGGCCGCCGCGGCAAAGGCGCCGCACACGGCGGCCATGGCGGCGAGGTCGGGCAGCGCCTCGTGCGCGTGCACGATCAGGCCGATCGCGCCGAGGATGAACAGCGGAGCCGCCGCGGCCGTGGCGCGGCGCTCCTCGGCGCGCGGGGCTAAGTCGCGCCCCGCGACGTAGGCGAGCGCTAGCGCGGCGAGCATGAAGGCGCCGCTCGCAAGACGCACCGCCTGATGGAATCCGAGCAGCCCGGCGAAGACCTTGGCGAATGCGAGGCCAGCCCAGTAGAAAAGCGGCGGGTCGGCCAGCCAGCGCGACTCGGCGATGTGCGGCACCAGCCAGTCGCCCGAGAGCTGCATGCGGTGCACGATCTCGATGCTGATGACGTCGTAAGTCTTCCAGGGATCGTGCCCGAGGAGCCCCGGTGCGACGAACACCAGCGCAATCAGCGCCAGCACCGCGAGCGAGGGCGGCAGCGCGAGGCGGGGGAGCATGCGGCTATTCTAGGCGGCGCGGCGGCGCGGGATAACAAAAAAGGCGGCCGCAGCCGCCTTCTTTCGCCGGATGCCCGCGCCTACGCCGGCTTCTTCGCGCGCGTGTAGCGCCGCTTGAATTTCTCGACGCGCCCGGCGGTGTCCATGATCTTCTGCTTGCCGGTGTAGAACGAGTGCGACTCGGAGGACACCTCGACCTTCACGACCGGATACTCGTTGCCGTCGGTCCATTTCATCTTCTCGCGCCCCTTGACGTCGATCGCCGAGCGCGTGATGAACGAGTGGTTCGAGCTGGTGTCGTGAAAGATCACCGTGTGATATTCGGGATGGATTCCGGTCTTCATGGCTGGCCTGGCGCGGAAAAGGCGCGAATTATACGGAAAACAAGGGCTTAAGGCAACGCCGGGCTAGCCCCTGCGCATCGAGTCGAAGAACTCGGCGTTGTTCTTGGTGGCGCGGATCTTGTCGATGAGGAATTCGGCGGCCTCCAGCTCGTCCATCGGGTAAAGGAGCTTCCTCAGCACCCATACCTTCTGCAGGATCGCCGGCTCGATGAGCAGCTCCTCGCGGCGCGTGCCCGAGCGGTTGACGTTGATCGCCGGGTAGATGCGCTTCTCGTGCATGCGCCGGTCGAGGTGGATCTCCATGTTGCCGGTGCCCTTGAACTCCTCGTAGATCACGTCGTCCATGCGGCTGCCGGTGTCGATCAGCGCGGTGGCGATGATGGTGAGCGAGCCGCCTTCCTCGACGTTGCGCGCCGCGCCGAAGAAGCGCTTCGGGCGCTGCAGCGCGTTGGCGTCGACGCCGCCGGTGAGCACCTTGCCCGAGGCGGGCACGACCGTGTTGTAGGCGCGCGCGAGACGGGTGATCGAGTCGAGCAGGATCACCACGTCCTTCTTGTGCTCGACCAGGCGCTTCGCCTTCTCGATCACCATTTCCGCGACCTGCACGTGGCGCGAGGCCGGCTCGTCGAAGGTCGAGGCGACGACCTCGCCGCGCACCGTGCGGCTCATCTCGGTCACCTCTTCGGGCCGCTCGTCGATAAGCAGCACGATCAGCACCGCGTCGGGCTGGTTGGAGGTGAGCGCGTGCGCCAGGTGCTGCAGCATCACCGTCTTGCCGGCCTTGGGCGGCGAGACGATCAGGCCGCGCTGGCCCTTGCCGATCGGGGCGATGATGTCGATGATGCGGCCGGTGATGTTCTCCTCGGCCTTGATGTCGCGCTCCAGCTTGAACTGCTTGTCGGGATGCAGCGGCGTCAGGTTCTCGAACAGGATCTTCGACTTGGCGTTCTCCGGCGGCTCGCCGTTCACCTTGTCGACCTTGACCAGCGCGAAGTAGCGCTCGCCGTCCTTCGGGGTGCGGATCTCGCCCTCGATCGTGTCGCCGGTGTGCAGGTTGAAGCGCCGGATCTGCGACGGGCTCACGTAGATGTCGTCGGTGCTCGCCAGGTACGAGGTGTCCGGCGAGCGCAGGAAGCCGAAGCCGTCGGGCAGCACCTCCAGGGTGCCGTCGCCGAAGATCGATTCGCCCTTCTTCGCCTGGTTCTTGAGCAGCGCGAAGATCAGTTCCTGCTTGCGCATGCGGTTGGCGCCGTCGATCTGATTGCCGACCGCCATTTCCACCAGCTGCGTGACGTGGAGCGTC
>DASPRX010000261.1:0-134101 GCA_035624235.1 Burkholderiales bacterium | reverse complement strand
ATTGTCGAGCGCGAACACCGCCCCCTCCTTGGGCGTCGAGTAGGCGATGCTGAACGGGCGCCCCGCCTTCTTTGCATCCTGCTGTGCCGTGTACAGGTCGTTGGAGTAGCCCTGCACCAGCCAGATGTTGCCGACCGTGAGTTCCTTGAAGTACGACGCTGCGTTGAACGCGGCCCAGTACGGTTTCGCTCGCAGGATCAGGTCACGCGCCTGCCTGAGCTTGTCCTCGCTGGACTCGTTTACGGAGTAGCCGAGGTACCTGAGGGCCGCGGCAAACAACTCGCGCTGGGAATCGAGCACCGTCACCTTGCCCTTCACCTTCTCCAGGTAGCGCGGCTCGAAGATGACCGCCCAGGTATCGGTCGGCAGGCCGAGCGCGCGCATTTTCTCGACGTTGTAGCCGATGATGGTGAGCGAGTAGGCGTAGGGCACCGAGTACCGGTTGCCAGGATCGAACCAGGTGTTCAGGTATTGCGGCTTGATGTTATTGAGGTTGGGGATCTTCGACTTGTCGATCGCCCGCAACTGGCCCGACCTGATCAGCGCCTCCACCGCGTTGCCCGTCGGCACGATCAGGTCGTAGCCCGTCGCTCCCGCGGCGAGCTTCGCCAGCATCTCCTCGTTGTCCGAGTAGTAGTCCTGCGCCAGGCGGCAGCTGCACAGCGCCTCGAAGCGCGTGACCGCGTCGTCGGTCATGTAGTTGTTCCAGTTGAACATGCGCAGGACGTCCTGCGACGCGCCGACTGCCGCGCCCGCGGCCAGCGCGAGCGCGGCGGCGAGGAGGGCGCGCGATGCGCGCCTCAGCGTCACGCCTTGGCCCGCATGAGGTCGGGTGCCAGCTTGCTCGCGGTGACGATCATGGCGAGCGTCAGCACCATGAGCAGCGCAGAGACCGCGTTCACCTCCGGCGTCACCGCTACCTTGATCATGGTGTAGATCTCGAGCGGCAGCGTCTTGGTCCCCACGCCCGAGGTGAAGAAGGTGATCACGAAATCGTCGATAGACAGCGTGAAGGCCATCAGTGCGCCGGCGATTACGCCCGGCAGGATGAGCGGCAGCGTGACGAGCCGGAACGTCTGCCAAGGCGTGGCACCGAGGTCGCGCGCCGCCTCGAAGATCGACTCGTCCATTCCCGCGAGCCGTGCACGCACGATGATCGCCACGAATCCGATGCAGAACGTGATATGCGCGATGACCACGGTCGTCAGCCCCAGGCCCATCTCGATGCCGACCGCGCCCAGCAGCGGCTTGGCCGTATTCAGGAAGAAGATGAGCAGCGACACCCCGAGCAGGATCTCGGGCATCGCGACCGGCGTGAACACGAGGAACGGCAGCAGCCGCGGCTTGAAGCGGTGCATCGAAATCCCGGCCATCGTCCCCAGAACCGTGGCGATGAGCGACGCGACGCAGGCGATGGTCACGGAATTGAGCGCCGCGTGCAGCATCTCCTGGTCGGCGAACAGCTTGACGTACCAGCCGGCGGTGAAGCCTACCCATTCGGCGTTCAGCTTCGAGTCGTTGAACGAGAAGATCACCACGATGACGAGCGGGATGTACAGGAACGCGTACACCAGCAGGCTCGCGAACCACAGCCAGAATCTCTCCAGCTCACGGCGCCCTCCGGCAAGCCCCAGGGAGAACGCGACCGCGAGCAGCGCGAATGCCGCACCCGCGAGCACGGTCTTGCCGCCCGACGCGAGGAAGCTGCCGAACAGCACGGCGACGGCGAGCCCCTCGATCGCGAGCGCGAGCCTACGCATCGGCGCTGCGCGCGTCGATCACGCGCGCCTCATGCCGCGCGCCGCGAGCCAGCTCGCCGCGCCAGCGACCGCCAGCACGGCGAGGGTCAGCATGAGCGAGAGCATGCTGCCGAAAGGCCAGTCGCGCGTACCGAGGAACGATTCCTTGATCATGTTGCCGACGATCCAGTCGTCCTTGCCGCCCAGGATCTCGGGGATGGCGAACATGCCGAGCACCGGGATGAACACGAGCGCCGAGCCGGAGAAGATCCCGGGCAGGGAGAGCGGGAACGTCACGCGCCAGAAGCGCTGCCAGGCGTTCGCGCCCAGGTCCTGCGCCGCATCGAGCAATACCGGATCGTGCTTCTCCAGGTTCGTGTACAGCGGCAGGATCATGAAAGGCAGGTGCACGTAGACCATGCCGCAGATCACCGCGAAGCGGTTGAAAAGCAGGTCGAACGGCCCGAGGATGATCATCCAGGCGTACACCCGCACCAGGAAGTTCGACGCGAAAGGCAGCACTACCAGCAGCACCATCAGGTTGCGCTCGGTTCTCGGCCGGCGCGCGATCAGTGCGGCGAGCGGATAGGCCATCAACAGGCACACCAGCGTGGTCAGTCCCGCAACGCCGAAGGACTTGGCGAAGATCTCGAAGTACACCCAGTCGCCGAAGAACACCGTGTAGCTCTCGGCGGTCAGCCCGGAATCCTCTCCCGGCCGCGCGCCAAACAGAGGCGCGAGCCCGCCGAACTCGCCGGGATAGCGCAATGACGCCACGACCATGATGAGCGCCGGCAGGAGGAAGAAGACGACCAGGAACAGGAACGGCGGCCCGCCGACGAGCCACCTGAGCGTGCGGCGCGAGCCCATCTATTCGGTCAGGACTACGCCGGCCTCGGCCGGCCAGGCGACGGATACCGGATCGCCGACTTCGAAGAACTTGGCCCGCCCGGGCGAGGAATTCGGCAGCAGCGCCTGGAGCTGCTGCCCGTTCGGCAGATCGACGATGTAGGTGGTGACATCGCCCACGTACAGGAAATCGTGCACCTTGCCGCGATAGCGATTCGGCAGATCGAGCGGTGCGTCGGGACCGGCGATCCTGACCTGCTCGGGGCGCAGCGCCACGGCTGCCGTTGAGCCCGCCCGCGGCGCCCCGTCCACGCGCGCCTGGACTTCGCCCAGGCCCGGCACGCGCAGCCGAACGCGCCCGTCACCCGACTCGGCGACCTCTCCTTCGAGCATGTTGATCTTGCCGATGAAGTCGGCGACGAAGCGGTTTCTGGGTATCCCGTACAGGCGCGACGGCTCATCCAGCTGCTCGATGCGTCCCGCGTTCATCACCGCGATGCGGTCCGACAGCGCGAGCGCCTCGGACTGCGCATGCGTCACGAAGACGAAGGTAATGCCGACCTCGCGCTGCATCTCCAGCAGCTCGACCTGCATCTCCTCGCGCAGCTTCGCGTCCAGCGCGCCGAGCGGCTCGTCGAGCAGCAGCAGGCGCGGCCGACTGACGAGGCTGCGCGCGAGCGCGACGCGCTGCTTCTGGCCGCCCGAGAGCTCGTGCGGATAGTGGCGCTCCTTCTCCTCCAGGTGCACCAGGGCGAGCGCTTCCTTGACGCGCGCGGCGATCTGCGCGGGCGCGATGCCCGCCATGCGCAGCGGAAACGCGATGTTCTGCGAAACGGTCATGTGCGGAAACAGCGCGTAGCTCTGGAACACGGTGTGTATCGGCCGCCGCTCGGGCGCCGTATCGGCCATGTCCACCCCGTCCAGCACGATCGCGCCTGCGTCGGGCAGATCGAAGCCGGCGATCATGCGCAGCAGCGTCGTCTTTCCACAGCCGGAGGGTCCGAGCAGGGTGAAGAACTCACCCGCTTCGACCGAAAAGCTGACGTTGTCGACCGCGGTAAGCGAACCGAAACGCCTGGTGACGTTGCGAATCTCTAGTAGCGCCATGCTGCGGGCAGTGAACGGACGCGGAATACTAGCAAAGAAGCTGCACCGCGAGCAGCGCGGCGAGCAGCGCCGCGATCAGGACGAGCAGGCGATTGCGCCGGCCGCTCTGCGCGGCAAGGCGCGCGATCGCCCGCTCCAGTGCGCCGAGCCTGTCCGCGACGAGCGCCCGGTGCACGATCCTGGGCAGTTGCGGCAGCGTCGCCGCCCAGTAGGGCGCCTCCTGCCGCACCGACTTGAGCAGGCCGCGCCAGCCGACCTGCTCGCTCATCCAGCGCTCGAGGAAGGGCTTCGCGGTCTTCCACAGGTCGAGCTCCGGATCGAGCTCGCGTCCCAGGCCCTCGATGTTGAGCAACGTCTTCTGCAGCATCACCAGCTGGGGCTGGATCTCGACATTGAAGCGGCGCGAAGTCTGGAACAGGCGCAAGAGCAGCTTGCCGAAGTAGATCTCCTTAAGAGGCCGGGCGAAGATCGGCTCGCACACGGCCCGAATCGCCGCCTCGAACTGATCGACGCGCGTGTCCTCCGGCACCCATCCGGCATCCAGGTGCGCCTGCGCCACGCGACGGTAATCGCGGTTGAAGAAAGCGAGGAAGTTCTGCGCCAGGTAGTTCTTGTCGGTCTCGGTGAGCGCGCCCATGATGCCGAAGTCGAGGGCCACGTAGCGCCCGTCGTCGGCGACGAAGATGTTGCCCGGGTGCATGTCGGCGTGGAAGAAGCCGTCGCGGAACACCTGCGTGAAGAAGATCTCGACCCCCGCGCGCGCCAGCTTGGGGATGTCGATGCCGCGGGACCGCAGTGTCTCGGTCTGCGAAACCGGGGTGCCGTGCATGCGTTCCATGACCATCACGCGCTGCGAGCACCATTCCCAGTAGATCTCGGGCACCTGCAGCAGCGGCGAGCCGGCGAAGTTGCGCCGCAGCTGGCTCGCGTTCGCCGCTTCGCGCATCAGATCGAGCTCGTCTTCGAGGTGGCGCGAGAACTCGGCCACGACCTCGCGCGGCTTGAGGCGGCGCCCCTCGGGCGACAGCCGCTCCACCATGCGCGCGGCAGTCTCGAGCAGCGCCACGTCCCTCGCCACGGCCCGCTCCACGCCGGGACGCAGCACCTTGACGGCGACCTCGCGGCCGTCTTGCAGGACGCCGAGGTGCACCTGGGCGATCGACGCGCTTGCCACCGGCTCGCGCTCGAAGCCGGAGAAGACTTCGTCGATCGGCTTGCCGAGCGCGCGCTCGATCTCCGCGCTCGCCAGCGACGAGGCGAAGGGCGGCACCTGGTCCTGCAGCTTCGCCAGCTCGTCGGCGATGTCCGCGGGCAGCAGGTCGCGCCGCGTCGAGAGCACCTGGCCAAATTTCACGAAGATAGGCCCGAGCGTCTCGAGCGCGCGCCGCAGGCGCTCGGCGCGCGCCACCCGAGGCGCACGCGTGAGCGCGGCGAGCAGGCGGTTTTCGCCCAGCCGCGGCACGAATTCGTACAGGCCGAAGCGCAGGCCGATCCACAGAATGCGCAGGAGGCGGAGGAAGGCCTGCAGCATAGGCGTCAGGCAAGGCGCCCGATGCGCTTTTCCAGCCGCTCGAGCGCGTCGCGCAGCCGCGCGGTCTCGGCAGCGAGAGAATCGAGTTCCGCGCGCTTGACCAGCATGCGCCGCTCCTCGACCGCGTAGTCGACCAGGCTATCGGCAAGGCGGCGCACGGCATCCGTCTGCCATGCGGCGAGATCGCGGGCGACGGCCGCGAGCCGGTGCGCAGCGACGTCGCCGAACAGCCGCGCCATGTCTTCCTCGGCGTCCCAGCGCAGATGCCGGACCAGCAGCAGCACCTCGCTCGCCAGGCGGGCGTTGCCGGCCACCTGCACCGCGCGCATGAAGTGCTCCTCGCCGCGCGCGAGCGCGGCAAGCGCGTCGGGGCGCAGGGTAACGGTGAGGGATGCCTCGGCCCCGGCAGGGGCCGGCGCCAAGTGCCCGTCGGCCAGGATCGCGAAGCGCAGCTCGGGAAGCGGCGGCGTGGCGAAGGCGACCGTTTCTCCTGCAAACGGCGCGAGCCGCGCACTCGCCCAGCCTTCGGAGGCGAGCAGGTGGTTCAGGGCGGCTACAAACGGCGATTCCAGCGCAATCATCGTAGTCTCGAAAAAAACAAAGGCCACCTCACGGTGGCCTGAGCGCGCCCCGGGCTCCGCTCAGTGCATCTGCTGGATGCCCGCGAGCAGCCAGCCGGAGGACCCGTCTACGGGCTTGGCGAGGTTCCACACTTCCGAAAATGCCGCGGGCGCCGCGCCAGGCGCCTCGCGCGTTGTTCCGGAAAAGCGCACGCACGCGCGATGCCTGTCTCCTTCCGTCACCACCTCGAGCAGCTGCACCTCGAGGGCGACGACGTCGGTCTGTGGTGCCGCTCCGCCGCGCGTAGCGAGCATCTTGACGAGTGCGTCGAACATGTCGGGAGTCGTGAAGTCCCGCATCTGGTGAAGATCACCCAGGTCGTTTGCGACCTGCAGCTTGATGAAGTTGAGCTTCGCAGCGCGCACGAAGCCCGCCACGTCGAATCCCGCAGGAACCCTGGGGGCCTGCGCGGAAGGCGCGCTTGCCGCTGCAGGACGCTGCGGCGATGCGGCGCTCGACGCGCTGCCCAGATCGAGGGCGCCATGTTTCACAGGCGGCAAGGGCTGAGGGGCGCGCGCGCGCAGCCATTGGTACGCGAGCGCGCCGAACGTCAGAACGACGAGCACGAAAGCGCCGCCGAACCCCCCTCCGCCAAGCAAGCCGCCAAGCAGCCCGCCGAGGGCCAGCGCGCCGAGCGTAGGCAGCCACCCGCCGCCGGTGGCGGTCGGGGTCGCAGGGGCCGTGCGCGCCGGCGCGGTGGGTTGAGCGGCGACATTGCGCTGCATGCCGATCGAACGCCCAGCGCTCAGACGCTTCGCCTGGGCGTCCGTGACGAGCAGCGCCGCGCCGACGAGCGCCCCCGCAAGCACTGCAAGCAGAGTTCGCATGCGCAATCTCGCTATCGGTTCTTCGACCACGCGCATCCTACCGCAGCGTCGGGCCCGGCGACAGCGCCTGTCCTCAGATCTTGAAGCCCCGGTGCACGGCAACCACGCCGGCGCTCAGGTTGAAATATTCGACCTGCGCCAACCCTGCGTCCTGCAGCATGCGCGCGAGGCTCGCCTGGTCCGGATGCATGCGGATCGACTCGGCGAGGTAGCGGTACGCCTCGCCGCTGCCGGCGACGCGCTGTCCCAGCCAAGGCAGCACGTTGAAGGCATAGTATTCGTAGGCGCGTTCGAGGGGCTTCGCCACGTGCGAGAACTCGAGCACCAGGAGGCGGCCGCCGCGCCTGAGCACGCGCGTCATCTCGCCGAGCGCGCGCTCCTTGCGCGTCATGTTGCGCAAACCGAACCCGACCGTCACGCAGTCGAAGCTGCCGTCGCGAAAAGGCAAGTGCTCGGCGTCGCACTGCACGGCCGGCGGCAGAAAGCCCGCGTCCGCCAGGCGGTCGCGCCCGCGCGCGAGCATGCGCGCATTGATGTCGGTAATCAGCACCTGCCCGCCGGGCGCGACGCGCCGCGCGATCGCGCGCGCGAGGTCGCCGCTGCCCGAGGCGACGTCCAGCACGCGCTCGCCCGGGTGCAGGCGCGCGAGCTGCACGGCAAACCATTTCCACGCGCGATGCAGGCCGAACGACATCAGGTCGTTCATCAGGTCGTAGCGCTCGGCGACCCGGTCGAAAACCTCGCCCACGCGCGCCGCCTTCTCGTGTGTCGCAACGCGCTCGAAGCCGAAATCCGTCTCGGAGCTCATCTGTATGCGCGTACTGCCTTCACCTGCTCGCGCCCGCTGCTTCGAGCCGACCAAGATACTCGGTCCACAGCGCCTCCTGATTCGAGCCGAGCTCGTACAGGTAGTCCCAGGAATAAATCCCGGTGTTGTGGCCGTCGGAGAACACGGGCTGTACGGCATACGATCCCACCGGCTCGAGCGCGTTGATATCGACCTCGCGCTTGCCTGACTGAAGCACCTCCTGTCCCGGGCCGTGCCCGCGCACCTCGGCCGAGGGGGAGTACACGCGCAGGAACTCGAACGGCAGCCGGAAGCTGCGGCCATCGCCGTACGTGAGCTCGAGCACGCGCGATTTGCGATGCAGGCGGATCTCGGTCGGGACGGGAGCGTCTGAGCTGAGCATGACGGGGCGGCGCAGAACGGATCATACCGCGCGCTCGTGCAACATTAGTGTCACGAAAAGTTCTTACAATCGTCGTATTGCGCGGGGCGGGCAGGACGATGGCGGTCAACATCTTGGTGGTGGAGGACGAGCCGGCGATACAGGAATTGATCGCGGTCAACCTCGAGCACGCCGGCCACCACGTGATCCGTGCGCGCGATGCCGAGGAGGCGTTGCGCGTGGTGCGCCATGCGCTGCCCGACCTGCTGCTCATCGACTGGATGCTGCCCGGCATGTCGGGGGTGTCGCTCGCCCGGCAGCTGCGCCAGAGCGAGCGCACGCGCCAGGTCCCGGTGATCATGCTCACGGCGCGCGCGGCGGAATCGGACAAGATCATGGGCCTCGAGGCCGGCGCCGACGACTACGTCACCAAGCCTTTCTCGCCCAAGGAGCTGGTCGCGCGCATCAAGGCCGTACTGCGCCGGCGCGCGCCGCAAATGACCGACGAGCCGGTCGAAGTCGGTGGGCTACGGCTCGAGCCGGCCACGCGGCGCGTGTTCGGCGACCGCCGACCGCTCGAGCTCGGCCCGACCGAATTTCGCCTGCTGCATTTCCTGATGACCCATCCGGAGCGCGTGCATTCGCGCGCCCAGCTGCTCGATCAGGTGTGGGGCGACCACGTGTTCATCGAAGAGCGCACCGTCGATGTGCACATTCGAAGGCTGCGCAAGACGCTCGAGCCCTCGGGCCACGACCGGCTGATCCAGACCGTGCGCGGCTCGGGCTACCGCTTCGCCAGCGTGCCGATGTGAGACAATCGCCGCGGGGCTCGGACAGGGTGCTCCCGAGGCGTATGAACCGAGTTTGGACCAGCACCATCGGTGTCGCGGTCGCGGCCGCCGCCGCCGGACTCATTCTCTGGCCGCTCGCGGGGGCAGCCTGGGCGTGGGCCGCGGTCGCGGCGGTGTTCGTAGTGCGGCTGCTGTACCACACCCGGCAGCTCGCCTCGTTCTTTTCCTGGCTCGAGCGCCCGGCCGCCGAGGCCCTGCCCGTCGGCGCCGGGCTATGGGAAGACGTCTTCGCGCGCTTGCACCAGCGCCTGAAGCAGCGCGACGAGGAACACCAGGGGCTCGTGCGCGCGCTGTCGCGCTTCCGCGCAGCGGGACGCGCGCTGCCCGACGGCGTCGTGATACTCGATGGCGACGACCATATCGAATGGTCCAACCCCACGGCCGAGCAGCACTTCGGCATCGACGCGCGCCGCGATTTCGGACAGGCGATCAGCAACCTCGTACGCCAGCCGGATTTCGTCGCCTACCTGGGGGCGCGACGCTATGCCGAACCGCTGATGCTGCGCTCGGCGCGCACGGATGCCGCGCTGTCGGTGCGCGTGATCGAGTTCGGTGCCGAGCAGAAGCTGCTCTTGTCGCGCGACGTGACGAGCGAGCAGCGGCTCGAGACCATGCGGCGCGATTTCGTGGCCAACGTGTCGCACGAGCTCAAGACGCCCGTCACCGTGCTGTCGGGATTCGTCGAGACCCTCGCGGATCCCGCGATCAGCCTGAGCGAAGCGCAGCGCAACCGCTTCCTCGGCCTGATGCGCGATCAGGCGCAGCGCATGCGTCGCCTGATCGAAGACCTGCTCACCCTCTCCGCGCTCGAGGCGAGCGGCGCGCCGGACGACGAGCAGGAGATCGAGGTCGCACCACTGATCGAGAAGCTGGCCGAGGAAGCGCGGGCGCTCTCCGGCGCGCGACACCGCATCGCCACTTCGGTGCAGGCCGATAGCCGTCTCAAGGGCAGCCCTAAGGAGCTCACGAGCGCGTTTTCGAATCTGGTCTCGAACGCCGTGCGCTACACCCCCGAGGGCGGCTCGATCCGGCTCGCATGGCGTCTCGATGGCGGGCGGGGAATCTTCAGCGTCGAGGACAGCGGCATCGGCATCGACGCGCGCCACATCGCGCGGCTCACGGAACGCTTCTACCGCGTCGACAGCAGCCGCTCGCGCGAGACAGGCGGCACCGGCCTGGGGCTGGCGATCGTCAAGCATGCGCTCACGCGCCACCAGGCGAGCCTGAGCGTGCAAAGCGAGCCCGGACGCGGCTCGGTCTTCAGCGCCGTGTTTCCCGCCTCGCGGGTGCGCGTCGCGAGCTCGGCGCGCGCGGCCTGAGAGCGCTAGGGCAGAATCTCGTAGGCGACGCGCTCGAAATCCACGCCGCGCTCGATCACCTCGGTGAGCCGCACGCGCACCGGAGAGTCGACGAACACCTCGATCACGCGCTTGGGCCTGTACCAGCCCGTTGGCAGCACGACGGTAGGCGGCGAATCGAGCGCCGGAACGCCGGTGAGAGACAGGCCGGGAACGTACTGCTCCTTCATCACGTTCAACCCTGTCGGGCGCACAGCCATCGCCGCCGGCAGGCCCGGCAGCAGCCGCACGCCGGCATAGAGGTCGCCCTTGTCGTTGATCATCAGCCAACGCACCTGGCCCAGCATGAAGTTCTTGCTGTCCGCGGGGCGCAAGCCGACCAGCTGGCCGTGCGCATAGCGTTTGCCGGGATCGCTGGCCGGGCGCAGCATCTTCAGCCCCTGCGCGCTCTCGTCTTCCAGCTTCCAGCGCTCCAGCACGATGCCCTTCGACTCGCTGTAGTCGTCCTCGTGGCGCGTGCTAATGCGTCCGAAGGTCGCGATCTCCTCGCGCTCTTTCTTGGTGAGATCGCCTTGCGCGCCGGGCTGGCGGAAAGCCTGGCCCGAAACGTGGTAGTGAATCGCGGCCATGCCGTTGCACACCTCCGCCGCGTGACTCGCGCTGCGCCGCTCCTGAACGCGCGGCGGGCGCGGCTGGTACCACTGGCGATACAGGAACACCAGCAGTTGCTCGCACGAGGGCTGCACGCAGTCCTCGCCCAGCGCGAGCTTGGCCGGGGACTCGCCCTTGCGCAGCAGGCCGATGCGGTTGCGCAGGCTCTTGGCAAGCCGCCGCGCGTCCAGGTAACGCGGCTCCTTCATCGGCGCGACCGCTTCGTCGCGGGCGAAGCGCTCCGGGCAGCGATCCGATAAGAGGTCCACCACCAGCTCCGGCACATCGGCCTCACCCACCGGGTGCGCGAGGATTTCGACGCGCTCAGCCCAGCGCTCGAGCAGGTACGCGACGAACGTGAGCTGGCGCTGCCCGAGCTCGTTCGGATTGCACATCCCCATCAGGATTGCGCGCAGATAGGCGGTGCGCGGCGAGGTGTCGTGCACGTCCCGGTTCATGTAATCCTTGACCGGCTCGTTGGACACGCCGAGCGCTTCCGCCCGCGCATACACCCGATGCAGCACGGCCCATTCACGCGGCGGCACCTGCCGGTATGCGCGGTAGTGATGGAACATCTTGAGGCCGGAATACGCAAGGGCGCGCTGGCACACCAACGCCGCCTGCGCGCGCATTCCGGGCTCGCCCTCGCCCACGGCGTCGAGGCAGCGCAGGTAGCCGATATGCATTCGCTGCCACAAGGCGACCGTGTCCTGGAACACCTGGGCTTCGTTCTCGACCATCGGCAGAGCGCGATTGGTGAAACGCTTGGCCTGCTCCATCTGCACGAAATGCACCGGCTCACGCAGCGTTTCCATCACCGCGAGCCGGTTGGTCGCCTTGGTCGGGAAACGATTGAACTCTTCAACGGCCTCGAGCAGCTGGCTCTGCGCAGCGGGTATGTTCGAAAGCGGCACGTTCTCGACCCATGCCTTGCAGGCCGCCCCGTCTAGGAAATCGGGCGACGCGTTCGGCGCGAGCTCGGGAAGGACGATGTCGTTCATGGCCGGCGCCTCATGCCGCGTGCTGCACGAGCAGCGCAGCGAGGCGCGCGCCGAGCCGCGCGTCGGAAACCTCTTTGCGCAAGGCGCGGGCCGGGACGCCTGCTCGCCGCGGCGCGGCCCAGATCGGATCCGGGAAATGCGGGTCGTCCGCGTGGCGCGCTATCACATGCCAGTGCAGGTGCGGCACCACATTGCCCAGGCTCGCCAGATTGATCTTGTCGGGATCGAACAGCTCGCGCAGCGCCGACTCGCAGGCGAAGACCGCATCCATCAGGCGTACGCGCTCGCCAGGCGCCAGGTCGGTCATTTCGCGCGCGTGCCGATTGAGTATCACGCGGCAGAAGCCCGCGTAGTCCTGCGACGGCGCACGCACGATGCGGCAGAAGCCGTCGCGCCACAGCACGGGACCACCGTCTCCTTCACAGAACTCGCAATCCATCAGAGCAGCACTCGCTCAATGCCGCCCGCATTCGCCCGGGCGACGAATTCCGGCAGCCAATTCTCGCCCAGCAGGCGGCGCGCCATCTCGACCACAATATAGTCGGCCTGCGCCTCAGTGTCACCAGAGAAGCGCGCCAGTCCCTGCAGGCAGGACGGGCAGGATGTGAGAATTTTCACGCTGCGGCGTGAATCCCCGGCGCGCAGGGCGGCGACGCCCGCTTCCAGTTCCTCCTGCTTGCGAAAGCGCACCTGCGTGGAGATGTCGGGCCGCGAAAGCGCGAGCGTGCCGGACTCGCCGCAGCAGCGCGGCGAAAGTGCGACCTCGGACCCGGTCAGCGCGCGCGCCACGGCGAGCGGCTGGTGCTGCTTGATGGGGCTGTGGCAGGGATCGTGGTAGAGATAGCGCTCGCCGGACACGCCGTCGAGCTTCACGCCCTTCTCGAGCAGGTATTCGTGGATGTCGAGCAGGCGGCTGCCGGGAAAGATCTTGTCGAACTCGTAGCTCTCGAGCTGATCCAGGCAGGTACCGCAGGAGACGATCACCGTGCGGATGTCCAGATAGTTGAGCGTGGTCGCCAGGCGGTGGAACAGCACGCGGTTCTGCGTGATGATGCGCTCGCCGCGCTCCGCCTCGCCCGCGGCGGTCTGCGGGTAGCCGCAGCACAGGTAGCCAGGCGGCAGGACGCACTGCACGCCGGCCCGATACAGCATCGCCTGCGTAGCCAGTCCGACCTGGGAGAACAGCCGCTCCGAGCCGCAGCCCGGAAAGTAGAACACCGCTTCGCTGTCCTCGCTCACCCTGGCCGGGTCGCGCACGATCGGAACGACTTTCGGATCCTCGATGTCGAGCAGCGCGCGCGCGCTTTTTTTCGGCAAGCCGCCTGGCATCGGCTTGTTTACCAGATGGATGATCTGCGTCGCGGCCGACCGCCGTCCGCTGCTCGCCGGGGGATGCGCGCTTTGCGCGCGCGCCAGGCCGAGGCCGCGCGCCATGCGGTGCGCGGCGCGCTGCAGGCCGTAGCCCCAGCCGATCAGCGCCGCGCGCGTCAGCTTCACCGTGCGCGGGTCGGTCGCGCTCAGAAACATCATCGACGCGCGCGTGCCGAGATTCGCCCGGCGCTTGCCGCTGCGCCGCAAGAGATTGCGCATGGCGATCGACACGTCGCCGAAGTCGATGTCCACCGGGCAGGGGCTCTCGCACTTGTGGCACACGGTGCAATGGTCGGCGACATCGCCGAACTCCGCATAGTGCGAGAGCGCGACGCCGTGGCGCGTCTGCTCTTCGTACAGGATCGCCTCGATCAGCAGCGACGCGGCCAGGATCTTGTTGCGGGGCGAATAAAGCAGGTTGGCGCGCGGCACGTGCGTCGCGCACACCGGCTTGCACTTGCCGCAGCGCAGGCAGTCCTTGATCGAGTCCGAGACACGGCCCAGGTCGGACTGCTCCAGGATCAGCGATTCCGCCCCGATCAGCGAGAAGCTCGGCGTGTAGGCGTTGCTCAAGTCGCTGCCGGCGAGCAGCTTGCCGGCGTTGAAGCGCCCCTGCGGATCGACCGCCTGTTTGTAGGCGCGGAATGCCTCGAGCTCGCCCGGCTCTAGGAACTCGAGCTTGGTGATGCCGATGCCGTGCTCGCCCGAGATCACGCCGCCCAGGGACTTCGCCAAGCGCATGATGCGCGCGACGGCCTGCGTGGCGCGCCCCAGCATCGCGTAGTCGTCCGAATTCACCGGTATATTGGTGTGCACGTTGCCGTCGCCCGCATGCATGTGCAGCGCGACGAATACCCTGCCCCGCAGCACGCGCGCATGCACCCCATCCGCCCCTTCGAGGACGTGGCGGAACGCGATCCCTGAGAAGATGCGCTGCAGCGGCTCGCGCACTTCGGTCTTCCACGAAAGGCGCTCGCTGCGCGCCTGCAGCGCCGCGAAGCGCGCATCGAGGTTCTCGCCGAGCTCGCGCCAGCGCGCGCGCACCGCGCGGATCAGCTCCAGCGCGCGCTGCGGCCGCTCGCCGAGCACCTCGGCCGCCGGCACGGGCTCCTCGAACTTGTACAGGGGCAGCTCGCCCGAGAAGTACTCTTCCAGCGCATCGAGCAGCTCGAGCTTGTTGGCGATCGAGAACTCGATGTTGAGGCGCTCGACGCCGTCGCTGTATTCGGCGAGGCAATCGAGCGGAATCACCACGTCTTCGTTGATCTTGAACGCGTTGGTATGCTTGGCAATCGCCGCGGTGCGCGCGCGATCGAGCCAAAAACGGCGCCGCGCCTCGGCAGACACCGCGACAAACCCCTCGCCGCCGCGCGCGTTGGCGATGCGCACCACGGCCGAGGCAGCGCTCGCCACCTCGTCGACGCCGTCACCGACGATGTCGCCGATTAGCACCATGCGCGGGCGCTGGTTGCGGCGCGACTTGGTGGCGTAGCCGACGGCCTTGACGTAGCGCTCGTCGAGGTGCTCCAGTCCGGCGAGCTTCACCTGCGCATGCCCGTCGAGGTAGGCCTTCACCTCGACGATAGCCGGCACGGCCTCCCTGGCGCTGGCGAAGAACTCGAGGCACACCGTGCGCACCTGCGCCGGCATGCGATGCAGCACGAAAGTGGCCGATACGATGACGCCGTCGGTGCCTTCCTTCTGTACCCCGGGCAGGCCCGCGAGGAACTTGTCGGTGACGTCCTTGCCGAGCCCACGTTTCCTGAAGCGCGCACCCTCGATCTCGAGCATGCGCTCTTCCAGCAGGCGCTTGCCGTCGGCCGCGTAGCGGCGCAGCCGGAAGCTCGCCGTCGCCGCATCGTGGATCTTGCCCAGGTTGTGGCCGATGCGCTCGATGTCGAGCCATTCTGCCTCCGGCGTCACCATGCGCCAGGAGGCGAGATTGTCCAGCGCGGTGCCCCACAACACCGCCTTCTTGCCGCCGGCGTTCATCGCGACGTTTCCGCCGATGCAGGACGCGTCGGCCGAAGTCGGATCGACGGCGAACACCAGTCCCTGCGCCTCGGCCGCCTCCATCACGCGGCGCGTCACCACGCCCGCGCCACAGCGTATCGTCGGCACGCGGCGTCGCGTGCCGGGCAGCTCGGCCCACTCGACCGGCCCGAGAGCCTCCAGCTTTTCGGTATTGAGCACCGCCGAGCGGCGCGTGAGCGGCACCGCGCCTCCCGTATATCCGGTGCCGCCGCCGCGCGGAATGATGGTCAAGCCGAGCGCGATCAGGGTTCTGACCACCGGCAGCACTTCCTCCTCGCGGTCGGGCGTGACCACGACGAAGGGGTATTCGACACGCCAGTCGGTCGCGTCGGTAACATGCGAGACGCGCGCGAAGCCGTCGAAACACACGTTGTCGCGGCGCGTGACGCGCGCCAGGCGGCGGCGCACCTTCGCACGCAGCGCGCGCGTTTCCTCGAACCCGGCCTCGAAGCGCTCGAGAGCTGCGCGCGCTTCGCTCAGAAGCTCGGCGACGCGCTCGCTTTCGCCGCGCCTCGCCTCGATCTCGTCCAGCCGCCGGCGCATCCCGGCCAGCACCTCGGCGCGGCGCCGCAGGTGCGCGATCAGGTCGTCCTCGAGGTAGGGGTTGCGCAGCACAACCCACATCTCGCCGAGCACTTCGTAGAGCATGCGCGCCGAGCGGCCCGTGCGGCGCTCGGCGCGCAGCTCGGAAATCAGCTGCCATGCGCGCGGCCCGAGCAGGCGCGCGACGACCTCGCGATCGGAAAACGAGGTGTAGTTGTACGGAATCTCGCGCAGGCGCGCTTGCATGGGCGGATTCTAGCCGTCTGCTGCGACGCAGCAACCGCTCCGGCGAGAGGGGCTTAGGCCGCCTCCGGCGAGCCGAAGATCTCGCGGTAGCTGGCGTAGAAGCTCGCGAGTAGCGTCGGCAGGATCACCAGCAGCAGCGGAAGCAGCAGCGCGTCGGCCTGCGCGCGCAGAGCGCCGCGCGATATCCAGTCGAGCGCGGTTAGCGCCGCGAGCGGTGCCGCGGCGGTCATAAGCGTGGTGGCCACGCCGTACGACAGAAATGCGCGCCAGTTCATCAGGCAAGCGAACAGGCTGAAAAACAGCGCCTTCGCGACACCCATGCCGTGCCAGGCAGCCAGCACCGGGGCGAACCAGAAGGCGAACATGACCGGCAGGTAGAGCGCCGCGGCGCTCGCGAGCGCCAGGAAAAACGCTCCCGATTGCAGTGCCTCGGCCGCGGGCCGCTCGCCCCTCAGCAGCCACTGCGCCAGGGCGCCGCCGTCAGCCAGCGTGCTCGCTGCGAGCAAGAGCGCGAGGCACGCGAGATAGACACCGCCGAGCAGGAGTTGCGTTTGCGGGCGCTCGCGAAAGCCTGCGAAGAGCAGCGGCAGCGCGAGCGGCGCGCGCCGCGCCGCGGCGCGGCTCACCGCCATGAAGCCGACCGAGAACGGTGGCACGAGAATCGAGGCGAGCGCGATGCCCACGACGGGCAGCATCGACACCATGATCATCAGCATCCAGTAGCCGAACACCAGCGCGATCCAGGCGAGCGGCGCGACGCGAAACAGCCGCCAGCCATCCGCGAGCCAGCGCGCCCCGCGCAGCCACGGAACCACGCGCGCGCTGGTGGTCGTCATGCCAGCCAGGGCGCTTCGCCGCTTCCGGCGCGCAGCGCAAGGACGTCGCGGAAGTGCTCCGGATCGTGCGCGTGCACCAGCACCCCGGGGCGCGGCAGGTGCAGATCGTGCAGGCGCGACAGCCAGAAGCGCAGCCCCGCGGCGCGCAGCAGCACCGGCCACGCACCGCGCTCGAGCGGTGCGAGCGGGCGCAGAGCGGTGTAGGACCCGAGCAGCGCGTGCGTCTTCGCCTCGTCCAGCCGACGGTCGTGTCCCGCGTCGACCAGGCACCAGTCGTTTGCGCACACCGCGAGGTCGAACAACAGGCAATCGACTCCGGCAAAGTAGAAGTCGATGACCCCGGTGATGCGCCCGTCGTCGAACAGGGCGTTGTCGCGGAACAGGTCGGCGTGAATCGGCCCGCGCGGCAGGTCCGGAAAACGGTACAGCGACTGGAAGCGCAGCTCCTCGTCGAGCAACGCGAGGGCCTGCGCGTCGAGGAACGGGCGCACCGCACGCGCGGCGGCGCGCCACCACTTTGGTCCCCGAGGGTTGTCGAGATATGCACCGTAGGAGCGGCCGGCGAGGTGCATGCGCGCCAGCAGCGCGCCAAGTTCGGCGCAATCGCGCTCGTCCGGCCGTTCGACCGACTTTCCCGGCAGGCACGTGACCAGCGCTGCGGGCTTGCCGTTCAGCCGCGACAAGTACTGGTCGGAGATATCGGCGATCGGCGCCGGGCTGGGGATGCCGTGCCGCGCCAGGTGCGCCATGAGTTCGAGATAGAACGGCAGCTCGCCCGCAGGCAGCCGCTCGAACAGTGTCAGGACGTAGCGACCCTGGCTCGTCGTGACGAAGTAGTTCGTGTTCTCGATGCCGCTCTCGATCGGCTCGAGCGCAGCCAGCGCACCAATCGAATAGCCGCGCAACCACTCTGCGAGCTGCGCTTCGGTTACAGGCGTGTAGACGGACATGGGTCGGGTGCGAGTGTGCGCCGGATCGCTCAGCGCGCCGGCGCGCGCGCAACCCGCAAGCTCATTCCCAGGTCTTGATCGGCCACATCGGCACGCTCACCCCGCTGTCTAGCGAGTCGCGCCGCATCCAGTTGCCGTTTCCGGTAGTGTCGATGAGGTAGTAGGTCGGCCCGTCCTTGGGCGTCACCTTGAGCATCACCACCTGACCGCCCACCCGGATCGGCTCGACCTTGTCCCCTTTCTGCACCGGGATGCGCACGCTCGGCTCCTGCAGCGGATTGGTGGCGCCGGGCGGCGGAGGCGGCGGCCCGGGTAGCGGCTCGAGCTTCGGCGGCGCGTCTCCCTGCGCGAACGCCGGGAGCGCGATGGCGACCAACACGATGATGACGGTTCGGCGCATGGACCGGGCTAATGAAATTCTAACAGAGCGCCGCTGCTGACACTTACATGCCGGCGCCTACAGATTGAGAAGCACCTCGCGTTCCTCGGGCAGCGGCTCGAAGCCGCGCTTCTCGTAATGCGCGAAGATCGCATCGACCACCCGCTGCGGCTCGTCGATGACCTGCAGCAGCCCGATGTCGCTTGCATCGATCATGCCGTCCTTCACCAGCCGCTCGCGCAGCCATGTCAGCAGCCCCGCCCAGTAGTTGCTCCCCATGAGCACGATCGGCATGCGGCGCGTCTTCCTGGTCTGCACCAGGGTGAGCGCTTCGAACAGCTCGTCAAGCGTGCCGAAGCCCCCTGGCAGCACGACATACGCGGTCGCGAACTTCACGAACATCACCTTGCGCGCGAAGAAGTGCCGGAAACGCAGGCTCACGTCCTGGTAAGGGTTGGCGCGCTGCTCGCGCGGCAGCTCGATGTTGAGGCCCACTGCGGGGCCGCGCCCGAAATATGCACCTTTGTTGGCCGCTTCCATGACGCCGGGACCGCCGCCCGAGATAACCGCGAAGCCGGCGTCCGACAGCAGCCGCGCGGTCCGTTCCGCGAGCCCATAGTCAGGCGAGTCGGGCGCGGCACGCGAGCTGCCGAACATGGACACCGCCGGCCGGATGCCGGCCAGCCGCTCGGTGCCCTCGACGAACTCTGCCATAATGCCGAACAGCCTCCACGCTTCGCGCGAGGGGATCTCATAAGCCGGGCCCGCGGGCTTCGGCAGCTTCTCGTTCATCATCGTGTCCGGGAACAGCCCTGATAAGTTGCTCCTGCTCGTGGACGGCTCGTCGTACTTGTATCGCGCCTTCCACGCGCTGCCGGAGCTGAAGAGCCCGCGCGGCGAGCCCACCGGCGCCATCTACGGCGTGCTGAACATGCTAAGGCGGCTCGCCGCGGACTACAAGGCAGGGGCGCGCGCCTGCGTCTTCGACGCCAAGGGCAAGACGTTCCGCGACGCGGAGTATCCCGAGTACAAGGCGCACCGGCCGCCGATGCCGGACGACCTCGCGGCGCAGATCGAGCCGCTCAAGGAGGCGATCGAGGCGCTCGGCTGGCCGGTGCTCTCGGTCGAAGGCGTCGAGGCGGACGATGTCATCGCAACGCTTGCCGAGCAGGCGAAGGGGCGCGGCTGGCGCTGCGTCATTTCAACCGGCGACAAGGATCTCGCGCAGCTCGTCGGCGAGGGCGTGACGCTCGTCAACACGATGTCCAACGAGACGCTCGACGCGCCCGCGGTGCAGGCCAAGTTCGGCGTCACGCCGGAGCGCATCGTCGACTATCTCGCGCTCATCGGCGACAGTGTGGACAACGTACCCGGGGTTCCCAAGGTCGGGCCGAAGACCGCCGCCAAGTGGATCGCGCAGTTCGGCTCGCTCGAGGGGGTCATGGCGCATGCCGGAGAAATCAGCGGCGCGGTCGGCGAGAGCCTGAGAAACACGCTCGACTGGCTGCCCAAGGGACGCAGTCTGCTCACGGTCAGGCGCGACGTCGCGCTGCCGGTGAGGCTCGATGCGCTAATCGACGGCGAGGGCAATCGCGCGCGCCAGCGAGAGCTGTTCCGGCGCTTCGGCTTCCGCTCCTGGCTCGCCGAGCTCGGCGACGCGCCGCGCGCGGGCCAGGAATCACCCGCGCAGAGGCAACGGCGCAGATATTCCCCCGTGAGCGACGAGCGCACGCTGCGCGAGCTCGTCGCGCGGCTCGGCGAAGCGCCGCTCGTCGGCTTCGACACCGAGACCACGGGCCTGGAGCCGATGCTCGCGCGCCTCGTGGGCATGTCCTTCGCGTGGGGCGATACCGCGGTATACCTGCCGCTCGCGCACGAGTATCCTGGCGCGCCCGAGCAGCTTGGCGTCGAGCGCGCGCTCGCGCTGCTCAAGCCCTGGCTGGAGGATGAGGCGCGCGCCAAGGTCGGCCAGAACCTGAAGTTCGACGCGCACATTCTCGCCAACCACGGCGTGCGCCTGGCGGCCATCGCGCACGACACGCTGCTCGAGTCGTACGTCTACGAGGTGCACGAGCGCCACGACCTTGATTCGCTCGCGCAGCGCCACCTCGGCTGGAAGACGATCTCCTACGACGACGTTACCGGCAAGGGCGCGGCGCGCATCCCCTTCTCGGCGGTCGACGTGCAGCGCGCGACCGAGTACGCAGCGGAGGACGCCGATTGCGCGCTCGCGGTGCACGACGTGCTTTTCGCGAAGATCTCCGCGGACGAAAAGCTGAGGTTCGTGTACGAGAGAATCGAGTTGCCGGTGCTGCCGGTGCTGCTGCGTATGGAGCGCAACGGCGTGCTCCTCGACGCGGCCAAGCTCGAGCGCCAGAGCCACGAGCTCGGACGCGAGATGCTCGAGCTCGAGCAGAGGGCCTACCAGGCGGCCGGCCAGCCGTTCAACCTGAACTCGCCCAAGCAGATCCAGGAGATCCTGTTCGAGCGCCAGGGGCTGCCGGTGAAGAAGAAGACGCCTTCGGGTGCGCCCTCGACCGACGAGGACGTGCTCGCGGAGCTCGCGCAGGACTATCCGCTGCCGAAGATCCTGCTCGAATTCCGCGCGCTGGCAAAACTCAAGTCGACTTACACCGACAAGCTGCCGCGCATGGTGAACGCGCGCACCGGTCGCGTGCACACCACCTATTCGCAGGCGACCGCGGTGACCGGCCGCCTCGCCTCGATCGACCCGAACCTGCAGAACATTCCGATCCGTACGGCTGCGGGCCGCCGCATCCGCGAGGCCTTCGTGGCGCCGCCCGGCTGGAAGATCGTCTCGGCGGATTATTCGCAGATCGAGCTGCGCATCATGGCGCACCTGTCGCAGGACGAAGGCCTGCGCCACGCCTTCGCGCACGGCCACGACGTACACCGCGCGACCGCCGCCGAGGTGTTCGGCCGCCCGCTGGCGGAGGTCAGCGCCGACGAGCGGCGCACCGCAAAGGTGATCAACTTCGGCCTGATCTACGGCATGTCGTCGTTCGGGCTGGCACAGAATCTCGGCATCGAGCGCGCGACGGCGCAGGCGTACATCGATTCCTACTTCTCGCGCTACCCCGGGGTGAAGCGCTACATGGACGAGACGCGCGAGCGCGCCCGCAGCCAGGGTTACGTCGAAACCGTGTTCGGGCGCCGCCTGTGGCTGCCCGAGATCAGGAGCGGTTCGCCGCAGAGGCGCCAGGCGGCCGAGCGCGCCGCGATCAATGCGCCGATGCAGGGCACCGCCGCCGACCTGATCAAGCTCGCGATGGTCTCGGTGCAGGATTGGCTAGACGCGAGCGGGTTCGCGAGCAGGCTGATCATGCAGGTGCACGACGAGCTTGTGCTCGAGGTGGCTCCGCAAGAGCTGGAAGTCGTGACCGAGGGGCTGCGCGCGCGCATGCAGGGCGTCGCCGAGCTCGACGTGCCGCTGATCGTCGACGTCGGCGTCGGCGACAACTGGGACGAGGCCCACTAGTCGCGCGGCGCCGTCAGCGCAGCGCGCCGAAAACCTTCTTGATGATGCTCGAGGCCGAGCCGAGCGGATCCTGGCGGATCTTCTTCTCTTCCTCGGCGATCATGAAATACAGGCCGTCCAGCGCCTTTTGCGTCACGTACTGATCGAGATTCGCGTCCTGCTCGGTGATCAGCCCGAAGCGCGCGCCGACCTCCGCATACTGGTCGTACTTCTCCGCGAGTTGCACCTTCCTCGTCGCCTGCTGCACGATCGGCAGGAACTTCTTGCGCAGCGGGTCCTGCGTCGTGCGCCGGAAGTACTCCGTGCCCGCGGTATCTCCGCCGGTGAGGATCCCCTTGGCGTCCTGCACGCTCATCTTCTTCACCGCGTCGACGAGCAATGGTTTCGCTTCCGCCACCGCGGCTTCCGCGGCGCGGTTCATGGTGAGCTCGAGTTCGTCGGCGTAGCGGCCCATGCCCAGCCGCCGCATCAGCCCTTCCGCGCGGCGCAGCGACTCGGGCAGCGGGATCTTGACGCGCGCATCGCCGAAGAAGCCGTCTTGCCGGCCGAGCTGCGCGACCGCGGCCTGCGAGCCCTTTTCGAGCGCCGCCTTGAGGCCGGCCACCGCATCCTTGTTGCTGATGCGCTCGAGCTGCGCAGCAGCGGGCACTGCTGCGAGGAACGCGGCGCAGGTAAGCAGCCATGCCGCCGCCCGTCCCATGAGCCGGTGCTCAGCCGCGCTTGTAGACGATCTTCTTGGTACCGCCGTCGCAGGTGCCGACCACCTTGCCGTCGGCTTCCTGGTCCTTCGGCACGATCTCGAGCGTGTATGTCTGGACACCGTTCGCCTTGATCTTCGCGTCGATCTCCGACTTCAGCTCGTTGCAGTCCTTCCGCGCCAGCGCCGGCGTCACCGCGAGCGTCAGCAGTGCAAACACCACCATTCCTTTCATGATTGTCCCCCCTTGCAAAAGGCGCATCATGCGCCTGGGCCCCCCGGCGTCACCAGGAACTATCTGGCAGGCAGTCTGCCGAGGCCAGCATCGTGCGCCTGCCGGTCGGCATGATACGACGAGCGCACCATGGCACCCACCGCGGCGTGGCGAAAACCGAGCGCCCCCGCCTCGCGCGCGAACAGCGCAAAGGTGTCCGGATGCACGTAGCGCTCGACCGGCAGGTGATGCGCGGACGGCTGCAGGTACTGGCCGACGGTAAGCATATCCACTTCGTGCGCTTTCAAGTCGCGCATGACCTGCAGGATTTCCTCGTCCGATTCGCCCAATCCGACCATTAGCCCGGACTTGGTCGGCACACCGGCGTGGCGCCGCTTGAATTCGGCGAGCAGCGCGAGAGAGTGCCGGTAGTCCCCTCCGGGGCGCGCCTTGCGGTACAGGCGCGGCACGGTCTCCAGGTTGTGATTCATGACGTCGGGCGGAGCGGCGGCAAGGATCTCCAAGGCCCGCTCGACGCGGCCGCGGAAATCCGGCACCAGCAGCTCAATGCGGGTGCGCGGCGAGCGCTCGCGCACGGACCGGACGCATTCGACGAAGTGCTGCGCGCCGCCGTCCTTCAGGTCGTCGCGATCGACGCTGGTGATCACCACGTATTCGAGGCCCAAGCGCGCGATCGTGTCGGCCAGATGGCGCGGCTCGGCGGCGTCAGGCGCGAGGGGCCGGCCGTGCGCGACGTCGCAGAACGGGCAGCGGCGCGTGCAGATGTCGCCCAGGATCATGAACGTCGCCGTGCCTTTGCCGAAGCATTCGGCGATGTTCGGGCAGGAAGCCTCCTCGCACACGGTGTGCAGCTGCTGCGCGCGCAGGATGTCCTTGATCTCGTAGAAGCGCGACCCCGGGCTCGCCGCCTTGACGCGGATCCACCCGGGCTTGGCGAGCAGCTCGCGCGGAACGATCTTCACCGGGATGCGGGCGGTCTTGGCTGCGCCCTTCTCCTTCACGCCCGCTTCACGCATGCGCCAGCCTCGCGAGGAGGATCTCGGCGAGGCGTTCGCCCGCTTCGGCGCAGGATTGCATGACGCCGAGGTCGCGCAGGCGCGTCACGCGCAGACCCGGGTAACCACAGGGGTCGATCGCCGCGAAGGGCGCGAGATCGACATCGACGTTGAGCGCCAGGCCGTGAAAGGTACGGCCGCGCGACACGCGCAGGCCGAGCGCCGCGATCTTGGCACCGTCGACGTAAACGCCGGGCGCGCCGGGCTTGCGCACGGCGCGCACGCCGTGCTCGGCAAGCAGGTCGATCACCGACTGCTCGAGCATCGCGACGAACTCGCGCACGCCGAGGCCGCGGCGCCCGATGTCGACCAGCGCATAGAGTACGACTTGTCCCGGTCCGTGGTAGGTCACCTGCCCGCCGCGCTCGACGCGCTGCACCGCAATGCCGTTGTCGGCGCGCGGCCCGTGCGCCGGATCGGCGCCCAGCCCGAGGGTGTAGACCGGCGGATGCTCGAGCAACCACAGTTCGTCGGGCGTGTCGGCGCCGCGCCGCGCGCTGAACTTGCGCATCGCTTCGACGGTGGGAAGGTAGGGCGCGAGCCCGAGCCGCTCGAGGCGCACGCGCTGCATCGCCGGCGCCAGCACTCCGGGCATCACAGCACCATCACGACCGAGGGGTGATCGCACAATTCCCGGTAGAGCCCGTCGAGCTGCTCGCGCGAGCGCGCCTGCACGGTCACCGTGAGGCTCAAGTAGCGCCCCTGCCGGCTGGGTCGCATCTCCATCGTCGCCGGCTGGAAGTCCGGCGCGTGCTTGAGCACGATTTCCATCACGCTTTGCGCGAAGCCCGCCTCGCGGCGGCCCATCACCTTGATCGGGAAGTCGCAAGGATAGGTGAGCGTCGACTCGCGCACCTCGCCCATTCTCACGCCGCCACGGTCTGCCTGCCGACGCGCATCACGCGCCGCTTGAAGTCCTGGTAGAGCTGGTACATGCGGCGGAACACCGCCCCGGGTCGGCCTTCCCCGATCGGACTGCCATCCAGCTCGACAATCGCCAGCACTTCCTTGGAGGACGAGGTTACCCAGATCTCGTCCGCCGCGCGCAGGTCGCGCACGCTCACCTCGCCGATGTCGAGCGGTATGCCCGCCGCTTGCGCCAGCTCGATCACGACGTCGTACGTGATCCCGGGAAGAATGAGATTCGACTTTGCCGGGCCGCGGATGACCCCCTGCTTCACGATGAACACGTTGGAAGCGGACGCTTCGGTCAGTTTGCCGTCGCGCAGCAGGATCGTTTCGACCGCGCCGACGTCCGCGGAGAGCTGGCGCAGCAGGCAGTTGCCGATGAGCGAGATCGACTTGATGTCGCAGCGCAGCCAGCGAAAATCGGCCGCGGTCACGGCGCGCGCACCCGCTTCGACCAGCTCGGCGGGCGGGTTGACGAGCGGATTCGACATGATGAAGACCGTCGGCTCCACTCCTTTCGGAAATGCGTGGTCGCGCTTGGCGACGCCGCGCGTGACCTGGAAGTACACGCCCTGGTCCTCGTAGGGCTGCTGCGCGACAAGCTGCGCGATGATCTCGCGCCAGCGCTCGCGCGAGCACGGATTGCGGATTCCCACCTCGTGCAGGCTGCGCTCCAGACGCGCCAGGTGCTCGTCGAGGCGGAACGGCACACGCGAATAGACCGGCACAAGCTCGTACACGCCGTCGCCAAATATGAATCCTCGGTCGAGCACCGGTACCGTCGCCTGCTCGATCGGCATGAACTTGCCGTTGAGAAAGATCATCTGGCCCTCGCTACTTCATCCACAGTCGCAGTGTATCCCATGCCCTGCCGAAAATCCCTGCGGTGGCCACCGGCTGGAGCGCGACGAGCGGGTATTCGCCAAGCAGGCTGCCCTGCAGCGTGACGCGCAACATGCCGACTTGCTGGCCCTGGGCGACCGGCGCCAGCAGCGGCCGCTGCGATACGAGCTGCGCCGACAGCTTGTCGGAGTCGCCCTTCGGCACGGACAGCATGAGGGCGCCGCCGAAGCCCGCGTTGACGGTCGGCTCGGCGCCTTTCCACACCTGGATCTGCTTGACCGTTTGCCCTTTGTCATACAGCTTGACGCTGTCGTAGAACTGGTAGCCCCAATTGAGCAGCTTGAGCGATTCGCTCGCGCGCGCCTGCTCCGAGGGCGCGCCGAGCAGCACCGACAGCAAGCGCCGCTCGCCGTGCTTGGAGGAGGCGACCAGGCAGTAGCCCGCGGCCTCGGTATGACCGGTCTTGACTCCGTCTACGCTCGGATCGAGCCACAGCAGGCGATTGCGGTTGCGCTGCGTGATGCGGTTGTAGGTGTATTCCTTCTGCGAGTAGTACCGTGCGTACTCCGCGGGGAAGTCGCGGATCAGTGCGGTGGTGAGCAGGTATATGTCGTGCGCCGTGCTGTAGTGTTGCGGGTCGGGCAGGCCGGTGACGTTGGCGTAGTGCGTGTTCTTCATTCCCAGCCGGACCGCCTCGCGATTCATCATCTGAACGAACACGTCCTCGGATCCCGCGACGGTCTCGGCGAGCGCAGTGCACGCGTCGTTGCCCGAATCCACCTCCATTCCCTGAATGAGCTCCCCGACGGTGACAGGCATACCCGGCTGGATGAACATCCGCGATCCGGGCGCCTTCCAGGCGCGCGCCGACACCTGGACCGGCTGCTCGAGCGAGATCTGCTTCTCGTGCAACGCGCGGAAGACCAGATACGCGGCCATCAGCTTGGTGAGCGAGGCCGGCTCGAAGCGCACGTCGGCTTTATCCGAGGCCAGTATCTGGTTGCTAGACAGATCGGCGAGCAACCAGGAATGACCGTCGATGCCGGGTGGCTGAGGCGCCGCGGCGCGCGCGCAGGTGGTGACGAGGGCGAACAGGAGGGCGATCGAGGAACGTAGCATGGTGTCGTTTCTTTCTTTCTGGAAAGCGCCCGCCCCGAACCTGCGCGGGCGTGGCGTTGGACCGCTATCGGACAACGAACACGGGTTTCAGGTTCATTTCGGTTTCAATGCGCGCCGCAATCGCGCTCGCGTCTGCCTCGCTCGGATACGGGCCCAGATGCAGCTTGTACAGGCTTCCGCTCGCGAACACGTAAATCTGATCGGTCAGCCACGCGAGCCGCCTATAGATCGCGGCACGGTAACTTTCGGCGCTGTCGCGTGCCGAAAACGCGCCGAGCTGCAGGTACACGCCGCTCGGCTCCGCGGCGGCGACGGGCTCCGCGGCGGCCGGGGCCGCCTGCGCGGATGCCGTCCGCTCGGGCTGCTCGCCCGGGATGATGCTCTGCAGCTCGACCGTCGTGCTTCCGGCCGCCGTGTAGCCCAGCTTGTAGGCGGCGGCATAGGACAGGTCGACGATGCGGTTCGAATGGAACGGTCCGCGGTCGTTGATGCGTACCACCACACTCTTGCCGTTGGCGAGGTTGGTCACGCGCGCGTAGCTCGGGATCGGCAGCAGCGGGTGCGCGGCGGTCATCGCATACATGTCGTAAGCCTCGCCGCTGGAGGTCTTCTGGCCCTGGAAGCGCCTGCCGTACCAGCTCGCGACGCCGCGCTGGGTGAACGGCCGCAGCTCGGTGAACGGAACGTAATGCTTGCCGAACACGTCGTAGGGCTGGTTCGCGCCCCGCATGAGCGGCTCGCGCCGAGGCTGAGCGTCGGCGAGCATGGCGGGGTCCGGCGCGCGCTCGCCCGGCCCGTCATCCTTGTAGTACCCGCCGCGCGCGGCGCCTTCGCCTGGCCGGGTCGGCGCACCCGCGCAGGCCGCGAGGCCCAGCACGGCCAGGGAAGCGAGCGCAAGGCGCAGGTTCATACGCTTTCGTACACCGGTTTGCCCGCGACCAACGTGTAGCGCACGCGGCCCTCGAGCTCGTAGCCGAGGAACGGGGTGTTCTTGCCCTGGCTCCTGAGCATTCCCGCACTTATCCGGACCGGCGCCCGCGGGTCGAACACCACCACGTCGGCCGGCGCCCCGGTCGCCAGGCGCCCGGATTGCACCCCAAGAATGCGCGCGGGGTCGCTCGTGATGCGCGCCAACGTTCTGGCGAGCGGCAGATTCCTCTGCTCACCCCACTTGAGCGCAAGCGGCAGCAACAGCTCGAGGCCCGTCGCGCCGGGCTCGGCCTCGGAAAAAGGCAGCTGCTTCTGGTCCTCGTCTACCGGGGTATGGTCCGAGCACATGCAATCGATGGTGCCGTCCGCGAGCCCGGCGGAAAGAGCCTGCCGGTCGCGCTGGCTGCGCAGCGGCGGAGTGAGCCTGCAATGCGAATCGAAGTACCCGAGATCCATGTCGGACAGGTGCACGTAGTGCGCACCGACATCGCAGCTGACCGGCAGGCCCTCAGCTTTCGCCGCCCGCATCAGCTGCACCGCCCCGGCGCTCGACAGGCGGCACACGTGCAGGCGCGCGCCGGAGGCGCGCACCAGCTCAAGCAGCGCACCGAGCGCGATCGTCTCGGCGAACGCCGGGATCCCAGGCAGGCCGAGGCGCGTGGCGACCTCGCCGTCGTGTGCGACTCCGCCGCGCGCCAGGCAGTAGTCCTCGGCGCGCAGCCACACGGGGAAACCGAAGGTGGCCGCATATTGCAGCGCACGCCAGAGCACCTGCGTATCGGAGAGCGGCGAGTTGGCCTGCGAAAAGGCCACGCAGCCGGCCTCCGCCAGCTCGGCCATTTCGGTCAGACGCTCGCCTGCGAGCTGCACGGTGAGCGCGCCCACCGGATATACCCTCGCGCGCGAAAGCGCCTTGGCGCGCCGGCGCAGCATGTCCACGAGCCCGGGCTCGTCCAGCGGCGGATCGGTGTCCGGCGGGCAGGCGAGGCTGGTCACTCCGCCCGCGACCGCCGCGTCCATCTCGGATTCGAGCGTCGCCTTGTGCTCGTATCCCGGCTCGCGCAGGCGCGCAGACAGGTCGATGAGGCCGGGCGCGACCACCAGGCCACGAGCGTCGATGACGCGCTCAGGTTCGCCTGCGAGCGACTCGCAGATGCGTCCGTCGGCGATCGCCACATCGCCGACGGCGTCGCGCCCGCTCGCCGGATCGACCACGCGCCCGCTACGAATCAGGATCTTCACGACGTTCCCGCAACCATGCTCATGACCGCCATGCGCACCGCAATGCCGAAGGTAACCTGGGGCAGGATCACCGAGTGAGGTCCGTCGGCCACGGTCGAGTCGATCTCGACGCCGCGGTTCATCGGTCCGGGGTGCATCACGATCGCGTCGGGCCTGGCAAGCGCGAGTTTCTCCGCCGTCAGGCCGTAGTGCTTGAAATACTCCTGAGCGCTCGGCAGCAATGCGCCGCGCATACGCTCGCTCTGCAGGCGCAGCATCACGGCGACGTCGGCGCCGCGCAGGCCCTCCCGCATGTCGTGGAATACGCGTACGCCGAGCGATTCGACGCCGGTCGGCAGCAGCGTCTGGGGGCCGATGACGCGCACTTCCGGCGTGCCGAGCGTGGTGAGGCCGTGGATCAGCGAGCGCGCCACGCGCGAATGGAGCACGTCGCCGACCACGGCCACGGTCAGCCGGGAGAAGTCCCGCTTGTAGTGGCGGATCGTGTACAGATCGAGCAGACCCTGCGTAGGGTGCGCGTGCCGCCCGTCGCCGGCGTTGATGACGTGTTCGTGCGGCTTGACATGCTGAGCGATCAGGAAGGGCGCGCCCGACGACGCGTGGCGCACCACGAAGACGTCGGCCTGCATCGCCGAGAGGTTCGCCACGGTGTCGAGCAGCGACTCGCCCTTGGTCTGCGAACTCGCCGCGATGTTCAGGTTGATGACGTCGGCCGAGAGGCGTTTGGCGGCGATCTCGAACGTGGTGCGGGTGCGCGTCGAGGGCTCGAAGAACAGGTTGAACACGCTCTTGCCGCGCAGGATCGGCACCTTCTTCACTTCGCGTTCCGTCACGCCGACAAAGGACGCTGCAGTGTCCAGGATGCTGAGCAGCACTTCTCGCGGCAGGCCTTCGATCGACAGGAGGTGCCGCAGCTCCCCGTTGGCGTTCAGTTGCGGGTTACTCTGCACGTTCAAGCTCAAGCCTGAGTTTTCCGTCGTCGCCGCGACGCAGGCGCAGGCGCATGTCGGCAGGCACGTCCACCTTCGCTCCGCAGTGCTGCGCGCAGATCGGCAGTTCCCGGCCGCCGCGGTCGGCGAGAACGACCAGGGAAATCCGCGCCGGCCTGCCGTAGTCGAACAGCTCGTTCATCGCCGCGCGCACGGTGCGCCCGGTGTAGAGCACGTCGTCGACCAGGAGCAGGTCGCGTCCCTCGACCGTGAAGGGGATGCGCGTGCGCTTGGGATCGCGCGCCAGGCCCTGCTTGTGGTAGTCGTCGCGGTAGAACGCAATATCCATCGTGCCAAGCGGTTCGGCCAATCCGAGCTCCGCGTGCAAGCGCTCCGCGAGCCACACTCCACCGGTGTACAGGCCGATCATCGCCGTGTTCGGTCCGACGAGCGGCTTCAGCTCGGCGACCAAGCCGGCGCACAACTTCTCGGCGTCAGGCAGCGGCTTCATCGAAATACTGCTCGAGAATCAACTGCGCAGCGTAGGAGTCAAGCTCGCGCGCGCGCGCAGCCCTGGCGGTGCGGCGCGCGCCCGCCGCCTCGCGCATGCGGCTCTCGGCCGCGGTCGAAGTGTAGCGCTCGTCGACGCGCACGACCTGGATGCCGTAACGGTCCTCCAACTGGCGCGCGAAGCGCTCGACGCGCGGCGCGAGCGGATGGGGCCTGCCGCCGTCTGCGACCGGCCATCCGACAACCAGCCGCGCGGGTCGCCACTCCGCGAGCAGTGCGCCGATCGCCCTGAGGCGCGCGGCCCCGATCGCCACGATGGGCTTCAGCGGGTGCGCGGTGCGCAGCCGCGCGTCGCCGACGGCCACGCCGGTGCGCCGTTCGCCGAAGTCGAACGCCAGGATCGTCGAATCCCTTTCGGAAGCGGAAATGCTGGACTGAGGGGGAAGAGTGGCGCTTGCCGTGCGGGATATGCGCCGCTCAGGCATGACCAGCTTCGTCCTGCAGGCGGGCAAAATCGATGCCCAGCAGCTCCATCGCCGCCGGCAGCCGCTCCTCGACCGGGGTGTCGAAGATGATCGCGTCCTGGGCCTCGACCGTGAGCCACGCGTTCTGCGACAACTCGTGCTCGAGCTGGCCGGCCGACCAGCCGGCGTAGCCGAGCGTCACCAGGATCTTGGCGGGGCCTTCGCCGCGCCCGACGGCCTCCAGAACGTCCTTGGAAGTGGTCAGTCCGATCGCCTCGCGCACCCTAAGCGTGGACTGCCAGTTGCCGGCCGGCGCATGCAGCACGAAACCGCGGTCAGTCTGCACCGGTCCGCCGAAGAAAACCGGCGCATTTGCTAGCTCGCTCTGGCGCAGCGTGAGCGAGAGGCGCTCGAACAGCGCCTGCATGGTCATGTCGATCGGGCGATTCACCACGACGCCGAGCGCGCCTTGCTCGTTGTGCTCGCATACGTAAGTCAGCGTCCTCGCGAAATGCGGATCGACCATGTTGGGCATGGCGATCAGGAAGTGATGCGTCAGATTGATCGAGGACATGCTTGGGCATATTTTAGCCCATGCCGTCGGATTCCGGCGCGCTTTGCCGCGCCTAAGGGGGCCTGAAAGCGCTCAGCGGCCGAGGAAGCCCGCGATGTGGCCGAGCAGCTCCTGTTCCTGGTACGGCTTGCCGAGAAACACGTTCACGCCGAGCTCCTGAGCGTAGGCGCGGTGCTTGTCCGCAGTGCGCGAAGTGATCATGATCACCGGAATCTTGGCCAGCTTGGGGTCCGCGCGCAGGTTGCGCGTCAGGTCGAAGCCGTCCATGCGCGGCATCTCGATGTCGATGAGGATGACGTCGGGGATCCCGAGCGAAAGCTTCTCCAGCGCCTCGACGCCGTCCTTGGCGGTCGTCACTTGGTAGCCTTCGCGCTCCAGCAACCGGCCGGTGATCTTACGCACTGTGAGCGAGTCGTCAACTACCATCACCCGGGGCCGCGCCGGTTCGACCGCGGGCGCCGGCCCGAGTTCCGGCTGCGGCGCCGGCCGCGGCCGCCTGACGAGCGGCAGAGGGTTCAGGATCAGCACCGTCTCGCCGCTTCCCAGGACTGTAATCGAGGATATCCCGGACACGCGCGCGAGCTGCGGTCCGAGATTCTTCACCACCACCTCCTGGTTTCCGATCATTTCGTCCACGAGCAGCGCAGCCGCCTCCGCGCCCGAGCGCAAGAGCAGGACTGGCGCATAGCGCCGCTCGGCGTGGTCCGGCGCGCCGGCCTCGCCGAGCAGCTCGGGCAGATAGGCGAAGGGATAGCGTCTGCCCGCCCATTCGACGTGGCCCATCGCGCGCAGCTTCGTCAGCTGTTCCGGGCGCAACTGCTGCACCTGCTCGACCATCACGCCGGGCAGGGCATAGGTCCGAGCGCCCGATTTCACCAGCACCGTCTGCGTAACGGCGGTCGTCAACGGCAGGCGAATGACGAATCGCGCTCCCTGCCCGGGCGAGGATTCCAGCTCTACGCGCCCGCCGAGCGCTCCGACTTCGTCCTTGACCACGTCCATCCCGACCCCGCGGCCCGCGATCTCGGTGACTTGCTCGACGGTGCTGAAGCCCGGCACGAAGATGAGGTCGGCCAGTTGCTGGTTGCTCGGTGCATCGGCCGCCGCGAGGAGGCCCTTGCTGACGGCGGTGGCGCGTATCTTCTCCAGATTAAGGCCGGCACCGTCGTCGGCGAGCGCGAGCACGACCTCGTTTCCTTCCTGGCGCACGTCGAGGTGTATTTCGCCGCTCTCCGTCTTGCCGCGTGCCGCGCGCTCGGCCGGCGCCTCGATGCCGTGCGTGAGCGCGTTGCGCAGCAGGTGCTCGAGCGGCGCGGTGATCCGCTCGAGCACCGAGCGATCGAGTTCGACGCCCACTCCGCGCAACTCGAGGCTGGCCCGCTTGCCGAGCTCCTTGGCCGTCTGGCGCACCAGGCGATGCAGGCGCTGTGCGAGCGTGCCGAATGGCACCATGCGCACGCGCATCAGGTCCTGCTGTAGTTCGCGGTTGAGGCGCGCCTGCGCGGAGAGCGCGGCGTCAGTGTCGTCCACTACGCGCGTGAGGTTCTGCTGCACCGTCGCGACATCGTTGACGCTTTCGGCCATCATGCGCGTCAATTCCTGAAAGCGCGTGAAGCGGTCGAATTCCAGCGGATCGAATTCCAGCGCAGCTTCCTCCGCCTGCCGCACGCGCGCCTGCATCTGCGATTCGGCCTGGATCTCGATCTCCCGCAGCTGGCCGCGCAGGCGCGCGACGTTCTCCGTGAGATCGGCGAGCGCCGCCTTTAGCGTGCGCATCTCCACCTCGATGCGCGAGCGGGTGATCGCAACTTCGCCGGCCTGGTTGACCAGCTTTTCCAGCATGTCCGCGCGCACCCGCAGAAGCCCGCGCGCAGGCCCCGGCTCCGGCGAAAGCGCGGGGGCCGCCGTCGGCTCGGCACTTGGGCGCGCGAGCGCTGCCTCCTCGAGCGGCTTGTGCAGCCTCTCGAGCAGCACGCTGACGCGGTCGAAGGAAAGATCGAGATCGTCGAAAAGCTGCGCCGGCGAGAGCTTGAGCGCGATCGCGTTCTCGACACGCGTCTCCATGTTGTGCGTCAGCTCCCCCAGGCTCATGACGCCTGCCATGCGCGCGCTGCCCTTAAACGTATGCAGCACGCGCTGCAGGGCCTTGGCGCGCTCGAGGTCGGCCGGATCTGCGCGCCAGGCGCGCAGCAGCTCGCCCGCCTGCGGCAGAAGCTCGGTGCCTTCTTGCAGGAACAGCGGCAACAGCTGGGCGTCGATGTCGTCGTCGATGCGCCGCTGGCGGCGTTCATGCGCAGGCTGCTCGCTAGGTGCCGGCGCGGCCGCTGGCGCCTCCGTGGCGCGGCCCGGGATCGCCTCGAGCGCCTGCGTGAGGTCAGCACGCGCCGCGGGCGCGCGGCGCGCAATCGCCGCGCCGTACATCTCGCGCAGCGACGCGTTGCCGCGCGCGAGCAGCGTCAGCTCCGCGGCGCCGGGCGGAGAGGTGCGCGCGCGCAGGCGCGCGAGCGCAGCCTCGAGCGCGTAGCCGAGCGCATGCATCGGCTCGATCTGCACCGTGCCGCTTATGCTTGCAAGCGTGTGCGCGGCGCGCACCAGCTCCTCGCCAATCGTGCGCGTCGCGGCCGCGGAGGCGAGTTCGCGCTCGAGCACATCGAGGTGCTGCCGAGCTTCATTGCCGAACACCGCGAACAACGACGCGGAAATCGTCTTGCCGTCGATGACGACTTCTTCTTCCTGCGCGGGCGCGGTGGCAGCCGGCGCCGGCGGCTCGGCAGCTTCACCCCGCTTGACCCGTTCGGCCATCGCCAGCACGCCGCTCGGGTCGGGCTGCTGCTCGCCCGCTCGCAGACGTGCGATCCAGTCGACGAACGCGCGGTGGGCCAGCTCGATCAAGGCGTGCAGTTCGGGCGTGGCGCTGCGCTCGTCCTGCAGCCACAGGTTAAGTACCTGCTCGACCGCCAGCGCAACCTCGCCAAGCCGCGCCAAGCCCACCATGCGACCGCTGCCCTTCAGAGTATGGAAGCCGCGTCGTATGGTCACCAGCTGCGGCAACAACGCCGGCTGAGCACGGCTTTCGCGCAGGCTGTCGGAGATCGCGGCGAGCACGCCGTCTGCCTCCTCCAGGAAGATCGCCAGCAACTCGTGGTCGATCGCTTCGTCGCTCGCGTCCCTCAGCCGCTCCGCCTGGTCCGACGGCGGCGGCGGCGCCGCAGCCAGCTCGGTTATCGAAAGCGCCAGCCGCTGGCCGCGGTCTGCGGACGCGGAATCCAGCTGCGACAGCGCTTCGTTGGCCTGCTTGCGCAAGTCTGCGTCAGCCACGAGCTCCGCGTCGTCGCGGATTTCGACCAGCTTGTCCTTCAGCTCGCTTCGGAGGCGTTCGTCTTCAGGCGCCTCGCGCAGCGCCTCATAGAGCGCAAGCGTGCTGCGCGCCTTGCCGCGCAGCACGGACTCGAGGCTGCGCGCCGCAGTCTGGTCGGCCTCGGCAGCCGCTTCGCCGGCGCCCACCGGGCGCATCGCGGCCGCGAAGTCCGCCTTGCCGTGCTGCAGCGCATCTATGTAGAAGCCGAGTCCCGACAGGATTTGCGCAACTTCCTCGAATTCTGCGAGCTGCGGGCGAGCCTTTGCCGCGGCGAACTCACGGATGCGCGCCGCGCATCGCTCGAGTGCCGCGCGCGCCTGTTCTTCGCCAAGCACACCGAGCGCGCCGCTCACCTGGTGCACCAGCGGCTCGAGTGCCGCGAGCTCGCCGGCGCGCGCCGGATCGCGGAAATACGCGTCGAGCGTCTGTTCAATTCTGTGAAGGTTGGCCTTCATCTCGGCGAGCGCGCTCACTGTGGCGAGCCGTTCCTGCGCGCGTCGCGTCATCTCGTCGATCAGGCCGGCCGTGGGCAGGACGCCGGTCGCTTCGGCACCGAACACGGCCACCGCCAGGCGCGCCTGCATCGCCTTGACCTCACGATCGAAATCGATCGGCAAGTCACGGTAGTTCTCGGCTGCGCTCTCGGCCAGTAGCAGGGCCGTCGCGACCTCCATGGCCACGGCCTCGGTCAGCGCGTGGCGCGAAGCCCCTTCGAGATGGTCGGCGACGCGCGAGATCTCGAGTGACAGCGCAGCCAGGTCGGCGTTGCCGAGGCGGCTGCCGCGTTCCGCGATTGCGCGCGCGTGTTGCACGAACGGCGCGAGAGCGCTGTCGATGCCTGCCGCGTATTTGGTCCAAGCATCCTTTGCGCTCGCCAACGATTCGCGCAGGGCGAGCGCCATCGACATGCGCTGGGAGACGTCCGGCTCCGCGCCTTCCTGTGGCAGCGAACCTTGCAGCCGGTAAGCCTGGCGTGCTGTCAGTACGCGAGAACTGGCTGCTTCGTGCGCGCCAGCTCCACCCACCCCGCCTGCCCGCGCGACCCAGTACAGCACCTCGCGCAGCACACGCTCGGCCACCGACGGCGAGCCCTCGACCAGCCGGCGCAATTGCTGCTCGACGTGCGTAGCCACCTGCCGCACGCCCGGGTCGGGCCCCAGATCGCCCTTGGCGAGCGCGTCGATAAACGCTCCCGAAGCCCACCAGAATGCACGCTGCGCCGGAACGCTTTGCGCCTGTTCCACCGCGTCGATCGCAGCCAGCATGTCTTCGAGCGCGTCCCGTTCGGACGGCTGACGCAGCCACTTCACCAGTGCGCGCTGAAAGCGCGCGCTCTGGCTGCGCAGGTACGCGCCGGCCTCCTCGCGTGACAGGCGAACGGCCGGTTTCTCACGCGGCGGTGGCGCAAGTGACAGATCAGGATAGAAGAGATCCGCCTCCGCAGGACGCGGCGCGCCACGCGCTTCGCACAGGGCCTCGAGCGTCGGGAACAGCCTGAGCGGCTGGTCCGGCGCGCCTTCCATGAGGTCGGACAGATACGCCCCGATCGCAGTGAGCGCGCTCTCGAGCGCACGCACGGCGCACTGCTCGTCCGCGATGCGGCCAGCCTCGAGGTCTGCGGTAAGCGCCTCGGTTTCCTCGAAGAAGCGCGACACGCCCTCCAGCCCGACGATCTGCACGGCGCCCGCGGCCTGGTGCAGCTGTGCGCGGCAATTGCGAAGCTCGCCGCGCGCGTCGGCCCTGCCTCCGTAGGCCTGCAGCGCGGCGCGCGCCCGCTCGAGCGAGGAGTCGATCTCGCTCTTGACCCAGCTGAGCGGACCGATGTCGAATGTCGCGCTCATCGCATCGCCGGCGTGCGGTTCCGTCGTCTCAGAGCTTGAAGTTCGCCACGGAACCGCGCAGGTCCTGCGCAAGTCCGGCGATCTGGGTCACGGAGGCGGCAGTGCGCTTGGTGCCTTCGGTAGCCTGTTCCGTGATGCCGAGAATATTGCGCATGCTGAGCGCCACCGAGCCGGCGGCCTTTGCCTGGCTCTGCGTCGTGCGCGAGATATTTTCGATCAGCTGGGCCAGCCGCCGCGAGACTTCGCCTATTTCTGAGAGTGCCTGGCCGGCAGCGTCGGACAGCTTCGCCCCCTCGACCACGCCCTGCGTGCTTTTCTCCATCGCGCTCACCGCATCCTGCGTGTCGGTCTGAATCGTGCGCACGATCGCGCCGATCTGCTTGGTGGCTTCGCCTGAGCGCTCGGCGAGGCGCTGCACTTCCTCGGCGACCACCGTGAATCCGCGCCCGGCCTCGCCAGCGGAGGCGGCCTGAATTGCGGCGTTCAGCGCCAGCACGTTGGTCTGCTCGGTGATGTCCGATATCAGCTCGACGATCTCTCCGATTTCCTGCGAGGACTCTCCCAGGCGCTTGATGCGCTTCGCGGTCTCCTGGATGTGCTCGCGGATCTCGTTCATGCCCGCTATGGCATTGTGTACCGCCTCCTGGCCCTTCTCGGCCGCAGCGAGCGAGGCGCGCGCGACTTCCGCCGACTCGGTCGCGCTCGCGGATACCTGGTTGATCGCGCGCGCCATGCCGAGCACCTGCGTACCCGTGGTGCGGATTTCGTTCGACTGTCGCTCCGCGGCGGCGAGCAGCTGCGTCGAGGTTTGCTGCGCAGACTGGGTCGCCGAGGTGACCTGCTCGGCCGCGGTATTGATGCGGCCGACCAGCGTCTTGAGCTCCTCAATGGCGAAATTCACCGAATCCGCGATCGCGCCGGTAATGTCCTCGGTCACGGTCGCTCGCACCGTTAGATCGCCCTCGGCGAAGCTCTGCATCTCGTTCATGAGGCGCAAGATCGCTTCCTGGTTCTGGTCGTTCAGGCGCTTGAGCGACTGCTCGTGCACCTCCGCCTGCTCACGACGGGCGCGCTCCTGCTGCACGAACACATAGGCGATCGCCGCGAGCACCGCGGCCATCAGCACGGCCAGAAACACGATCACGTAGACCGTCTTGTCCTGCGCGAGGTCCGTCTCGTATGCGGTGGCGAGGCGCTCCGTGGCTCCGAGCAGCGGCTCGGAATCGTTGAATACGGAGAACGCCGCGCGCTTGGCGGAGATCAGGCGCTGCATATTGCCCAGGATCGAGGCGACCGCTTCCTGGTAGCTCTTGAATGCCAGGGCTAGCTCCTCGAGCTTCGCGGACGTGGCCGGGTCGCGCGTCGCGACGATGCGCTGCGCAGTGCTGCCTTTCTGCAGCGCGAGCAGGGTGGAGCGAAACTGGTTGGTGTCCTTGCCGAGCAGGAACGCGACCTCCGGATCTACAGATTCGCCCGCCAGCAGCGCGTTGGCGTTCTTCGCCAGGCGCTGCGTGAGCATGACCAGCTCAGCAGCCGCCGAGATGTCGCGTGCCGGCGCGGAGGATTCGAGCTTGAGCGTCTGCACCTGCTCGGCCAGGTCAAGCAGGCGCGGGTTCGCGCCGTTCAACTGGCCCACCGCGTTGCCCAGGCCGACCAGGATCTGCTGTTCCCTGAGCAGCGTGCTCGCATTGCGCTCGGTTCGCTGCCATTCCTTGAGCAGGGCCTGAAGCGCGGGTTGCGCGCTCGGCGGGCTCGGCGGAAGCTGCTCGCCGCCCACCGTGCCGCCGCGCTGCAGCCGGTCGAGAATGGTCGCGAAGGTGTCACGGCTGTTTTGCACCTGCCTGAATGCCGACGGGTTGCCGAGCAGCCCCTGCAGGGAGGCCTTCGCGAGGCGCTGCGAAAGCATGCGCAACTGTCCCGCGTCGGCGATGTACTGGGCGCCGTGCTTGGAAGACTGGTAGTTGTTCCAAACCAGCACCGCGGTGATGATCAGGAGCACGACGAACGTCGGCAGCAATATGGTGAGCGGCCTGCGCTGCGCGCCGCCCGCAGCGTGCGCGAGCCGCCCGGCAAGAGGCGGGGGCTTCTCGGTGAAGCCTGCAGCCTCTTGCCGGCCGAATCGGATGGGCATCTTCAATTCCATGGTCCCTCCCACGATCTCTCAAGGTGCCGCGACGTCGAGGAAGTCGCGGTGCGCGAGCAGCTTCGCTGTGTCCAGTTCGCGCCAGATGCGCCCGTCTCTATCACGCCAGGCGCGTTCGCCCCACTGCTCGCCGCACCCGCCTTGGTCCTCGAGCGGCTCGAATTCGGCCAGATTGTGCAGGCCCGTCAGTCGGGTCACCAACAGGGCGGCGTTGATGCCGTGCGGCTGGCCCACAAGCAGAAGCCGGTTGTTGTTGCCACGCCTGGTTGGTGCGCCCGAGATGAATGCGGAGAAATCGGTGACACCGAACAGCACGCCGCGCACATTCGCCACGCCGAGGAACCATGTCCGCGTAAGCGGCACGCGATCGATCTGCGGCACGGGCAACAGCTCGCCCGAGTTCTCCAACCGTAGCAGCCAAAGCGTTCCCTCCGCCTCGAACGAGAGCCGCGCGCTGGAGGCGGGCTCGCCGGCCGCGGCCTTCAGGCGGCTGGCCAGGTTTTCCTGGAATTCCCGCAGGCTTACGCGTTTCGCCATGCCTCAGCCCAGGGCAGTGATCTTGGCCGCGAGCTCGGCGATGTTGACCGGCTTGACGACGTAGTCCCTGGCCCCTTGGCGCATCCCCCAGATACGGTCGGTCTCCTGCGACTTGGAGGTGCACATGATCACGGGAATGCCCTTGGTCGCCTCATCGCGCGCGATCTGTCTCGTGGCCTGGAAGCCATTGGTCCCCGGCATGACGACGTCCATCAGCACCAGGTCGGGTCTCTCCGATTTCGCTTTCGCGATTCCCTGCTCGCCACTCTCGGCGAGTACTACCTGATAGCCGAGCTTCGACAACCCCTCTAGCAGGAATTGCCGGTCGGTTGGCGAATCGTCCACCACCAAGATTTTCTTGATTGGCATGGGAATATCCTCCGTGCTGTCAGGCGCCCCCGGTGCCGGTGGATTTGGCGTGCGCGGGCGCGTGCGCGCTCACCGCACCGACGAGGCTGTCCCGCGTGAACGGCTTGGTGAGGTACTCGTTCGACCCGACGATGCGTCCGCGCGCGCGGTCAAAGAGCCCGTCCTTGGACGACAGCATGATCACCGGCGTCGCGGCGAATTTCGGATTCTTCTTGATCAGCGCGCAGGTCTGGTAACCGTCCAGGCGCGGCATCATGATGTCGACGAACACGATGTCAGGCTGATGATCGGCGATCTTGGCGAGCGCGTCGAAACCGTCCTCCGCCAAGATCACGTTACAGCCGGCCTGCAGCAGGAAAATCTCGGCACTGCGCCGAATGGTGTTCGAGTCGTCGATCACCATTACCTTGACGCCAGCCAGTGCCCCCGTGCCCGCCATGTCCTCCCCACCCCAACTTCAGAGTGTAGTTGAACTAGCGTCGCTTGGCCCGTGAATTAGTGCTGGTCTCAAAGGTATCGCAGTTCTCAGATTTGGACCATCTCGAAGTCTTCCTTGCGCGCGCCGCACTCCGGGCAGGTCCAGTTTATCGGCACGTCTTCCCAGCGCGTCCCGGCAGGAAGACCCTCCTCGGGCAGGCCAGCGGCTTCGTCGTAGACGAAGCCACAGATCAAACACATCCAGCTGCGATAGTTCTGCTCGTTGTCGGCCATGCGGGTGCTGCGAGGTGCGCTAAAATGGCCCGGCATCTTAGCGTATTCCGCCGCACCCGATTCCCGGGACGGCCTCGCGTGTGCCCTCTCTGCCCCCCATCGTGCTCACTTTCGCGGCGTCCGACCCCACCGGCGGCGCCGGGCTGCAAGCCGACTTGCTCACGCTCGCGAGCATGGGCTGCCACCCACTGTCGGTCGTCACGGCGCTGACCGCTCAGGATACGCGCGGCGTCGTGAGCCTGATGGCCGTCGAGGCCGACTGGGTCGCCGATCAGGCGCGGCTACTGCTCGAGGACATGCCGGTCGACGCGTTCAAGGTCGGCGTGCTCGGCTCACGCGACAACATCATGGCCGTTGCAAACATCGTATCCGACTACCCGGAGGTGCCGCTGGTCCTCGACCCGGTGCTCGCCTCCGGGCGGGGCGATCCCCTGGCGAGCGAGGAAATGCTGGACGCCCTGCGCGAGCAGCTGCTCCCTTTGTCGACGATCGTCACGCCAAACAGCGTGGAGCTACGGCGACTCGCCGGGAATGGCACCGATGGCGACGCGTCCGATCTCGGCGCGTGTGCGCGACGTCTACTCGCCCAGGGCTGCGAGTACCTGCTCGTCACAGGTACGCACGAGGCGGGCGCGGACGTAGTCAACACTCTCTACGGGCAGGCTGGGGTGCTGCGCAGTGACCGCTGGCAGCGTTTGCCCGATAGCTACCATGGCTCGGGCTGTACGCTTGCATCGGCAATCGCTGCAGCCCTCGCCAACGGGCTCGCCGTGACCGAGGCCGTGCGCGAGGCGCAGGAATACACTTGGCAGGCACTGGCCAGGGGATTTCGTCCCGGGACGGGTCAAATCTTGCCCGACCGCTTCTTTTGGGCGCGCGGCGTGAAGCACGATTCGAGCGACGGTGGGCCGTGAAGATGGCAGGCCTGTACGCCATCACACCCGACTGCGCGGACGGGGAGATCCTGCTCGCCAAAGTGCGGGCGGCCCTGCAATTTGCCCATCTGGGCGGGTGGGCAGCTCTGCAATATCGCAACAAAGCCGCCGCACCGGCACAACGCGCAGTCGAGGCCCGCGCGCTGAGCGCCCTGTGTCGTGCCCGCGGCGTGCCATTCATCGTGAACGACGATGTGGAACTCGCGCTGGCGAGCGGCGCCGACGGAGTTCACCTCGGGCGCGACGACGGCGCGCTCGGCGCGGCGCGGCGGCGCCTCGGCGATCGGTTGCTTGGTGCATCGTGCTATGACCGGCTCGACGTCGCACGCACGGCGCTCGCGGCGGGGGCCGACTACGTCGCGTTCGGCAGCGTTTATCCTTCGACGACCAAGCCGGGCGCTGTGCGCGCGCCGCTCGGGCTGTTCACTGCAGCGCGCGCGCTGGGCGCTCCGATAGTCGCGATCGGCGGGATTACCCTGGAGCGCGCCGGGGAAATCTTGCGCGCCGGTGCCGATTGCCTCGCTGTGATCTCGGATCTGTTCGACGCGCCCGACATCGCGGCGCGGGCGCGCGCCTATGCCAACCTGTTTGCAGCTCAAGCGAGCCTTTCAGCATGACTAGCCGTAACGAGGAGCTTTTCACTCGGGCCCAGAGGCGCATTCCCGCGGGGGTCAACTCGCCCGTGCGAGCGTTCCGAGCGGTCGGGGGAACGCCACCGTTTTTCGAGCGCGCGGCCGGCGCCTACCTCTGGGACGCAGAGGGTCGCCGCTACATCGACTACGTGGGCTCTTGGGGCCCGATGGTGGCCGGGCACACCCACCCCTCGGTGGTCGCTGCGGTACAGGCCGCTGCCGCGCGCGCCCTCTCGTTCGGCGCGCCGACTGAGGCGGAGGTGGAACTCGCGGAGACCATCTGCCGCCTCTTGCCGTCCGTAGAGATGGTGCGGCTCGTGTCCTCCGGCACCGAAGCCACGATGAGCGCGATTCGACTGGCGCGCGGCTTTACTGGGCGCAACGTCATCGTGAAATTCGAGGGTTGCTATCACGGACACGCGGATAGCCTGCTGGTAAAGGCAGGGTCGGGAGCACTCACCTTCGGCAACCCGAGCTCGGCCGGGGTTCCGGCGGACACGGCCGCGCATACAGTGGTGCTACCCTACAACGACCTCGCCGCCGTGCGCGCGCTGTTCGCTGCGCGCGGCGTGGAGATCGCTTGCATCATTGTCGAGCCCGTCGCCGGGAACATGAATCTTGTGCTGCCCGCACGCGGGTTTCTCGAGACCCTGCGCGACGAGTGCACGCGCCACGGGGCTCTGCTATTGTTCGACGAGGTCATGACCGGTTTTCGCGTCGCCACGGGCGGCGCGCAGCAACGCTTCGCCATCAGGCCCGATCTCACCACACTCGGCAAGGTGATCGGCGGCGGCATGCCGGTGGGCGCATTCGGTGGGCGGCGTGATGTCATGCTGCATATCGCGCCTCTCGGGCCGGTGTACCAGGCGGGAACGCTGTCGGGCAACCCGGTCGCGGTCGCTGCGGGTTTGGCAACGCTGGCGCTGGTCGAAGCGCCAGGCTTCCAGGAGCGTATCGAATCGAGTACGCGCGCCCTGGCCGAGGGCCTCGCGACCGAGGCGGCGCGGGCAGGCGTGGCATTCTCGGCACAATCGATCGGCAGCATGTTCGGCATCTACTTCCGCGCGCGGCCGCCGACCAGCTTCGCCGAGGTGATGGAGTGCGACCGCGAGCGTTTCAATCGATTCTTCCACGAAATGCTCGCGCGCGGCGTCTATCTCGCACCTTCCGCATACGAGGCCGGATTCGTCTCGGCGGCGCACGGCGCGACCGAGATCGAAGCGACGCTCGCGGCAGCGCGGGCCGCGTTCGCCGCGCTCGTCTGAAGCGAAGCGCGGAACCTCGCGTCCTGCCCGCGTGGCTCAGGGAATCTGCGCCGCCGGCATGCGCGCGAGGATGGTGCGCACGCGGCCGGCGAGATAGCGGGTCGTGAAGCCCCGGTCGTAGCGCGTCGGGCTGGGAAGGATAGCCGCCAGCCAGGCCGACTGCTCGGGGGTCAGCGCACCGGCAGGCACGCCGAAGTGGTGCCGCGCGGCCGCTTCGGCACCGAAGATATCTTCGCCCCACTGCGCGAAGTTGAGATACAGCTCGAGGATGCGGCGCTTGGACAGAGTTTGCTCGAGCATCCAGGTGATCAGCGCCTCCTCGCCCTTTCGCGCCCAGGTACGCTCGCCGGAAAGAAAGAGGTTCTTCGCAAGCTGTTGGCTGATGGTCGATGCACCCGCGACCACCCGCCCCTCGCGCTCGTTCTTCTCGATCGCCTTCTGGATCGCCTCCCAGTCGAAACCCTGGTGATCGAGGAACTTCGCGTCCTCGGCGGCGACGACGGCGCGCTTCAGATTGGCGGATATCCGCGCATAGGGAATCCAGCGATGTTGCAGCCGGGCCTTCGGATCATGCTCCCGCAGTTGCGCGAGGCACTCTTGCATGAATGCGCTATGTGCCGGATCGTGACTCTTCAGCCACAGGACCTGGCCGTAGAACCACAGCTGCAACGCCAGGAACATGAACGCCACCAGTCCGGCCACGAAGCCAAGCAGCTTGAGAGTCGAACGGCGCACCAGAACCGGCATTCAGCTCGTGCGCAGGGCGGCGAGCACGGCACGCGTGTCGGGACGCACGCCTCGCCAGATGAAAAAGGATTCCGCGGCCTGCTCGACCAGCATCCCGGTGCCGTCGCTCACGCGCGCGCCTGCGCGGCGCGCATACTGGAGGAAGGGCGTATCGCGCCCGTACAGCATATCGTAGGCGAGTGCGTCGGCCGCGAACGGCCCCGCCTGCTGCGCCGGCGGCAGCGGTGGCAGTTCGCCGTGCAGCCCGGCCGATGTCGCGTTGATCACCAGGTCGAACGCGCGCGACGCGAGCCCGGCGTAACCGGTGCCTTCCACGCCGGGAAAACGCGTCGCCAAGGCGAGCGAGCGCTCGATTGTGCGGTTGGCAACCACCAGCTCGCGCACGCCCGCTGTTAGCAGCGGCTGCAGCACGCCCTGTGCGGCGCCGCCTGCTCCGAGCACCAGCACTTTGCGGCCGTGTAGCGATACGCCGAGGTTCACCTCGAGGTCTCGTACCAGTCCGATTCCGTCGGTGTTGTCGCCCCACGGCGTGCCCCGATCGAGCACCAGCGTATTGACGCTGCGCGCCGCGCGCGCGCGCTCGCTCACGGAGGCACAATAGGTAAACGCCTGCTCCTTGAAGGGTAGGGTCACGTTCGCCCCTCTCCCGCCCGCCGCGCGGAACGCAGCCACTGTTCGGGCAAAGCCGTCGAGGGGGGCTTCGATCGCCTCGTAGCTCATGTCCTGGCCGGCATCGCGCGCGAAGCGCGTGTGGATCCACGGCGATTTGGAGTGCGCGACTGGGTTCCCGATCACGGCGTAGCGCGCCGTCATGCGCTATTCCGTCCAGATCTTGTCGCCCTGCCCGAAAAACCAAGTGCGCGTGATGACGAGCAGATCGGTGTCCTTGCGGATGTCGGGGGGAAACGGCGCGAAGGGCGAGGCCATGCGCACGATCTTGAAGGCGGCCTGATCCAGCGCCTTCAGTCCCGAGGATCGGTCGAGCTCGATCGAATCGACGCTGCCGTCGGGCCGCAGCGTTACCGTGAGGCGAAGATTGCCATACAACTTGCCGCGCGCCTCAGCCGGATAATTAATCGTGCCGATACGCTCGACCTTCTGACGCCAATCCTCCTCGTACTGGGCAAACCGGTACTCGGTCGCACGCGCGCCGATGAAATGTTTGCGCGGGCGCTTCTCGTATTCCTCGGTGCGCCGGTCGATCTGCGCCTGAAGCTTCATCGCCGCGAGCGACAGATCGGCGAGGTCGCGGCCCGACACCTGGGGCGTGGGGTCGGCGGCAGGCGCGCGCCGCTCGGTCGTCGGGGTCTCGACGCGCTGCTTGTGCGCCTCGGCCAGCAAGCGCCGCTGCTGAAGCTCGAGCTGGCGCTGGCGACGCTGCGCCGCCGCGAGGTCCTTGCCGGGATGCCGCGGCGAGGTCACGGGCAGCGAGGTCCTGGCGCGGCGGTCCTGCTCGGTATTGCCCCCGCGGTCGAGATTGGCCTGCGCCAGCACGTCCGCCTCGACCGGCTTGTCACGGGTCTTCGCGTTGACGAGTGCCACTTCGAGCGGCTCGTTGGCCGAGCGCCAGCGCAGCGATTCCGGGAAGCTGAAGTGCGTCGCGAGCACGATGCCGTGCAGCAACAGCGAGATTCCGACCGATACGTACAGCACCCGCGTTTGCGGGTCACTCCTTACCCAGAACTCCGGAGTCCGAAAAACGCCTGTCGCAATCGCTGCCTGCAAACTGCCCTCACGCCGTCGACTTGCCGCCATTCTATGGCTAATCGCTCTCTTGCAGCGCTTCCGGCGTGCTCGACCCGCCGTTGCCCGAAAGCGTCTCGCGGTACACGCAAGCGATGCTGCGCTCGAAAAGGTCGATCTCCCCCAGCTCGAGTCGAACGCGCGCGCCCGCTTCGAGCGCCGGCAGAGAGGACACTCGCACGGTGAGCGGCAGTCCCTCTAGGCGCACCATGCCTTCGCGCAGCACGACCGCATCCGCGTGCGTGAGCTTTTCCTGCACAAGCCAGCGCAGGCTCCAGTAAGCCTCCATCGCTCGCTGATGCTCGTCAAAACGCGCGTGCGTGACCTCGAAGGCGCGCATCGCGCTAAGGAGCGCTTCGGAGTTGCGCGCGAACGGGGCGCGGCGCCCGGCGAGCGATGCGCCGAGTTGCCACTGGTTGAGCAAGTCCACATAGCGACGCAGGGGAGAGCTCATCCAGGCATAGCACGACACACCGAGTCCCTCGTGTGCCTCGGGATAGGTGCTCATGCGAACCTTGCCCGACGACTGCACGCGATAGATGGCAGCCACGTCGCGCTCGGCCAGCAACTCGCCCCAGGTGGTATTGGCTACGATCATGAGCTCCGATACCAGCTTGTCGAGCGGTGCGCCGCGCACGCGCTGCTCGACGCGAACGCGCCCGTCGGCGACGCGGAACACGTAGTCCACCATGCCAGCGTTGACGCTCGGTTTGCCCCGCCGGTCCTCAAGCGCACAGGCGAAGCGCCAAAGCGTGCGCAACTCTTCCTCGAAGGCCTTCCCCGTCTGCGCGCCAGACGGGATAGTTTCGTTCAGCGACCGATACTCTGCGTGACGCAGGTTGGCGGCGACGCGCACTCGTTCCACGCGCGAGTGATGGCCATGCAGCGAGAAGTCGCGCGAGGAGACGTTCAGGTACAGGGAGAACGCGGGGCGCACCTGGCCGGCGTCCAGCGAATAGCCGCCGATCACGTCCTCGGGCAGCATGGTGTACTTGACCCCCGGCATGTAGGCGGTCGAAAGGCGCCCGCGCGCCAGCGCGTCGAGCGGCGAGCCCGGCCCGATCCCGAGCGACGGCGCGGCGATGTGAATGCCGATGCGCAATTCGTCGTCCGTCACGCGGCTCACGGAAAAAGCGTCGTCGATCTCCGTCGTGCCAACGTCATCCAGGCTGAAAGCCTCCGACGCGGCGAGCGGCAGATCCTCCGGCGGCGGCGGAGTCGCGTGGTCGGGAAAGCGCGTGCCGCGCGGGAAGAACTCGAACAGGAAGCGATTCAGGTGGAAATCGTGGCTGTCCGACAGCAGCCCGCAGCGCTCGAACAGACGCGCCGGAGCGAGACCGGTGTCTTCGCAAGCTTGCTCGAACGCCTTCGTTTCGGGCTTGTTGCGATCGGGCGCATACAGAAGCTCCTCGCGCAGCGCCTCGATCTCCGGTGGGCACTCGAAGCGCGTCAGACGCGTTCGCCAGTCGGCGATGTGCTCCAGGGTGCGCCGTTTTTTTTCGAGCCCCGCGAGAGCGCGCTCAATCATGTCGGCGCTGGCGGCCTGATAGCGTCCACGCCCACGCCGGTGAAAGTACACGGGCGCTGCATGCAACTTGAAAAGCACACCTGCAGCCTCGACGGGGCTGGGCTCGCGGCCGACATAGTCGCGCGCGAGCTGCCTGAAATCGAACTCCGCGCTGCCGCAGCACTGCCAGAGAAATTCGGTGTCGAGCCCTTCGGCAAAGTTACGCCCCTGCGCGATCAGTTGCGCGCCCTGCGGGCGTTCGAAGCTCATCAAGACGTTTGCGGCCTTGATCTTTGCGCGGCGCCCATGAGGGTTCTCGACCTGGTAGGACGCCGGCGCCTGAGAGAGCACCGCGCCGACCTTGAACTCGCCGTCCTCTTCGTACAAGACATGCATGGGAGCCGCATCTCAAACGCGGATTATATAAAGCGTAGCAGCACGTTAATGCCGCACCAGCCCGGCGAAGGCCAGTATGCGGTCGATGTGCTCGGGAAAGCTGCGCAGCGTGTGATCGCCGCCGTCACGGATTACGCTGCGGGCCCCCTCGTATTTGCGCGCGGCGGCTCGCCAATCGAGCACCTCATCGCCGGTTTCGAGCAAGAGCAAATAGCGCTCCGGATCGACATGCTCGACCGCCAGCGCCCGCCACCCGTCGAGGTCGGCGCGCGTAAGCTCGTAACGCTCGCCCGTATACAGGTTCTGCTGCATTCCCAGGTAAGCCTCGAGTCCGACGTAGGGTGTAATGGCGGGATTGATCAGCACTGCGCGCAAGCCCTTCTTCTCGGCGAAGTACGTCGCGTAGAAGCCCCCGAGCGAGCTGCCGACGAGCGTCACGCGGCGCGGCGCGACGCTGGCCAGCTCGCCTTCGATGACGCGCACTGCGGCCTGGGGCGCCGGCGGAAGCGCCGGGCAGACGATCTCAGCCTGCAATCCGCGCCACTGCATGGCGGCGGCCAGCGTGCGCGCCTTATGCGACGCAGGCGCGCTGTTGAAGCCATGCAAGTACACGATCATTCGGCTCGACCGCCCGAGGAGAGCCGATCGAGCAACTTGCCGTGCAAGCCGCCGAACCCGCCGTTGGACATGATGAGCACGTGGTCACCGTCCCGTGCCTCCGCGGCGATGCCTTGCACCAGTCGGTCGAGGTCGTCGATGCAGCGCGCGCGCTCGCCGAGTGCCGCGAGCGCCAGCGGCGCGCTCCAACCAAGTTGTGCGTCGTAGACAAATACCCGGTCCGCGCTGGCAAGGCTCGGCGCAAGTGCGTCCTTCATCACGCCGCGTTTCATCGTGTTCGAGCGCGGCTCCAGTACCGCGATGATGCGTGCTGTGCCGACGCGTCGGCGCAGACCCTCCAACGTGGTGCGAATCGCGGTGGGGTGGTGTGCGAAGTCGTCGTAAACGGTCACGCCATGCACCACACCCAGGAGTTCCATGCGCCGGCGCACGCCGCCAAATGAATTCAGGGCAGCGATTGCCACCTCAGGCGACACTCCCGCGTGGCGCGCCGCAGCCAATGCGGCAAGCGCATTCGAACGGTTGTGCTCACCGAGCTGGGTCCAGGCGACTCGGCCCACCGGCGCTCCCCGCCAGCTCACTTCGAACCCGCCGTATGCGTCCGGCTCGCCCGCTTGCCAGCCGCTATCGTTGCCGAACGTCTCGACAGCGGTCCAACACCCCATCCCGAGCACGCGCTGCAGGGCGGCGTCGCGTGCGTTTGCGACGATTAGACCGGAATGCGGCACAGTACGCACAAGATGGTGAAATTGGCGCTCGATGTCAGCAAGTTCTCCGAAGATGTCGGCATGATCGAACTCAAGATTATTCAACACCAGGGTGCGCGGACCGTAGTGCACGAACTTGGATCGCTTGTCGAAGAACGCCGTGTCGTACTCGTCGGCCTCGATCACGAAGCATCGGCCAGCGGTAAGTCTGGCGGAGCTCCTGAAATCCTTTGGCACACCGCCTACTAGGAAGCTGGGTGCCTGGCCAGCACGCTCCATTATCCACGTGATCATTGCTGAAACGGTCGTTTTTCCATGGGTTCCAGCGACAGCGATCACCCACTTATCCCGTAGAACATGGTCCGCCAGCCACTGCGGCCCCGAAGTGAATCGCTCGCCACGATCGAGAATCGCTTCCATGAGCGGATTGCCCCGCGTCACAACATTTCCGACGACCCAATAGTCCGGTGCAAGTGCGATCTGTTCGGCGTCGAAACCCTCGATAAGCTCGATTCCGAGCGCAGCGAGCTGCTCGCTCATAGGGGGATACACATTGGCATCGCAGCCGGTCACGCGAAACCCGGCGCTCTTGGCGATCGCCGCCAGACCCCCCATGAACGTGCCGCAAATGCCAAGGATGTGAATGTGTGGAGGCATAAGACAGCCGCAAAAAGGCGCAAATTCTACGCGATGCCTGCGTGGCGGCGGCGCTGCGCTATCATGCGGCCGATAGCAAGGGGTCGCTCGCCCCTCCTGCAACCATACGAGGCGTTGCAATGAGCCGCAAAATACCGCGGCAAAACGGTACCCGAGCCCGGATCGCCGCTGCCGCGGCGCGCATCATGGCCGAGGATGGCATTGACGATTTCGCGCTCGCGAAACGCAAGGCGGCCAGGCAGCTAGGCGCGAGCGAGGGCCAGGCGCTGCCCGCGAACGACGAAATTGAGGCCGAACTGCGCGCCTACCGAGCTTTGTATCAGGCCGAGGAACACCCCGAACGCATCGCAGAGCTGCGCCGCGTCGCGCTCGACGCGATGCGTGCGCTCGAGCGTTTCAGTCCGTATCTGACCGGGCCCGTGCTGCGCGGCATTGCAGGCCGGTACGCGGAAATCGACCTCCAGTTGTTCCCGGAAAGCACGAAGGAGGTGGAGATATTCCTGCTGGACCGCGGCATCGCCTACACAACCTCGGAAGGAAGGCGCTACTCCGGGGACCGCGCGCACGCTGTCACGGTCTTGTCGCTAAGCTGGCGCGGCACGCCCCTCAAGCTGTCCGTGTTCGATGCACGCGACGAGCGCCTCGCGCTCAAGACCTCTCAGACAGGTCGTGTCATGGACCGCGCGGGCATCGGCGAGGTTGGCGCCCTGATCGCCCAAGGGACACAGCGGCAGGACGCCGATGGCCCTCAGGCGCCGTGACGCGCTGATTCTCGGAGGGGTTGGACTCGCCGCGGCTCTAGCGGGTGCGATCATCGCGCCACGCCTGCTTCGTTCCGATGTCACCATTGCCGTACTCGAGGAGATGCCCCTCTGGGACGTCGAAGGGCGGGAGCACCATATCGCCGAGTGGAAGGGCAAAGCGCTAGTCTGTAACTTCTGGGCAACTTGGTGCCCGCCTTGCCGGGAAGAAATCCCGCTCCTGGTCTCGAGGCGCGAGGAAGTTGTCGCAAGAGGTGGCGAAATACTAGGCATCGCCCTCGATAATGCCAACAACGTCGTCGAATTCGTGAAAACTATTCGAATCAACTATCCAGTGCTCGTTACCGACCCTTCCGCGATTGAACTCATGGCAAAGCTCGGCAACCCTTCTGGCGGGTTGCCTTATACTTTGTTCGTCGGACGCGGGGGATCGCTTGTGGGGCGCAAACTTGGAATGCTGCGCGTCCCGGAACTCGAGGCAAACTTGGTAAAGTTGCAGGCGAGCTAACGCGCCGGCTGGTAGTCAGGCCACGTGACGTGCTTGAATTTCCCGTAAAATGCGGCCTTCTGCCGCTAAAATGCCGACAAGACGCGAATCTCCTCAGCAATCGGTGCTGGTGCTTCACGGACCGAATTTGAACCTGCTCGGCTCGCGCGAGCCGGAGATCTACGGGCGCGAGACGCTCGCCGACATCGAGCGCCGCCTGACAGCGGCAGCGCGCGCCCAGGGGGTGCCTCTGGAGTGCTTCCAAAGCAATCACGAGGGCGCGCTGATCGATCGGATCCACCGGGCGAGGGATGAACGGATAGGGTTCATCATCGTCAATCCGGCTGGCTATACGCATACCAGCGTTGCGCTGCGCGACGCCCTACTGGCGGCAAATATCCCGTTCATCGAGGTGCACTTGTCCAACGTACACGCCCGAGAGACCTTCCGGCGGCATTCGTACTTTTCGGATGCCGCGGTCGGAACGATCTGCGGTCTTGGCAGCCGCGGCTACGACTTTGCGCTGAGCTACGCCTTAGGCAGATTGTCCCAGAAGGCCGGGAGCTAGCGACCGCGCGCGCGGCCGTTCGGCAAACCGGCGTCCCAGGGAGCCCCAACCATGGATTTGCGCAAGCTGAAGAAGCTGATCGATCTCGTCGAGGAGTCTGGCATCGCCGAGTTGGAGATCACCGAGGGGGAGGAGAAGGTGAAGATCGTTAGAGGCGGGGGCGTCAGCCTGACGCCTGTCGCGAGTGCGCCCCCTCTCTCCCCAGTCGCCGCGCCAGCACCCGAAGCGAAGCCTAGCGTGGCGACGCCGGCCGCCGCCGAAGCCTCGCCCGAAGGGCACGTGGTGAAATCGCCCATGGTGGGCACGTTCTATCGGGCCGCATCACCGGACGCCAAACCGTTCGTCGAAGTCGGAGAAGTAGTCAAGGAAGGACAGACGATCTGCATCGTCGAAGCGATGAAACTCATGAATGAGATCGAAGCCGACGCCTCGGGCACGATCAAGGCGATTCTGGTCGAGAACGGCCAGCCGGTCGAATACGGCCAGCCTCTGTTCGTCATCGGTTAGATGTTCGAGAAGATCCTGATTGCGAACCGCGGCGAGATCGCGCTTCGCATCCAGCGCGCCTGCCGCGAGTTGGGCATACGGACAGTGGTCGTCCATTCGGAGGCTGATACCGAAGCGAAGTACGTCAGACTCGCTGACGAATCCGTGTGCATCGGGCCACCGCCCGCGTCGCAGAGCTACCTGAACATCCCCGCCATCATCAGCGCGGCCGAGGTGACGGACGCCGAGGCGATCCATCCCGGCTACGGCTTCCTGTCCGAGAACGCCGACTTTGCCGACAAAGTCGAGCGCTCGGGCTTCGTCTTCATCGGGCCGCGCCCGGACAACATCCGTCTCATGGGCGACAAGGTGAGCGCCAAGGAGGCGATGCGCAAGGCTGGCGTCCCCTGCGTGCCTGGCTCCGATGGACCCCTGCCGGAGGACCCCAAGGAGATCGTGCGCGTCGCGCGCAAGGTCGGCTACCCGGTGATCATCAAGGCCGCCGGCGGCGGCGGCGGGCGCGGCATGCGCGTCGTGCATACCGAAGCCGCGCTGCTGAACGCGGTGGCCATGACGCGCGGGGAGGCGCAGGCCGCCTTCTCGAACCCGACGGTGTATCTCGAGAAATACCTCGAAAATCCGCGCCACATCGAGATCCAGGTGCTCGCCGACACCCACAAGGGGACAGTATTCCTCGGCGAGCGCGACTGTTCGCTGCAGCGCCGCCACCAGAAGATCGTCGAAGAAGCGCCCGCGCCCGAGCTTCCTGCGAAGCTACGCGACAAGATCGGTGAACGCTGCGTCGAGGCCTGCCGGAAGATCGGCTACCGCGGCGCGGGTACGTTCGAGTTCCTGTACGAAGATGGCGAGTTCTTCTTTATCGAGATGAACACGCGCATCCAAGTCGAGCACCCGGTCACCGAGATGATCACTGGCATCGACATCGTGCAGACCCAGATCCGCATTGCCGCGGGCGAGAAGCTGCCGTTCCGCCAGAAGGACATCCAGCTGCGCGGGCATGCGCTCGAGTGCCGCATCAATGCCGAAGACCCCTACCGCTTCACGCCGTCTCCCGGCCGCATTACGTCGTACCATCCGCCAGGAGGCCCGGGCATCCGTGTCGATTCGCATGTATATCAGGGCTACACCGTTCCGCCCAACTACGACTCGATGGTCGGAAAGGTGATTGCCTACGGAGCGACGCGCGAACAGGCCATCCGGCGCATGCGCGTCGCGCTCTCGGAGATGGTGGTCGAAGGCATCCAGACGAACATCCCACTGCAACTCGAGCTGCTGAACGACATCCGCTTCGTGCGCGGCGGCGTTTCCATCCATTACCTGGAGCAGAAGCTCGCTCAGGAGCAGAAGCCCAAGGCTAAATAAGGCGATGCCGTGGCTGTCGCTCACGCTTGAGGTCGAAGAGGCCGCGGCCGAGGCGTTGTCCGAGGCGTTGCTCGCACGCGGCGCGCAATCCGTCAGTCTCGAGGATGCCGACGAGGGCACGGCGAACGAAGCTCCACGTTTCGCCGAACCATCATGGGACAGCGCAACTGGCGCCTGGCCTCACAGTCGCGTCGTCGCGCTGCTCCCGCTCGATGCGAATGTGCTCGAGCTCGTGGTCGAATGCGCGCACGCCGCGGGGCTCGACCTGCCGCCCGCGTTTCGCGTCGCGCGCGTCGAGGACGACGACTGGGTGCGCCGCACTCAGTCGCAGTTCGCACCGGTGCGGATCGGCGAGCTGCTGTGGATTGTCCCCACGTGGTGCGAGCCGCCCGATGCACGCGCCGCGGTGGTACGCCTCGATCCCGGCATGGCGTTCGGCACGGGGACGCATCCCAGCACGCGGCTCGCGCTGCATTTTCTGGAGCGCTCGCTGCGCGGCGGCGAGCGCGTGCTGGACTACGGATGCGGTTCCGGTATATTGGCAATCGCCGCTGCGAAACTGGGAGCGGCGGAGGTCGATGCGGTAGACCTCGATCCCCGGGCACTCGACGCGACCCGGGCCAATGCGCGTGCGAATGAAGTCAGCGTGCGCGTCTCGACCCCGGAGGCGCTGCCGCGAGGCGACTACGACGTGGTGGTGGCCAACATACTCGCCAATCCGCTCATCCTGCTTGCGCCCGCGCTGACCATACGCGTTCGTGCGCGCGGCCGCCTCGCGCTTTCTGGAATCCTCGCAGTCCAAGCATCGGAAGTCGCCGCGGCCTACCGACCCGCGATCGAATTGGACGTAACGAGCGTGGACGATGGCTGGGCGCTCCTCGAGGGAATGCGCGCGTGAGCCTCATCACGCGCTGTCCGACCTGCGGCACCGCGTTCCGCGTCCAGCCTGCGCAGCTGGTCGCGCGCAGCGGTCGGGTGCGTTGCGGAAAATGCTCGGGCGTTTTCGATGCGGTGTCCTGCCTCGTCGGCGAGCAGGGCGGGCCAGCCGCGCTCGAGCCTTCGCCGCAGCTCGGGCTGTTCGATCCTTCGCGGCGCGCGGCAGCCGCGAGCCCGGACCTAACCCTAAATCTCGATTTAAGCGCAGTAGCGCCTGCCGCGAGCCGTCCGCCGCCCGCCCCAGCGCGCACCGCTCGGCCCTCGGCGCAACGTCCCGAGACTCCTGCACGGCCCGAGGCCGTCGCACGCTCCGAGACTCCCGTACGCCCCGAGACCTCCGCCCGCCCCGCACGTCCCGAGCGTCTCGCTCGGCCCGCGCCGCCACCCGCCGTGCAGCGCCCCGCCCGCAGGGAGCCTATCGAGCAGCCGGAATTCCTCGAGGACGACGCGCCGCAGCAGCGCTTCACCGCGGTGTGGGCGCTGCTCGGTATCGTTGCGCTGGCCGCGCTCGCCGGGCAGCTCGCGCTCTACTTCCGGGACGATATCGCGCTCGCTCTGCCGGACGTCAAGCCGCAGCTCGCCGCAGCCTGCGAAACCTTTGGCTGCCGGCTGAGGCTTCCGCACCACTCCGATCTGATGAGCATCGAGTCGTCCGACCTGCAGGCCGACCCGGGACATGCGAACGTCATCGTGCTGAACGCCGTGATCCGAAATCGCGCCGCGTTTGCGCAGGAATACCCCGCGCTCGAATTGACGCTCACCGATGAAAACGACCAAGTGGTCGTGCGACGTGTGCTGAAGCCTTCGGACTACCTCGACGCGGCGCGCCTCGGGCAGTTTGCTGCACGCGGCATCGCGCCGGGAGGGGAGGTCAGCGTCCGGCAGCGCTTCGACGCTGCGCACGTACACGCCACCGGCTTCCGGCTGTTTCTGTTCTTCCCGTAACCTCCGACGGAGATCGCTTGGCCACGCTCGTTACAGGTTCGATCGCCTACGACACCATCATGGTGTTCCCTGATCGCTTCAAGAACCACCTGCTCGCTGACCAGCTGCACATTCTGAACGTCTGCTTTCTCACGCCAGAGATGCGGCGGGAGTTCGGAGGGACGGCAGGCAACATCGGCTACAACCTCCGGCTGCTGGGCGCAGAGCCCCTCGTCATGGCGACCGTCGGCGAGGACATCCAGCCCTATCTCGCGCGCCTCGAGCGTCTCGGCATCGGTACCGGCCTGCTTAAGACGGTGCACGGCCAGTTCACCGCTCAGGCATTCATCACCACCGACCTCGATGACAACCAGATCACGGCCTTCCACCCGGGGGCCATGAACCACTCTCACCAGAACTCGATAGGACCCAGTCTCGGTGCGACCCTCGCGATCGTAAGTCCGGACGGCAAGGACGGCATGCAGCAGCACGCGCGCCAATGCGCGCAGCACGCTATCCCGTTCATGTTCGATCCAGGCCAGGGGCTGCCGATGTTTTCCGCGACCGACCTGCGCGAGTTCATCGCGCTCGCCGACTATGTTGCGGTCAATGACTACGAGGGCAAGATGCTGCAAGACAAAACCGGCTGCACCCTGGAAGAGCTGGCGAAAGACGTCAAGGCGCTGGTCGTCACCCTCGGCGCGCAAGGCTCGCTGGTTCATGCGGCCGGCAAGCGTCACGAGATTGCGTGCGTCAAGGCCGATCGCCTGGTCGATCCGACCGGCTGCGGAGACGCCTACCGCGCCGGACTGCTGTACGGAATCGCGCGTGGCTGGGACTGGCCAACGACCGCGCGTCTAGGCTCGATCATGGGCGCGATCAAGATCGCGCACCGCGGCGCGCAGAATCACGCGCCCTCGCGCGACGAGATCGAGGAACGCTACAAGACGGCGTTCGGCTTCAGTCCCTGGCGATAGCGCCGCAGTCAGTCTAGGGCCGAGCGAATCTTCGCCGCGCAGGCTTCGAGCTGATCGCGCGGCGGGTTCTTCACCGGCCAGGTGAGCTGCATGCCGTCGCCGTTATGGCGCGGAAGCAGATGCACGTGGTAGTGAAGCACGGTCTGACCGGCAGCGCGACCGTTCGCCTGGTACACCGACAAGCCCTCCGGCGCGAAGGATGCGCGAATGGCGCGCGCCACGCGTATGCTGACGCGAGCGAGCGCAGCCGCCTGATCTTCGCTGAGCTCATACAGGCTCTCGGCGTGCGCCTTGACTGCGACCAGCACGTGGCCGGGATTGACCTGTCCGATGTCCATGAAGGCGATCGTGTGCGCATCCTCGTACACGCGCGTCGCGGGGATTTGCCCCGCGACGATGCGGCAAAACACGCAGTCGTTCACCGTTCCTCCGTGGCTCTGGGTTCGTCGATCGGGCGATAGGCCGCGCAGGCGACTTGGTACAGGCGACGGTCCTCCAGGCGCAACGCGCTTAGCGCCCCTCCCCACACGCAGCCCGTATCGAGCGCGGCGAGCCGCGCCTCGAGCTTCAGCCCGAGCGCCGACCAGTGGCCGCACACGATGGCAGGCTCCGCGCGTCCCGCGCGTAGCGCAAACCAGGGCGCGTAGCCGGGCGGCGACTTCGTTCCCTTGGCGCGAAACTCCATGACGCCTTCGCGAGTGCAAAAGCGCATGCGGGTCATCGCGTTTACCACCACGCGCAGACGGTCCCAGCCGGTAAGCGAGTCGCTCCAGCGGTCCGGTAGGCTACCGTACATGTGCGCGAGGAATTCGCGGTAGCCCGGCGCGGCGAGCGCTTCCTCGACCTCGCGCGCATGAGCGCGTGCCTGGTCGATCGACCAGCCGGGCAGCAGCCCTGCGTGCACCATAGCGTAGCCCGCCTCGACGTGCATCAGGGGCCGCGTGCGCAGCCAGCCGATCAGCTCCGCGGCATTCGGCGCCTCGAGCAATCCGTTGAGCGTGTCCTCCGCGCGGCGCCGGGCGTGACCCTCGAACAGGCACACGAGGTGCAGGTCGTGGTTACCGAGCACCACCACGGCGCGGTCCCCCAGCGCGCGCACCGCGCGCAGCACCTCGAGCGACTTCGGCCCGCGGTTGACGAGGTCGCCGACAAACCACAGACGGTCGCGCGCTGCATCGAACCCGATGCGCGCGAGCAGCGCCTGCAGCTCGTCGAAGCAGCCCTGCACGTCGCCAATCGCGTAAGTCGCCATGACCTGGCCGACTCTAGCAGATGGTCCTAGAACGAGGCGTCGAGCCTGCGATACTGGATCGCCTCGGCGATATGCTCGGCCGCGATTGTCCGGCTTTCCGCGAGATCCGCGATCGAGCGGGCGACGCGCAGCACGCGATGATAGGCGCGCGCCGAGAGCAGCAGCCGTGCGAGCGCGTGGCGCAACAGCTTGTCGCCATCCCGGTCAGTGCCGCAGTGGCGATCGATCTCGCGCGTCTCGAGCAAGGCGTTCGGCTTGCCCTGGCGCTCCGTCTGGATTACGCGTGCCCGCAGCACGCGCTCGCGGATGGCGCGGGTGGACTCTGCCGGCGCGTTCGCGAGCAGGTCGGTGTCGCGCGGCGCGGGGACCTCCAGCTTGATATCGATGCGATCGGCGAGCGGGCCGGAGACGCGGCCGCGGTAGCGGGCAATGCGCTCAGGCGTGCAGCGGCAGCGCCCCCCGGGCGCGCCGCAGTGACCGCACGGACATGGATTCATCGCAGCGAGCAGCTGGAAGCGCGCTGGGAACTGCGCCTGGCGCGCAGCGCGCGCGATCGACACGCGCCCCGATTCCATCGGCTCGCGCAGGGCTTCGAGCACGTCGCGGTCGAACTCCGGCAGCTCGTCCATGAATAGGACGCCGTGGTGCGCGAGGGATATCTCCCCGGGACGCGGCAGGTTCCCGCCGCCCACCAGCGCAGCGCTCGAAGCGCTGTGATGCGGCGCGCGGAACGGGCGCGCGCCCCATTGGCGCGCGTCGAAGCCCGCACTCGAGACCGACTGGACCGCGGCCACTTCGAGCGCCTCGCCCTCCGAGAGCGGCGGCAGAATCCCGGGAAATCGTGCCGCCAGCATCGACTTCCCCGTACCAGGCGGGCCGATCATCAATACGCTGTGGCTGCCTGCGGCGGCCACCTCGAGCGCCCGCTTCACCTGTTGCTGGCCTTTCACTTCGTCGAAATCGGAGTAGGCGGGCGGGGCTGCGCGCAGGTCGCCGACGTAGGGCTCGAGTGGCGCTTCGCCGATCAGGTGCGCCACGACCTCGAGCACCGTGCGCACCGGCAATACGCGCGCTCCCTCGGCGAGCGCCGCTTGCGGGGCGTTGTCCGCGGGCAGCACGAAGGCGCGCCCGGCACCGCGCGCCTGCAACGCCATGGCGAGCGCTCCACGCACCGGGCGCAATTCGCCGGTGAGCGATAGCTCGCCCGCGAATTCATGGCCGGCAAGCGCTTCGGGCGCCAGCTGACCGCTCGCCGCAAGCACGCCGAGCGCAATCGGAAGGTCGAAGCGACTCGAATCCTTCGGCAGATCGGCGGGTGCGAGATTCACCGTAATGCGGCGCGCCGGGAATTCGAAGTGCGCGTGATTTAGCGCCGCGCGCACGCGGTCTTTCGCCTCGCGCACCTCGGCATCGGGTAGGCCGACGATATGAAATGCAGGCAGTCCCGGTCCGAGGTGCACCTCGACCGTGACTTCCGGAGCTTCGATCCCGGCGAGCGCGCGGCTCGCGACCACGGCAAGCGGCATGGGTCCCCCTCGGACGCGCAGCAAGGCGTCTCGAGGGACCAACGCATTCGGGGGGTGGGCCGTTTACCGCGCCGGGGGCGCGCCGCGTCGCGACTCGAGTTCGGCGACACGGGCCTCGATCGCCTCGAGCTTCGCTTGCGCGCGCTCTACGAGCTTTTTCTGCACGTCGAAGTCATCGCGTGCGACGAGGTCGAAACGGTCGAAGAAGGCGGACAGCAGCGCACGCAGGTTCTTTTCCATGTCCTGCGCCGGGCCATCGCGCACCGCTTGCGTGATGCGCCTGCCCAACTCGTCGAGCACGCCGCGATCGATCATGTACCAGAAAACTAGACGGGCTTGCAGCTTAACCCAGTGGCTCGCGCACCGCTTTGACGCCCCCGAGGCGGACTGCGCACCAAACCAGTGCTTAACCGGGGAGAGCTCGGCCTAGCTTGGATATAACTCGCTGAGAAATATAGGGAATGGATCTGGCACGGCGAATGCTATGCCGATGGTGGGTTTCTATCTTGTCATTTATCTAGGGAGTCTCGATCATGCGAAGGAGTTTTCTGGCCCTTTCTGTCGCAGCGGCGATTGGCGCGCCGGCGCTTGCGTCCGCCCAGCAGGCAGCGACCACCCCGCCACCGTACACGTTTACCGGGAACGTATCGCTCGCCTCTGAATACCTTTATCGCGGTATTGCTCAGACTCGGGGCAAGCCGGCGATCCAGGGCGGATTCGACTTTGCCCATTCGAGCGGGTTTTACCTAGGTACGTGGGGGTCCAACATTAGTTGGATCAGCGACTCCGTGCCCGGCTCAAGCGCAAGCATGGAGTGGGATGTCTACGGCGGGTACAAGGGCAGCTTCGCCAAGGACTTCGGCTACGACGTCGGTGCGCTGACCTACATATACCCCGGCACGGGCTTTGGCAGCTTCGATCCCAACACGACCGAGATCTACGGCGCTTTGAGCTGGAAGTGGCTTACGGCCAAGTACTCCTACAGCGTGACCAAGCTTTTCGGCTGGGTGAACCCCACCACCGGCGAGGACTCGAAAGGCAGCGGCTACTTCGATCTGACCGGCAATTTCGATCTCGGCAGCGGCTTTACGCTGGTCGCCCACGGCGGTTACCAAGACGTGCGTCACTATGGGGACGCGAGCTACACCGATTGGAAGCTCGGCGCAACGAAGGACCTCGGCTTTGGGACCCTTGGCCTTTTCTACTCTGACACGAATGCGAACGCCGACTGCGGGGGTGTCGCCGCCCAGAACCCCTACTGCGTGAACAATTACGACCTTGGCAAAGGTCGCTTCTTGGTCACCTTCAGCAAGACCCTATAGGGCGTGGCGCGTCCTACCCAAGGCTAAGGAGTCCATATGAAATTCGTAACAGCCATCATCAAGCCGTTCAAGCTCGACGAGGTGCGCGAAGCCCTCTCGGCGATCGGCGTGCAGGGAGTCACCGTGACCGAGGTGAAGGGGTTTGGTAGGCAGAAAGGCCATACCGAGCTGTATCGCGGAGCGGAATACGTGGTCGACTTCCTGCCAAAAGTGAAGGTCGAGGCCGCAATCAAGTCCGAGATCCTGGACCAGGTCATCGAGGCGATAGAGAAGGCGGCCAACACCGGGAAGATCGGCGACGGAAAGATCTTCGTTTTCGACCTCGAAAAAGTCATCCGCATCCGCACCGGTGAAACCGACGCGGCGGCGCTTTAGGGAGACCATGATGAGAAAGCTCTTTTCAATCCTCGCGCTGCTCGCCACGGTCGGATTCTCCGGCCACGTGCTCGCGGACGACAAGCCGGCCGCCACGGCCCAGGCGCAACCCGCGACGCAACCGGCTCCGGCGACAACGCCTGCACCGTCGGCCGCACCAGCTCCTGCGGCAGCGCCCGCGCCTGCAGCGCCGACAGAACCTTTTCTCACTACGGCCGACAAAATCAATTCCGGTGACACAGCGTGGATGCTCGCCTCTACTGCTCTCGTGCTGATGATGACGATCCCGGGACTCGCTCTTTTCTACGGCGGCATGGTGCGCAAGAAAAACGTGCTTGCGACGGTGATGCAAAGCTTCGCGATCACTTGTTTGGTTACTGTGATCTGGGTCATCGTTGGGTATAGCCTTGCGTTCACGCCGGGCAACGCGTACTTCGGCGGGTTTAGTCGATTCTTCTTGAACGGCATGCTGCTGCAGACCGAGGCCGGAAAGGTCACTGTCAGCCATCTGGGCACGACCATCCCGGAATCGGTCTATATGATGTTCCAGATGACCTTCGCGATCATCACGCCTGCGCTCATCGCGGGAGCATTTGCCGATCGAATGAAATTCTCAGCGATGCTCTGGTTCATGGGTCTGTGGTCGCTGCTAATTTATTCGCCCATCGCGCACATGATGTGGGAGTCCACCAGCGGCAAGTGGGCAACCGCAGGAATACTCGACTTCGCCGGCGGGACCGTCGTTCACATCAATGCGGGTATTGCCGGCCTCGTCTGCGCGCTCGTGTTGGGCAAGCGCGTAGGATACGGGAAGGAGGCGATGCCGCCGCATAACCTCGTGCTGACCGTAATCGGCGCCTCGCTTCTGTGGGTGGGCTGGTTCGGCTTCAACGCGGGTTCAGCGGTTGCGTCGAATGGGCGCGCGGGCATGGCGATGACCGTGACGCAACTCGCTACTGCGGTCGCGGCCCTGTCCTGGATGTTCAGTGAGTGGGTGGCGAAGAAGAAGCCGTCGGTCCTGGGCATCGCCTCAGGCGCCGTCGCCGGTCTAGTCGCGATCACCCCTGCTTCAGGCTTCGTCGGGATCACGGGTGCGTTTGTCATCGGTATCGCAGCTGGGGTCGGATGCTTCTTTGCGGCAACCTCGGTGAAGGCGATGTTCGGCTACGACGATTCGCTCGACGCGTTCGGCGTGCATTGCGTCGGCGGAATCATCGGCGCACTGCTGACCGGCGTATTCAACGTGCGGGCAATTAGTGGCGTGGATGGCAGCTTGCTTATCCAGACTTATGGCGTCCTAACCACGTTGCTTGTTAGCGGAATCGGCAGCTTCATTATTCTCAAGGTCATTGACATGTCCATTGGTCTGCGCGTAACAGAAGATCAGGAGCGCGAAGGCTTGGACCTCTCACTGCATGGTGAACAGGTAGCCTAAACAAGTAACTCGCGCCGCCGGCAAGCCGGCGGCGCTGCGATTTACAGGTAGTTAAAACGGACCCTTCGGGTCCGTTTTTTTTCTGCTTTCGGCTCGCCGTCCAGTCGGCACTCCGACCGGCCTAGCGGTACGTGCAGTTCGACAGGCCAGCCCTCGACAGCTTACGATTCTAGATGGATGGCCGGGGACCACCCCTCCCTGGGCATTGGCTCGGAGAGGCGATGCAGTCCCAATTCAACGCGGCCGACGTGCTTCTCGCGCATGCGGGTGAGGCATCGCTGCGTACGCAACCCGCGATCCTGCAGGCGGGACGCAGCGTCAGCTACGGCGAACTTGCAGAGCTTGCGGCCCGGGTCGCGAACGCCCTGCGCACCGCAGATCTCGCGCCCGGCGAGCGGCTATGCATGCTGATGGACGACTCACCGATGTTCTGCGCCACATTTCTCGGCGCGCTCAAGGCCGGCTTGGTCGCCGTGCCCGTGAACATCCGCCTGACGCCTTCCGACGTCGGCTTCATTCTCGCCGACAGCGAGGCGCGGCTCGTGCTGTTCGATCCTGCGCATTCCTTGCTCGCCGCGCAGGCGGCGGGCGGCCGCACGCGGCTCCTGGCGGCGCGCGGTGGACCAGGGTCGCTGGAGGCGTTGGCGCGCGACGCTGCGCCGATGGAGGCTTCTTATCCGACACGCGCGCACGAACCCGCCTTCTGGCTCTATTCCTCGGGCACGACCGGCCGGCCCAAGGCGATCCTGCATAGTCACACCAACGCGTCGCGGGCCGGCAAGCTATTGCGTGAAGTGGCCTCTGCGCGCCCCGGGACGGTGATCCTTGCAACATCGAAGCTGTTTTTTGCCTTCGCGCTGGACAATGCTTTCACGGGTGCCCTCGCCTGTGGCGCCACGACGATCCTGAACGAGGACTGGCCCGACGCCGAGGCGATAGCGGCGCAGGTGGAACGCCACCGGCCGGGCGTCTTTTTCACGGTGCCGACGTTTTTTCGGCGGCTGCTTGCGCTTCCGAGTGACAAGCTGGCGCCGTTTGCGGGCATCCCCATCGTAGCCACCGGCGGCGAGCGTCTGCCGGACGCGATCCTGCGCCAGTGGCGCGCCGCGGTGGGCACCGAGATCCTGGTCTGCTACGGCATGTCCGAGACCTTCTGCAACGCGATCTCCAACTTTCCCGGTCGCGCGCGCGATGGCAGCAGCGGGGTACCGCTGGCCGGCGTCCAGACCCGCATTGTCGATGGTGCAGGAGTAGAGGTCGGTTTGGGCGAACCCGGGGTCCTTTGGCTGCGGCATCCGTCGCTTGCGCTCGGCTACAGGGATCCCGCAGTGACCGCGCAGGCGTTTCGCGATGGCTGGTTCTGCACGGGTGACCTTTTCACGCGCGACGCGGACGGCTACTTCTACCATCAGGGCAGGTCCGACGAACTCTACAAGGTAGCTGGACAGTGGGTCCGACCAGCCGAGCTCGAAGAGGCTGTACTTCTCGACGAGAACGTGCGCGAGGCCGCCTGCGTCGTAGTGCCCGATTGGGACGGCTTCGACCGCTTGGCGCTGTTCGTAGTGCCGCGCGACACGCCTGGAGCCGCCGCCTCGGCTGCCGAGCGCTGCACCGCCACCCTGCCCAGGCACAGTCAGCCGAAGTGGATACGCGAAGTGAGAGAGTTGCCCCGCACCGCGACCGGCAAGATCCAGCGCTTTCGCCTGCGGGCGCAGTTGAGTGCGGAATTCGGGTCGGCGCAATGAGGTCACGATGAACGGAGCCGAACACCTGCTTGGCGCCGCCGCGCTCGCACGCCACGCGGCGAACATCGCCCTAATCTCCGGCGACGAGCGCATCAGCTACGGCGAACTCGCGCGCCGGGTGCGGCAGGCCGCAGGTGCGCTGGCTGCCCTTGGCGTGGCTCCCGGCGACCGCGTGCTGCTGCTGATGCGCGATACGCCCGCCCTTGCTGCGGCTTGGCTCGGCTGCCTTTGGCACGGCGCGGTCGCGATCGCGCTCAACAGTCAACTCTCCGAGGACGATCTGCGCTTCGTGCGCTCGGACAGCGGCGCACGCTTGGCGCTCGTGGAGGACGTGTTCACCGGTGCATTTCCTTCCTTCTGCGCCGCGCTGACGCAAGAGCGCAGGGTCGCAGTTTCCGGGCACGCGCCAGCCGGGGTTCCGTCGTGGGACGAAGTCATGCTGGGCGGCGCCGCCCAAGAGGGATGTTCTCCCACGCGTCCCGACGACGCGGCGTTCTGGCTGTACTCATCCGGCACCACGGGTAGGCCGAAGGGCATCATCCACACGCACAAGGATCTGCTGCCGGCCGGGCAAGTGATGCGCGACGTCGTGCACATCGGACCCGGCGAGAAGGTGCTCACCACGTCGCGCCTGTTCTTCGCCTACGGGCTCGAGCACGCGCTGCTCGGCGTACTGGCGGTAGGCGCTACATCGGTACTGCACACGGACTGGTCCGACGTCGCGCGCGTGTGCGCGCTCGTGGCCGAGCATCGGCCGACGGCCTTCTTCAGCGTCCCGTCGTTCTACCGCCGGCTGCTCATGCTGGGCTCCAGGGCGCTCGCGCCATTCGCCGGAGTAAAACACTGCTTCGCCGCCGGCGAGCGGCTCCCCGAGGCGATGGTCGAGCAATGGCGCAGTACGGTCGGACACGAGATCCTGTCGATCTACGGCATGTCCGAGACCTTCTCGGTAGCCATGGTGACCCCGGTCGGCACCTCAAATGGCCGCCGAACCGGGCGCCTGCTTCCCGGCGTCGAGGCGCGGCTGACGGCGCTCGAAGGTCATCCGTCCGCCGTGGCGGAGCCCGGCGTGCTGTGGCTGCGTCATCCGGCACTGGCGCTCGGCTACGCGAACCGTAAGGAACTGACCCGCGAGCAATTTCGCGACGGCTGGTTCTGTACCAAGGACGTATTCGTGCGCGATGCGGAAGGCTTCTATACGCATCAGGGTCGCGCGGACGAACTGGTGAAGGTCGCCGGGCAATGGGTAAATCCGGGCGAACTCGAGGAGGCGGTGCTTGGCGAACCCTCGATCGCAGAGGCGGTATGCGTGCTGGTTCCGGATGCCGACGGCTTCGACCGGCTCGCGCTATTCGTCGCGCCGACGCGGAAGGCGGAAGCTGCGGTGGAGGCCGCCGCGCGTGCGTGCGAGGCGAAGCTGCCGCGCCACAAGCGGCCGAAGTGGATCCGCGCCGCGCAGGACCTGCCGCGCACGGCGACGGGCAAGATTCAGCGCTTCAAGCTGCGCGAAATTCTGCAGCGCGAACTCCAAGCCAGGGCATAGAATCGCGCTTTTTTGAACGCGACACTTCACCAGAGGACAGCATGCCCTACGCAATCCCGCTTTGGACGCCTCCGTCGTTACCTGTCGTCGGTTCCTCCGACCTGTTCCCCGTGCGGCGCATCTTCTGTGTCGGCCGCAATTACGTCGAGCACCAGAAGGAGATGGGCGGCGATGGTCGCGAAGCGCCGTTCTTCTTTATCAAGTCTGCGCATTCCCTGGTCGCGCTCGGCGGCGCGGTCCATTACCCGGCCAAGACCGCCAACTACCACTATGAAACGGAGATGGTCGTGGCTCTCGCCAAGGGCGGCCGGCGCATCGATGCGAAGAAAGCGAATGATCTCGTGTTCGGCTACGGCGTGGGTCTGGACATGACGCGGCGCGATCTGCAGCAGTGGGGCAAGGACCACGGACGCCCCTGGGACTTCGGCAAGGATTTCGACGAGGCGGCGCCCTGCAGTGCGCTGACGCCCGCCGCGCGGATCGGTCATCCCTCCAAGGGCGCGATCGTGCTCTCGGTGAACGGCAAGGAACGGCAGAGGGCGGATCTGTCCGACATGATCTGGTCGGTGCCGGAGCAGATCGCATACCTCTCGGAGTACTACACGCTGGAGCCGGGCGATCTCATCTTTTCGGGCACGCCGGCGGGAGTCGGTCCGGTCAAGCCGGGTGACGAGCTCGAGGCGCATATCGACGGTGTGGGTGAACTGAAGGTGAAGGTTGTTCCGGCCCTATGAGGCTGTACACCTACTATCGCAGCTCCGCCGCCTTTCGCGTGCGCATTGCGCTGAATCTCAAGGGACTGCAATACGACCCGCAATTCGTTCACCTCGCCAAAGGCGAGCAGCGCGGTCCCGAATACCTCGCGCTGAATCCGCAGGGACTGGTGCCCGCGCTTATCGATGACGGGCATCTGCTCACGCAATCGCTTGCGATCATGGAGTACCTGGAGGAAACGCATCCCGTCCCGCCGCTACTGCCCAAGGATGCGCTCGGTCGCGCCAGGGTGCGCTCGCTCGCGCTCCTCATCGCCTGCGAGATCCACCCGCTGAACAACCAGCGCACACTGAATTACCTCGTCAAGGAGCTTGACCTGAGCGAGGAGGAGAAGAACAGCTGGTACTGCCACTGGATCCGCGACGGCATGGCCAAGCTCGAGGCGGACCTGGCGCGCGGCGGCGGCGGAAGGTTCTGCCACGGCGACGCGCCCAGTATGGCCGATTGCTGTCTGGTGCCTCAGGTATTCAACGCGCAACGCTTCAACTGCGACTTGGCGCACGCGCCCCGCGTGTTGCGCATCTTCGAGCAGTGCATGCAGCTGGAGGCGTTCCAGCGCGCGCAGCCTTCCAGACAACCGGACGCAAAGTAGGCGGGTCGCACCCGCCAGCTCGGCTTTATTGCGGCAGCGCTAGGAAGGTCTCGCGCCCCTTGCCGGTCAGGAATGGCTCCACCAGGAGTGCAAGACCTTCGGCGACATAGCGTTGCAACGTGTAACGCTTGGCGAGCGCCCAGTGTTTCAGTGCCCAGGCGTGGCAGAACATGACGTGCGAATAGGCAAGCAGGTGCTCGTTCACCTGCCGCATGTGCCCGGTCTCGACGCAATCGCGAATGCACGCCTCAAGCAGGCGATTGGTGCGCGCTTCGCCTTCCGTCAGTAGGACGCGGCGTTCGGCGCGCAGCGATTTGCTCGATCGGTAAGTCAGCACGGTCGCGCCGGGCATTCGGTCGACCACCGAGCAGTACGTAGCAAGGGCGCGGCACAGGCGCGCGACCGGGTCCTGCACGCCTTCCAGGGCGCGCGGGATCTCCTTTTCGTAGCTCTCCAGCACCTGCATCAAGGCGAGTAACAGCAGGTCGTCCTTGTCGCGAAAATATTGATAGACGAGACCGGTGCTGATCCCGGCTTCGCGCGCAACCTGCTGGATCGTGGTCGTGTAGTAGCCGTGCGCGGAGAAGAGCTTCACAGCGGCGCCGACGATCTGGCGGCGGCGCTCTTCTACCAGGCGCGGGTCCGCGACCTGGCTAGCGACGAAGCCCAGCGGCTGCGTCGGCAATGCGCGCGTGCGGGAAGCGGCCGGCCGGCCTCGGTTGGCGGAGCCGCCGGTGGACATCAGTTGCCCTCGAACCGTGGCTTCTGCTTGTTTACGAATGCGTTATAGGCGCGCTCGAAATCGCCGGTCTGCATGCAGATCGCCTGCGCTTCGGCCTCGGTCTCGAGGGCTTGCTCGATCGAGAGACTCCATTCCTGGTGCAAGCACTTCTTGGTCATCGAATGCGCGAATGCCGGGCCACTGGCAAGCGAATGGGCCATTTCCTCGGCGCGCGGCAGCAGTCTTTCCTTCGTTACGATTTCGTTGTAGTAACCCCAGGCCAGGCCTTCCTCAGCGCTCATGCTGCGGCCCGTATAAAGCAACTCGGACGCGCGACCCTGGCCGATGATGCGCGGCAGAATGGCGCAGGCGCCCATGTCGCATCCGGCGAGCCCGACGCGCACGAAGAGAAACGCCGTCTTGCATTCGGGCGTGCCGTAGCGCAGGTCGCTTGCCATAGTGATTATGGCCCCGGCACCAGCGCACACGCCGTCGACTGCAGCGACAATCGGCTGCGGGCAGGTGCGCATCTCCTTCACGAGGTTGCCGGTCATGCGCGTGAAGGCCATCAGGCCGGTCATGTCCATCTTGACCAATGGGCCGATGATGTCGTGGACATCACCGCCCGAGCAGAAATTGCCGCCCTCACCGGTAAACACCACGGCTCGCACATCGTCTGCGTACTGCAGCTTGTGAAACGTGTCGCGCAACTCCGCGTAGCTTTCGAAGGTGAGCGGATTCTTGCGCTCGGGTCGATTCAACGTGATCGTGGCCACGCGGTCCTTGACCTGCCACTTGAAGTGCTGCGGTCGCCAATCGGCAGCTTTCAGCTTGAACATTTGATCCCTTCCTTTCGCTTCTCTGGAATTCGTCAGCCGACCATCGTCAGTCCGCCGCTCACCGAAAGCACCTGGCCGGTGATGAAGTCCGAGCGCGCACTCGCGAAGAACAGCACCGCATCGGCGATCTCGGAAGGTTTTGCCAGTCGTTGCATGGGAGTGACCCGGACGAAGGCTTCGCGGTGCTTTTCGGGCACCGCGGCAAGCAGCGGGGTGTCCGTTGGGCCCGGGCAGACGCAATTGACGTTCACGTTGAAGCGGGCCATCTCACGCGCCAGGGACTTGGTGAACGCGATCGCGCCGCCCTTGGCGCCCGCGTACACACTCTCGCCGAGACTGCCGACGCGCCCGGCATCGCTCGAGACGGTGACGATCTTGCCCGCCCTGCGCTCGATCATCGGATCGAGGAAGGCGCGTGTGACGGCAATCGGGCCGAACAGATTCAGGTCGATCACCTTGCGCCAGAAATCCGGCGTGTTCTTAACAAACGGCTCGACCCGGCCCCAGCCCGCGACGTTCACGACGACGTCGACATGCCCGCGGCGCGACGCCACACTCGCGCGACATGCCTCGATCGAACCGAGGTCGGTGACATCGAGCCTGAGAAAGTCCGCTCCGCCCCCGGCCGCGCGAATCGCCTTTGCCGCCTCCTCGCCCTTCGCCTCGGCGATGTCGCCGAGCAGTACGTACGCGCCGGCCGCGGCGAGCGTCTCGGCTGTCGCACGCCCGATACCCGATGCAGCGCCGGTGACTACCGCCGTCTTGCCATCCAATCGCATAGTCTGCGCTCCTAGAATGGTATTGAATGATTGCTCATTCAACAGAAGGTGTCAACGTTGACGCCGGCCTGAGCCACCTCTCTAGCGTTGCCCGCGCGTACGCAAGAGCGCCCCAAAAGGTCGATCAACTTCGTCGATATGCCTGAAAAGCCAATCCTGAAGAAAATGTGAGCTATCACTCACACTTGTCACATCGAGCCTCGCCGTGAAGCGCATCAGCCCTTCAAGGAGGCGCTGGTGTTCGCCGCGATGGCGCTCGGCGCTAGCTCCCACCTCATCCATCAGCCGCTCCTCCGTCGCGAAGTGGTGCTCGGTGTAGCGCACGAGTTCCTTGAGGGATGTGACCAGGTCCTCGAGATCCGTGCCGCCCTGCAGGGCATGCTGGAGGCGGTTGATGAGCTCCAGCAGGTGGCGGTGCTGGCCGTCGATCACCTCGATGCCGACTTCATAGCGCGCGCTCCATTGCGCGGGCCCCTGCGGTGCTCGCTGCGGCGCAACTGTGGTACCGCGCCGCGTGCCATGCCCGGTGATGTCGAATACCGCCACGACGCTCGCCGGCCCGTCGGGCAGGGTCACGCGTGTAACGGAGAGCTCGGCGTCGAAGCGCGACCCGTCGCCGCGCAAAGCGCGCGCGCCTACCGCCTCCTCTCCGGCGACGCCGGCCGCCTGCAGCACCCGCTCACGATCGCGTTCGTCGAACAGCTCGGCGAGCGGACGCCGCAGTGCTCCAGGCGCAAGGCCAAACATGCGCGCGAAGCCGGGGCTGGCGTGGACGAGGACGCCATTACGCACGACCGCCAACGCGAGCAACCGGGCCGCGACCATGGCTTCGACGCAGGCGCTCTCGAGCGCCCCCTGCGCAGCGCGCGGATCGTGCGTGTTCTGGTCGCCCACGACCGTTCTTCTTCTCTAGACCCTCGCGCGAAACAGCGCCTTCAGCGCCTCGCCGATCGGCTCGCCCTTGAGCGCACCGCCAGGGCCGCTGGCCCGCCGCGCCCATACGCGCGTTTCCGACCCTTCGGCGAGCAGCGTGTCGTCGTCGCGCAGGACGCGATGCGACAGCACGAAGGACTTGCCGCCCCAGCGCAGCACGCGCGAGTGCACCTCGCAACGGTCGCCGTGCACCGGCGAGGCCCTGAATTCGCAGTTCGCCGCCACGAGCGGCATCGCCAGGTGTTCTTCCCGCATGCGCTTTACGTCGTAGCCCACCTGCGCGAAGAAGCTCCAAGTCGCCGCGTCGAACCAGCGGAAGTACGTCGGATAGAAGATGATGCCCGCCGGGTCGCAGTCGCCCCAATGCACCTCGCAGGCGAACCTGCCGGTGATCGAGTTGAAGTTGCCCTCGGCCATTGCGTCCATCACTCAGCATTGCTCCCAGGGAAGGCCGTCGAAGCGCCAGCCGGCGATCGTATTGCGCTGGTGGCGCTCGTTCATCTCGCCCTCGAATCCGTTCACCACGTTGTACACCCTGGTAAAACCTGCGCGCTCGAGTGCGTCGCCGGCTTCTTGCGACCGATTGCCGCTGCGGCAAATGAGAACGATCGGCCGCATGGCGTGGTTGGTGCCTGCCAGCTTCTTCACCTGCCCGACGAAGTGCGGGTTGACGTCCCAATCCGGGCCGTCGTTCCACGCGACGTGCAACGCGCCGACCGGATGGCCCACGAAGAGGTATTCCATCTCGCTGCGGCAGTCGACGAATAGCGCGCTGGGATTTTGCTGCAGGAAGGTGTACGCCTCCTTGGGCTGGAAATGTTGCATCGGGGTCGCTCCACGAAGGTTCCGGATTATACGCGCGCTCGCCAAGTGGTTGACACGAAAGGGGGTAGGGCGGCAGACTGCGATCCTGCGCCGATTTGATGTTCAGCTTGCGGGCGCCGACCCGCCGCCAGGCGGTGAAAAAGAAGTGCCGCTAAAGAGACGCGTGCCGCACGAGGCAAGAAGGCCCGTTTCGAGCGAAAGCTGAACGGGCTTTTTGTTTTGCGAATCGACATGAACCAGCCTGCCCGCGCCGCGAAGCTCGAAGCATTGCTCGCCGAACGCATCCTCGTGCTCGACGGCGCCATGGGCACCATGATTCAGGCCGAGCGGCTGGACGAGTCGCAGTACCGCGGCGAACGCTTTCGGGACTGGCCACGTGAGCTGCGCGGCAACAACGATCTGCTGTGCATCACGCGACCTGCGCTCATCCGGCACATCCACGAGCAGTACCTCGACGCCGGTGCGGACATCATCGAGACCAATACCTTCAACTCGACCTCCGTATCCCTGGCGGACTACGGCATGGAAGCGCTGGCGTATGAGCTGAATCTCGCCGGCGCGCGGCTCGCAGTAGACGTCGCGCGAAGCTACGAAGCCCGGAGCCTAGCCAAACCGCGCTTCGTCGCCGGGGTTCTCGGACCCACGAGCAAGACCGCCTCGATCTCGCCGGACGTGAGCGATCCGGGCTTTCGCAATGTGGACTTTGATCAGCTAGTCGCGTCCTACGGCGAAGCCTTGCGCGGCCTCCAGGATGGCGGCGTCGATCTGATTCTGGTCGAAACGGTGTTTGACACCTTGAACGCGAAGGCTGCGCTGTTCGCAATTGAGGAATCGTTCGAGCAGCGCGGCATGCGCTTGCCGATCATCGTGTCTGGAACGATTACCGATGCTTCCGGACGCACGCTGTCTGGCCAGACCACCGAGGCGTTTTACAACTCCGTGTGCCACGTGCGTCCCCTCGCGGTCGGACTGAACTGCGCGCTCGGAGCCAAGGACTTGCGCGCACACGTGGAAGAGCTCTCTGGCGTGGCGCAGACCTGCGTCTCCTGTCACCCGAACGCGGGCCTGCCGAACGCGTTCGGCGAGTACGACGACACGCCCGAATCGATGGCGCAGCAAATGAGCGAGTGGGCCCGAAACGGGTGGCTAAATATCGCCGGCGGGTGCTGCGGCACAACCCCGCGGCATATTCAGGCGATCGCCCATGCCGTGGCCGGGCTCGCGCCGCGCACCATCCCCGAACTGCCGGGCAAGCTGCGTCTCTCGGGCCTGGAACCGCTCAACGTCGGGGACGATTCCCTGTTCGTCAATATCGGCGAGCGTACCAACGTCACGGGCTCGAAGGCCTTCGCGCGGCTGGTCCTGGCCGGCGACTACGCCGGCGCGCTCTCCGTCGCCCGCCAGCAGGTCGAGAACGGAGCGCAGGTCATCGACGTCAACATGGACGAGGCGATGCTCGACTCCGAGAAGGCGATGACCACTTTCCTAAGGTTGATCGCCGCGGAGCCCGACATCGCGCGCGTGCCGGTCATGATCGATTCCTCGAAGTGGAGCGTCATCGAGGCAGGTCTCAAGTGCGTGCAAGGCAAGAGCATCGTCAATTCGATCAGCCTAAAGGAAGGCGAAGCGGAGTTCCTGCGTCAGGCGCGCCTGGTGCGCCGCTACGGTGCCGCAGCCGTGGTGATGGCTTTTGACGAGAAAGGGCAAGCCGACACCTTGCAGCGGCGCATCGACATCTGCGCGCGCTGCAACGAGCTGCTTACGCGCAAGGCAGACTTCCCCCCCGAGGACATCATATTCGATCCGAACATCTTTGCCGTGGCGACCGGCCTGGAGGAGCACGCGCGCTACGGCATCGACTTCCTCGAGGCTGCTGCGTGGATCCGCAAGAACCTGCCCGCGGCGAAGGTGTCAGGCGGTGTTTCCAACCTGTCGTTCTCTTTCCGCGGCAACGACGCGGTGCGCGAGGCGATGCACACGGTGTTCCTGTATCACGCCGTGCGCGCCGGCATGTCGATGGGCATCGTGAACGCGGGTCAGCTCGGTGTATACGAGGAAATCGAGCCGCAGCTGCGCGAATACGTCGAGGATGTTCTTTTCAACCGTCGTGCGGACGCCACCGAGCGCATGGTCGAGCTCGCAAACTCGGTCAAGGGAGGGCCCAAAGACAAGGCGAGGGACGAAGCCTGGCGCGCCGGCAGCGTCGAAGAACGGCTCAGCCACGCATTGGTGAGCGGCATCGCGACTCACGTGGTCGCCGATACCGAGGAGGCGCGCCTCAAATACGCGCGTCCGATCGAGGTGATCGAAGGTCCCCTGATGGACGGCATGAACGTCGTGGGCGACCTGTTCGGCGCGGGCAAGATGTTCCTGCCACAAGTAGTCAAGTCGGCACGCGTCATGAAGCTCGCAGTGGCGCACCTCATTCCGTTCATCGAGGCCGAGAAGGCACGCAGCGGCGAGGTAGGGCGGGCCAAGGGCAAGATCGTGATCGCGACGGTCAAAGGCGACGTGCACGACATCGGCAAGAATATCGTCGCAGTCGTCCTGCAATGCAACAACTACGAGATCGTGAATCTCGGGGTCATGGTCCCGGCGCAGACCATACTCGAGACCGCCCGCCGCGAGAAGGCCGATGCGGTCGGGCTATCGGGGCTCATCACGCCCTCGCTCGAGGAGATGGCGCACGTGGCGCGCGAGATGGAGCGCCAGGGGTTCAGCATCCCCCTGCTCATCGGAGGAGCCACGACCTCCCGCGTGCACACCGCCGTAAAGATTGCGCCCAGCTTCTCCGGGCCCGTCGTGTATGTCCCCGACGCGTCACGTAGCGTACCCGTGGTGAGCAGCTTGCTCTCCCTCGAGCAGCGCGACGCCTTCGTCGCGGAGCTGCGCGCCGACTATGAACGCATCCGGGTACAGCACCGCGACAAACGAGGCCCTGGACCGCTGCATCCGATCGCCGAGGCACGCAAGCTCGGCCTGAAGACCGACTGGGCCGCCTATCGGCCGCCCGCGCCGCGCAAACCGGGCATCACCGTTCTGCGCGACTATCCGCTCGCGGAACTGGTGCCCTATATCGACTGGACCCCGTTTTTCCAAGCGTGGGAGCTTTCCGGATCGTATCCAAAGATCCTGCAGGACCCGGTGGTCGGCGAGGCGGCGCGCAAGCTGCTCGCCGACGCCAAGCATGGGCTTGGGCGCCTGATCGCGGAAAGGTGGGTGAGCGCGCATGCGGTGATCGGCCTGTTTCCAGCAGCTCAGGTGGAGAACGACGACATTGCGATCTACGCGGAAGAAGAACGCCGCGCTCCGCTAGCCACATGGCACAACCTGCGCCAGCAAAACCACAAGCCGGGCGGTCGCCCAAATCTTTGCCTCGCCGACTTCGTCGCGCCCAAGGATACGCGGGTGCCCGATTACATCGGCGCCTTCGCTGTGACGGCCGGCAGCGGGATCGAGCGCAAGCTCGGCGAATTCGAAGCCGCGCATGACGACTACAGCGCGATCATGCTCAAGGCGCTCGCCGACCGCCTGGCCGAAGCGCTCGCAGAGCGAATGCACGAACGGGTGCGGCGTGAGTTCTGGGGCTACGCTGCGGACGAACGGCTTTCGAACGAGCAGCTCATTGCCGAGCGCTATCGCGGCATACGTCCCGCGCCCGGCTATCCCGCGTGTCCTGACCACACCGAGAAGCGTGCACTGTTCGAGCTGCTCGATGCCGGCGCGAACGCCAGCATCGAGCTCACGGAATCCTTCGCGATGCTTCCTGCCGCCTCGGTGTGCGGCTTCTATCTCTCGCATCCCGAATCGAGTTATTTCGCCGTCGGCAAGATCGGGCGTGATCAGGTCGCAGACTACGCGAAGCGCAAGTCGATCAGCCTTGCCGAGGCAGAGAAGTGGCTCGCGCCGTATCTCGACTACGAGCCCCAGCATTCGGTCACAACGAACGCCGCGGCGTAGCTATAATCGCGCGCTCGGATCACACACAGTTGGAGCGAGACCATATGGGCAAGGGCGACAAGCGCACGCGACGCGGCAAGATCTACAAGGGCAGCTACGGCAAGAAGCGCCCGCATCGCGCCAAGAAGAAGTCCTCCTGAGGGCGCAACACGCCAACGTGGCGCGCGCAGCCAGACTGTTCGTCGTGCTGGGCGCACTCCTCGCCGCGCTGGGCGTTGCGCTGGGCGCCTATGGGGCGCATGCCCTAAAAGCCAAGCTCGCGCCCGAGGCGCTCGCGATCTACCAAACCGCTGTGCAGTACCACATGTGGCACGCTCTTGGTTTGGTAGCGGTCGGCCTGCTGTGCAATGCCCTTCCCGGTAGCGGCTGGCTGAGGGCCTCGGGGTGGCTACTCACGGCGGGAATCATGCTTTTCTCGGGAAGCTTGTACTTGCTCGCGGTTACGGGAACGCGCTGGTTCGGAGCCCTGACCCCGCTCGGCGGCAGCGCGCTGATGCTCGGCTGGCTTGCCCTGGCGCTCGCGCTGCTACGCGCCTAGCGACTCGACAGAGAGTCGCTCGTCGTCCGGTAATCGGATCACGCGGCCCACTTCCAGGTATTGCGCAAGCGGCGATTCGTTCAGCAACCGTTGAAGTGGGGCCAGATGCCGGGCGTCACCGAGCTCGAGCAGCACACGCGCCGGGCGCCGCTCGCGCAGCAGCCGAGTGAGCTGGACCTGCGCCTCGACGCGGCCAAGGCAGCAGGGGCAGGCGTGCGGCGTGATGGCTGGCCAGCCGGGTCGCGCCTCGAGCGCGCGCGCAATCCACGCGCGCCGCTCGGCCTGTCCGGCGCCACTCACTACGTGCACGACGGTGCGCCTCACTTGCGCCAGAACGCGGGCGTGAACAATACCAGCACCGTAAGCAGTTCAAGCCGCCCGAGTAGCATCGCGCAGACCAGCAACCATGCCTGAAAATCGCTCATTCCGGCGTAGCTCGCATTCGGGCCAACCTGCCCCAGGCCCGGCCCCGAATTGTTGATGCACGCCACCACCGCTGAAAAGGCCGTCACCAGGTCGAGCCCCGTTGCAGCGAGCAACATCGTGATGGCGATGATCGCGCTGCCGTAAACGAGCATAAACGCGAGCACGGCGAAGATGATGTTGTTCTCGATCAATTGCCCGGCGAGTTTGACCGGAATGTAGCCCCTGGGATGAACGATACGCGCGAGCTCGCGGAACGCCTGCTTGAACATGAGGATCGCGCGCAGCATCTTGATGCCCCCGCCCGTCGAACCCGAACAGCTCACGAAGGACGCCAGAAAAAGCATCCACAACGGTGCGAACAGTGGCCAGACGCCGAAGTTGGTATTCGAGTAGCCCGTCGAAGTAGCCATCGATACAAGATTGAACGCGGTGTAGCGCAGAGCCGTGCCGTAGTCCCCGTACACGCCCTTGTCGTACAGGAAGAGCGCGACGCCAAATATGCTCAGGACGATCACTGCGACGAACACGCGAACCTCCGCGTCTAGCCCGTACGGAGACGTGCTGCGCTTTCTCAACGCTTGGAAATGGGTCGCGAAATTGATGCCTGCGATCATCATGAATACGATCGTCACGGACTCGATGGCAGGTGAATCCCAGTAACCGAAGCTCGCATCGTGGGGCGAGAAACCGCCGGTGCTCATGGTCGTGAACGCGTGCATGACCGCGTCCAGCCACGACATCCCGGCCCAGCGCAGCGCGAAGACGCAGGCGACGGTAAGCAGCGCATAGACCAACCACAGCCCCTTGGCCGTCTCCGTGATGCGCGGGGTGAGCTTGGTGTCCTTCATCGGTCCGGGCGTCTCCGCCCGCAGCGCCTGGCGGCCGCCCACGCCCAGCAAGGGCAGGATACCTACTACCAGCACCAGAATGCCCAAGCCGCCAAGCCATTGCAGGAGGCAGCGCCACAGATTGATCGATGGCGGCAGGCGATCCAGCCCGACGAGCGCCGTCGCCCCGGTCGTGGTGAGGCCCGCCATCGCTTCGAAATACGCGTCGGTGAACGAGAGCTGCTGCAAGTAGGACAGCAGCGGTAGGGTGGCGAACGCGGGCAAGACCGTCCAAGCCAGCGTGACTAACAGAAAACCGTCGCGCGCCTGCAGGTCGCGCTTGCCTGTGCGCGTGACCAGCCACGCGACCCCGCCGGCCAGCAGGGTGACGACGATCGCTGTGTCGTAGGCCGATTCTGCACCGTCGGCAAGGTAGAGCGACACGCCCAGCGGCAACAGCATCGTCAGGGCGAAGATCACCACCATCACGCTCAGCAGGTTGACGACGCCGGCGAGCCGCTGCATCGCTGCGCACCTTGTAAGTCAGAGAAAGCGTGCGCCGACCTGGAACAGGCGCTCGACTTTCGGCAGCGTCTTCTTGTCGGTCACGAACACGATAACGTGATCCTCAGCCTCGATCTTCGTGTCGTGGTGTGCCATCACCACCTCGTTCTCGCGCACCAGGGCACCGATCGTAGTCCCGGGAGGAAGGTCGATTTCCTCGATGCGCCGCCCGGTGACGCGGCATGACTCCCTGTCCCCGTGCACCACCGCTTCGAGCGCCTCTGCGGCACCGCGCCGCAAACTGTGCACCGCCACGACATCGCCGCGACGCACGTGTGCGAGCAGTTTGCCTATCGTCGCCTGCGCCGGCGATATGGCGATGTCTATCTCGCCGCTCTGCAGCAGGTCGACATAGGATCGGCGATTAATGAGGGCAACGACGCGACGAGCCCCCATGCGCTTGGCCAATAGGGAACTCATGATGTTGTTTTCGTCATTATTCGTGACGGCGACGAAAAGATCCATCTCGCCGATGTTCTCCTGCTCGAGCAGCTCTTCGTCCGTTGCGTCGCCGTTCAGCACCAGCGCGTGATTGACCTTGGCCGCCAGAATTTCGCAACGGCGCTTGTTGTGCTCGATCACTCGTACCGAATAATCGTCTTCCAGGGCGCGCGCGAGCCGCAGTCCGATGTTGCCGCCCCCGGCGATCATCACGCGCTTCACCGGTCGGTCCATGCGCCGCAGCTCGCGCATGACCTCGCGGATGTTCTTCTCCGGCGCAAGGCAAAACACTTCGTCACCAGCTTCGATTACGGTATTGCCGTCTGGAACGATTGGACGGTCCAGACGGAAGATCGCCACCACCCGAGTTTCGACGTTTGGAATGTGCCGCCGGATATCCTTGAGCTGGTTTCCGACCAGCGGACCGCCCTTGTACGCACGCACGCCCACGAGGCTTACTTGGCCAGCGGCAAAATCCAGAACCTGCAAGGCTTCGGGGAACTCGACAAGCTTGACGATGTATTCGGTCAGCACCTGCTCAGGGCAGATCGACAGGTCCACGTCAAAGCCCTCCGGGCCGAGCACCTTGACGTCGTCCAGAAAATCGGTCGCCCGGATGCGCGCGATGCGGCGTGGCACGTTGAACATGCGGGCGGCTAGCTTGCAGGCGACTAAATTGGTCTCGTCGGATTGCGTAACCGCAATCAGCAAATCGGCGTCGTCTGCACCTGCTTCGGATAGTACCGAAGGATGCGACGCGCTGCCGAGAATGGTGCGCAGGTCAAGCCGGTCGTGCAGCGCGCGCAGGCGCGCCGCATCGACGTCCACGACCGTGATGTCGTTCTGCTCCGATACCAGGCTTTCGGCGACCGAGACGCCAACCTGGCCGGCGCCGAGAATGATGATCTTCACGACTTGCCGCTCCGCGGCAGAAACGGCGGCATTCTAGTCTTTCTCAGCCTTCATCGCGCCGACCTACGGGAAGCCCGAGCGCCTTGAGCTTGCGATACAGGTGCGTCCGCTCGAGCCCGGAGCGTTCCGCCACGCGGGACATGCTGCCTTGCTCGCGCACCAGAAGCTGCTCGAAATACACGCGCTCAAATGCCTCTCGCGCTTCGCGATACGGTCGGTCGAGCCCAAGTTCCGGCATCGCGGGCGCATCGGCGCGCGCCGCGAGCACTCGCTCGGCATCCTCCAGGCCGATTTCTTCTTGTAGCGAAGTCAGCGCGAGATCCTTGATCACGCCTTCGAGCTCGACGAGATTGTTGGGCCATAGGTGATGGCGCAACGCATTGAGGGCGGCGACCGACATGCGCCGTGCGGGGCACACGCGCGCCTCCACCAGCTGCGCCAGCATCATCGCCGCGATGTCAGGTACGTCTTCCGCAAACTCGCGCAATGCGGGCAGCTTGAGTGTGAGCTCCGAAAGCCTGGTCACCAATTCGGGGTCGAAATCGTACTTCTCGACAAGCGCTTTCGTATCCGTAGGGGAGAACGAAACAATTCGCGTCTTGTACTTGTCCGCACGCGCCAAGAGAAACTCGACGTTCTTCTGCTCGGCACGGGCCAAGTGCGTCAGGTCGCTTAGAAACAGGATTCCACCGGCAGCGCGCGACAGAACCTCCGATATCGGCTCGGAGAGCAGGTCCGACCCCAGGAGGAACGACGCGCCGGGCGCGAGCAGGAGGCGCGCGAACAGCTCGGCCTGCATCCCGCGCTCGCCACGCAACATGAGCGGTGCCGCCGCCAGACCCACCTGGGACAGACGCCTCTTGGCGTCCGCAAGCGCCGCTGAGCGTCCCAGTGCGGCGAGCGACAGTTCACGAGGTGCGGGGACCTCCTGGTTCCGCAATGCACGCTTGACGGTAGTCAACAGTCTCTGCAGCGCGATCGGCTTTTCCAGGAAGTCGAGCGCACCGATACGCGTGGCCTCCACTGCCGTTTCAATGGTTCCATGACCAGACATCATGACGACGGGCATGGTCAACTGGCCGCACGCCGACCATTCCTTGAGCAGCGTGATACCGTCCGTATCGGGCATCCAGATGTCGAGTAGCACGAGATCGGGCCGCTGCTGCTCGCGCACCTGACGCGCGCTGGCCGCGCTTTCGGCGAGCAGCACCTGATGGCCCTCGTCCGCCAGGATCTCGGACAGAAGCTCGCGGATACCGACTTCGTCGTCTACGACCAGAATCTGGGCCATGAATGGACGCTGTGCTCGAACCCTGTTGAGATCATGCCGCTTTGACCACGGCGTTGCTCCGACCAATCACGGGGAGCACGACACTCACGCATGCGCCCCGTTCGGGCCGGTTCTCGATTGCAATGCTGCCGTGATGTTCATCGACGATCTTCTTCACGATGGCAAGTCCGAGCCCCGTACCTCGGGGTTTGCTGGTGACGTACGGTTCGAAAATGCGGGTCATCAGCTCCTCTGGGAAACCCGGCCCATTGTCGCTCACCGACAGCCGCACCCGGTCGCCAAGCGCCTCGGTGCGCACCTCGATAGAGGGTGCTGCGCGCCAGCTCCTGCCGCTCTCGAGGGCGTCTTGGGCGTTTTGCACCAGATTGTGGATGACCTGACGGATCTGCGCGGAGTCGGCAAGCACCGCAGGCAGATCCGGGGCCAGGCGTTTGATAATTGGAACCCCGGAGTTCTCGTAAAGCGCAAGCACCTCGGTGACCAGTGCGTTGAGGTCCAGATCGGCGAGCATCGGCGCCGGAAGGCGAGCATAGTCCCGGAAATCGTCGACCATTGACTTGAGCGCCGTGACCTGATTGACGATGGTGCGTGTGGCACGTCGCAGGATGTCGGCCTCTTCCTCCGGAACCTTCCCCGTCAGCTTCACTTCCAGGCGTTCGGCGGAGAGCTGGATCGGTGTCAGTGGATTCTTGATCTCGTGCGCGAGGCGCCGCGCCACCTCGGCCCAAGCCGTCGCGCGTTGAGCCTGGATCAGCTGAGTGATGTCGTCGAATACCAGCACGAAGCCGCCCCCCGTCGACCCACGCAGCCCGGCGCCTCGCGCGAGCAGCGTCGTTCCCGTGGCACGCAACTCGAGCTCGCGCTGCCAGGTATGCTCGCCATGCGCAACGAAGGCCTCGCGCACCGCTCGTGCAAAGGCCTCCAACGCCCCGCTCCAGCTGGCGAGCGGTTTACCCGCAAGCGAGTCGAGTTCGCCGCCCAATATCGAAGCGGCGCCATGGTTGCTGATGGTCAGGCAGAGATCATGATCGAACACGAGGACCCCTGCTGAGAGATTGGCGAGGATGTTCTCGAGATTGGCCTTGGCGGTCTCCAGCGCAATTCGGTTGGTCTCGACCACCCGCCGCGCCTCGTCCAGCTGACGCGTCATGGAGTTGAACGACTCGGTCAAGACACCGAGCTCGTCGCGGCTGGTGACCGGTGCCCGTCTGGAAAAGTCGCCGCGCGCGACGGCCTGAGTGGCCTGTGCGAGGTTGGCGAGCGGCTGCGACAAGCGGTTCGACAGGATGACCGCTAGCGCGATGGCGACAAACAGCGCCATCAAGAGCGCCAAGGTGAGCGTAACAATGTAGATGCGCTTTAAACCTTGGCGCGATAGCGCCAGCTCGCGGTAGTCCCGATAGGCTGCCTCGACCGCTTCCGCGCTGCGTGCAAAGGAGGCTGGTACGGTCTGCCGCAATTGCAGATAGCGCGCTTCGTCAGTGAGCGTGAGTGCGTTGATCGGGACAACCACGCGCAGGGCAAGCGGCTTACCTGCGGGGGCATCGATTGAGGTGTAACCACGATCCGCGCGCGCTTGCCGCAGTGCTTGCGCACTCGGCAGATCCGGGACAAGCCGGGTCACGTCCTCGCTCGCGCTGGCGACGAGCCGGCCGCTGCCCGTAATGATTACGGCTTCCTGCACACCGGCCTGCTCGCGTAGCCTGTTGAGCATCGCGCCTTGCTCCGCCTGAGAATGGTCCGCAAGCTCTAGCGCCATCGCACGAACCTTGACATTCATTTCCGACAGCATCTGATCGATCGCGCCCTGCGCCAGTGTCAGGCCGCCCTCCAAGGCGGCATCGACTTTCACGTCGAACCATGACTCGATGCTCTTGCTCAGGAACTGCACGGAAACCGTGTAAACAAGCAGGCCGGGCGCAAGCGCCATCATGGCGAACAGCACCAGGAAGCGAAGCGTCAGCCGCGAACCGAAGACACGCGCATGGTACTTGCGCGCAAGCGCGACGACCTGATACGTAACGAGGCCCGCCAGAACTGCCGCGAGCATTGCGTTAAGCGCAAGCAGCAGTGGATAATGCTTCTCGAACAGACTCGTGTTCGCGCTCGCCGTCGCGAGCAGAAACAGCAGCACGCCGGCCAGCGCCGCACCGATGATGAGCAAGGCTTTCATCGACCGGTCATCTCCTTCGGCTCGCGGCTCTCGACTGGCGCAGGAGGTTGCTGCGGCGGACGGAACGGGAACGCCTTCCATTCCGACTCGAATTGCCAATCACGACTTGTCAGCGCGCTAACCTGAAACGGCTTGGGAAGCAGCGAGGTATCCAGGCGCATGCGCACGGACGCGTCGTAGGTAGCGTCCGTGAGAGAGAGTGTTCGGTCGACGACCAACCAGTTTTGGAGCCGCCTAAGCACGCTCAGGGCCTCTTCCAGCGTTGCGAAATTCTGTTGCAGCACGCCCGTGGAAAGCCGGTAGTGCCTGGAAAGTGCATGGTACGAAAGTCTGACCTGCATTTGCTTTGATACCGGATGCTCGTTGAACCAGTACCAGCGATGCCGGGTGAGATCGAACTCGAAGACGAAATAAAGAGGCACGCCACTGACGACTGCCTCGGCGAGAGCGGCCGGAAAATCGAACCGGAATTCCGCATTAAGCACCAGGCCTTCGTCTGTTGCGCGCAAGTTCGCGTCGTAGACCTTGATGTCGGCCGCGCTCGCGCGAATCGCTGTCGCCAAAAGGAGCGCCAGAAGTACCCTGCCGATAGGAGCGATGCGTTGCATGACGCGTCTCATGTCCGCTTTGCTAGCAGAGCGAAATAGAATCCGTCGTGCTCGGCGTCCGGCAGCAGTTGAGTCGCTGCGCCGGACGGCAGCGCAAGCCGATGCGCCTGCGGCATGCGCGCACAGAACGCGCCGATGACGGCCTCGTCTTCTTCGGCGAAGACCGAACAAGTGACATACAGCAATTTACCACCCGGTGCGAGCACGCGCCAAAGCGCATCCAGAATCGCCGACTGCCGGATCGTAAAGCCCGCAATGTCAGTCTGCCTGCGCAGCCATTTGATGTCGGGATTCCTGCGCGCCACCCCCGAAGACGAGCACGGCACGTCGGCAAGGATGCGATCAAACGCGGTGCCATCCCACCATGTCTCGATCCGAGTGCAGTCGGCGATCTTCACCCGCGCATGCAAGCCGAGACGTGCGAAGTTTCTTTCCATCTGCGCGCTGCGCAGAGGGTCGACATCTAGGGCCGTAAGCGAGACCGCCGCAGTTTCAAGTATATGGGCCGATTTGCCGCCCGGGGCCGCACAGGCATCGAGCACGCGCTGTCCGTCTGCAAGATCGAGGTAGGGCGCCGCGCGCTGGGCACCCGCGTCTTGCACCGAAACCTCGCCGGACAGGAAACCCGGCAGGCGCGCGACTGGCACCGGACGCTCAAGCATCAAGGTCGTTTCCGCGAGAGGGTGCGCAGTCAGCCCCTCCGCCATCAGCCGCGCCTGATATTCACGCATGCTAGTGCGCCGTAGATTAACTCGCAGCGCCATCGGCGGGCGGCTGTTCCCTGACTCCAGCACGCCCTGCCATTTGTCGGGATGACTGTGCCGCACGGCTTCGATCCACCACGTCGGGTGCCACCAGCGCGCCTGCTCATCAGCCGCTATCGCAGTCTCTATTCTCGAGCGGTCGCGCAGCAGGCGACGCAGAACCGCGTTCACAAATCCCTTGGCGCGCTGCCGGCCCAAAAGCGCGCTTGCGCGAACTGCCTGGTCGACGACCGTATACGGCGCGTAGCGACCTGAATCGAGTGCGTAAAAGGAGCACCACAGCAACGCGCTCACCGTCGGATCGGTCCCGCCGCGCGTCTCCAATTGCTGCTCAAGCGCTTGCACGCGTCCGTAGCGGCGCAAGGTGCCGTGCGTGAGATCGATCAGTGCCGCGCGCGGAAGCTCGCCCTCCTCAGCCGCACGCTCCAATTCGCCCACGAGGCTGCGTCCGGCCGCGACGGCGGCAACCAGACGCGTCGCCTCACAAAGCAGCTCGGCCAGCGGGGGCGCATTCAAAGCCGGCGCCCGCGCGGAATCGCTGGCCACGCTCACGTCTCCCTAGGCAGTGGACCGAAGCGTGCTCCAGGCTCGAGTGATCTGCCACGAAGAAACTCCGCAGCAGATAGCCGCCTGCCGCCGGCGCGCTGAAGTTCCGTGACTTGCAACGCCCCTTCACCGCAGCCGATCACGATGCCGAGCGAATCGGCGACGAGCACTTTCCCGGGCAAGCCACTTCCCTCAACAGGTTGCCCCCGCCAAATCTTCAGCGCCTCGCCCCCCAGAAACGTTGCGGCACCCGGCGAAGGTCGAAATGCGCGGACGACCCGACTCAGCTCGCTCGCTGAACGCGTCCAATCAAGCACGGACTCGCGCTTTTCGATCTTGGCTGCATAACTGACCCCCTCCGCCGGCTGCGGTGTTGCGCGCACGCCGCCCGTCGCAAACTTAGCGACGGTTTCTACGATCATCCTCGCGCCCAGCGCTGCGAGCCTGCCCTGAAGGGTGCCCGCGTCGTCCGTATCGCTGATGGAAACGACGCCTTGAGCGAGCATCGGCCCCGTATCCAGTCCGGCGTCCATCTTGATGATCGTGATCCCGGTTTCGCGATCGCCGGCGAGCAACGCACGCTGGATCGGTGCCGCGCCACGCCAGCGCGGCAGCAGCGACGCGTGAATATTCAATGCGCCGAAGCGCGCGCTGTCGAGCACGGCTTGCGGCAGGATGAGCCCGTACGCCGCGACCACAAGCATTTCCGGGCGGGCAGCCGCGATCGGCGCGAGCGCACCGGGCTCCTTGAAAGAGACTGGCTGGTGCAGCTCTAGCCCGCGATCAAGTGCGCGCCGCTTCACATCGCTCGCACTCGGATGCATGCCTCGCCCTGCGGGTCGATCGGGCTGCGTCAGTACGAGCGGTATCTGATGCCCCGCCTCCAACAAGGCATCGAACGCGCGCGCGGCAAACTCGGTTGTGCCTGCGAACACGATACGCATTAACAGTGCTCTTAGCGAACCTCGCGCGCGGCCCGGCAAGCGCCCCGAGCTGCGACTTTCGCCCCAAGCCGGCCTACGCGCTTTTGCGTAGCTGCTTGGCCAGACGAGCGCGGATGCGCTGCTGTTTGAGTTGCGAAAGGTAGTCGACGAAGACCTTGCCTTCTAGGTGATCCATCTCATGCTGGATGCAAACCGAGAGCAGGCCCTGCGCCTCAAGCGTGAATGAAACGCCGTTCTGGTCGTACGCTCGCACCTTCACGCGCTCCGCGCGCTCGACCATCTCGTAGATACCCGGAACCGACAAGCAACCCTCTTCGATATCGGACTGGCCGGTCGCATCGAGGATCTCAGGGTTGACCAGCACGATCAAGGAATCACGGCGCTCGGAGACGTCTATGACGATCACTTGCTTGTGCACGTCCACCTGCGTGGCGGCTAAACCGATTCCAGGCGCCGCATACATCGTTTCGGTCATGTCGGCGACGAGCTTCTTCAGCCCGTCGTCAAAGACAGTCACCGAAGCAGCCGTTTTGTGGAGGCGGGCATCGGGGTACCGGAGAATGCTTAGAAGCGCCATGAATTTGGAAATCGCTTGCTGTGTGAAATAATTACATGCACAATCTCAGGCAGCATGTAAGCTAAGTGAGCTTCTACGCTACATTTGTGCGAGTAATCGGCATTTCAAGCCGGCCCGGAGACCCAAGAAAAGATCGGGGGCCCCATGTACGAGCAATTACGTAAGTCTATCACAGCACTCGCTTTTGTCGTAGCGGGTCTCGCCTGGGGCCAGGCGGTGGCGCAGGACCCCAAGGCTCCGCCGGCAATCAGCCCGAATGCCCCTGACCGGTACGTCGTTGTTCCCGGGGACACGCTATGGAGCATAGCCGAGCGGTTCACCAACTCGCCATGGCGCTGGCCGGAGCTGTGGGGCCTAAACCGGGACGAAATCAAGAATCCGCACCTCATCTATCCTGGGAACGTGATCGTGCTTGATCGCGCCACTGGTCGGCTGTCGCTTGCTCAAGGCACCGTCCGGCTGGAACCGCGAGTTCGCGTACTGGGAGCGACGGACAACGCCATTCCAAGCATTCCGGCATCCGTGATCGAGCCTTTCCTCAGCCAACCCCTCGTGATCGAACCGGACGGACTCGATAACGCGCCGACGATCGTAGCGACGCAGGAGGACAGAGTATTCATCGGCGCCGGCAACCGCGCCTACGTGAGAGGAATGGGCGAATCGAAAGAGTCCGATTGGAGTGTCTATCGACCCGGCAAAGCCCTGGTGGATCCGGACACGGACCGCACGATCGGCTACGAAGCGATCTACTTGGGCAGTGCGCGCTTGCTGAGGTCGGGGGAGCCGAGCACCGTTCAACTTACGAAGGTTACGCAGGAAGTCGGGCGTGGCGACAAGCTAATTCCGTCGGGGGCGCCGCAGGCGGTCGATTACGCGCCGCACTCGCCGCACGTCTTCATCAGGGGCCGCGTCATGTCGATCTACGAGGGCCTGAGCAAAGTCGGCGAAGCGGGCCCGAACTCGATCATCACGATTAACCGCGGCCGTGCCGATGGCATCGAGGTCGGGCACGTCATGGCCCTGTATCGCTATGGCGCCGTGGTGACCGAGCCTTCCAAGGATCCGTATCAGCCCGGGCAGAAGATCGAACTGCCGGAGGAGCGCTACGGGCTGGTGTTTGTGTTCCGAGTCTTCGACCGGGTATCCTACGCACTGGTCATGAAAATTACGAGGCCGGTGCATCCTCTAGATGTGGTGCAGAACCCCTAAAAAGAAAGGCAATAACTGCGTGGGCCGGCGCGCGGCGCCGACAAGCCGCAGGGTAAGCGGTCCTCATCTCGCCCCACCCGCATGACGCCGGATCCGGGGCTCGCTAGCTGGCTTCGATTAACACTTACGCCGGGCCTTGGCGCCGCTAGCATCCGCGAACTCCTCAAGCAGTTCGGACTTCCCGAATATGTACTTGCGCGGCCGCGCGGAGAACTTGCGCGATTGGCGCCACGCGCCAGCATATCTGCGATTGATTCGGAAGAGGTAACTCGCGGCGTTGCCGCCGCGCTCGAGTGGGTGCAGAGGCCAGGTCATGCACTCGTTACGCTAGCCGACCAGAACTATCCGAGGCCGTTACTAGAAATTCCCGACCCGCCGCCCTTGCTCTACGCAAGCGGTCGCCTCGAGTTGCTGAATCACCCGTGCCTCGCGGTTGTCGGGAGCCGCAATGCCACTGCGCAGGGCGAACGCAATGCCGAGAGCTTCGCCAGAGTATTCAGCGACAATGGTCTGTGCATCGTTTCAGGACTCGCCTTGGGGATTGACGCGGCAGCCCATCGTGGAGGCCTCGCCGGTGCGGGATCGACCGCTGCGGTGCTCGGGACCGGAATTGACATCGTTTATCCTGCGCGCAACGCCGCGCTCGCCGAAGAGATCGCATGTGCCGGGCTGCTGCTATCCGAGTTCCCGCTCGGCACCAAGGCAAGCGCGCACAACTTCCCCCGCCGCAACCGGCTCATTAGCGGGCTCACGCTGGGTTGCCTCGTCATCGAAGCGGCACTCGCGTCGGGTTCGCTGATCACAGCGCGTGCCGCGGCTGAACAGGGACGCGATGTTTTCGCGGTGCCGGGATCGATTCACTCGCCGCTTTCGAAGGGCTGCCACGCACTTATCAAATCCGGGGCGAAGCTGGTCGAAAGCGCGGAGGATGTGCTCGCGGAACTGTCGGGCTTCCGGCGCACTGGATATGCTTCGACTGCCCACTCACGACCTAGCGGTGAAGCGCCCGAGCACGAGGCGCTTCTCGTGCACATGGGCTTCGACCCCGTAGACGTGGATTCGCTATGCTCGCGAGCCGGGCTGAGCCCGGAACTAGTGTCCTCGGAGCTGCTGCGACTCGAACTTGCCGGACGCATCGCCGCCTTGCCAGGTGGACTGTATCAACGTCTCAACTGAGGAGAATAAGAACATGTACGACATCCTCGTCTACGTCTTCGAGAACTGCCGGCAAACCGATATCGCGCACGACAGCGAACTGGTGGCCAAGAAGCTTTCGGCGGCAGGCTTCGAGGACGACGACATCAGCGAGGCACTGTCGTGGCTTGCGGGGGTCGTGCGCGTGGTACATCGCGACTTAGCGCCACTGCCGGATCTACACGCGACATTCCGAGCCTATGCTCCGAAAGAGCTCGCCAAACTCGATGCCGAATGTCGCGGTTTCCTTCTCACCTTGGAGCAGTCAGGCATCCTCGAGCCACGCATTCGCGAGCACGTGCTCGAGCGAGCGCTGGCCGCAACGGGCGCCACACTCTCGCTTGAGCAACTGAAGCTGATCGTGCTGATGGTGCTTTGGAACCAGCAGACACCGACCAGCCGACTCCTGGCCGAGGACCTGTTCGCGATCCAGGGCGAGCGGCTTCCGAGCTAGCCGTCGCCTAGCGAGCACGCTCCGCGCCCAGCTGGCAACGACACTGCGCGACCTGACCCGCGGTTGCTGCGGCGGCACGTTTGCACTTATCATCTGCCGCCGTTCGGCGCTCCCTCAAGCTTTCAATGGCGAAGAAACTGATCATTGCGGAGAAACCATCTGTCGCGGCCGATATCGCGCGCGCGCTCGGAGGCTTCGCGCGCAAAGGGGATTACTTCGAGAGCGACGATTATGTCCTATCTTCCGCGGTGGGACATCTGCTCGAGCTCGTGTTACCGGAAAGGCACGACGTTAAGAAAGGCAAGTGGTCGTTCGCCAATCTCCCGGTGATCCCCCCGCACTTCGAGCTCGCGCCGATCGAGCGTAGCGAAGAGCGGCTCAATCTCTTGCTGCGGCTGATCAAGCGCAAGGACGTCGTTGGTTTGGTGAACGCCTGCGATGCCGGACGCGAAGGCGAGCTTATCTTCCGTTACATCGTTCAGTACGCGCGGGCAAGAAAGCCTATTGAGCGGCTGTGGTTGCAGTCAATGACGCCGCAGGCCATCCGCGAGAGTTTCGCCGCCCTGCGCCGGGACAAGGACATGTTGCCGCTCGCCGATGCCGCCAAGTCCCGCTCCGAGGCCGACTGGCTGGTCGGCATCAACGGCACGCGCGCAATGACGGCCTTCAATTCCAAGGAGGGCGGTTTTTACCTAACTACAGTCGGACGCGTTCAGACGCCGACGCTCGCGATACTTGTCGACCGCGAGGAACGAATCCGAAATTTCGCGCCGCGCGACTACTGGGAGGTACACGCGCGTTTCGCCGCGGCTGCAGGTGACTATCCAGGGCGCTGGTTCGACCCGGCGTTCAGAAAAGGGGACGACCCCGAGCACAAGGCGGAACGCCTATGGAAGGCCGGCGATGCCGAGGCCATAGTCGCGGACTGCCGAGGGAAGCGCGGTACCGTCAGCGAGGAAAGCAAGCCTTCCAGCCAGCTTTCGCCTCTACTATTTGATTTGACAAGCTTGCAGCGCGAGGCAAACGCACGCTTCGGATTCTCGGCTCGGAATACTCTAGGTCTCGCTCAGGCACTTTACGAACGTCACAAGGTGCTGACGTACCCGCGCACCGATGCGCGCGCGCTTCCAGAAGACTACGTCGCAACGGTCAAGAAGACCATGGACGCGATCGGCGATGACCCCCACTACTCGTCGTTCGCAAAGAACATCCTCAAGCAAGCTTGGGTCAAGCCGCTTCGGCGCGTATTTGACAACTCGAAGATTTCCGACCACTTCGCGATTATCCCCACGCTGCAACTTCCCAAGCATCTGAACGACGCGGAGCAGAAGATCTACGACATGGTCGTGCGGCGCTTTCTCGCAGTTTTCTACCCCGCGGCGGAGCACTTGCAGACGACTCGTACGACCACGGTCGGAAGACACCAGTTCCGCACCGAAGGCAGAGTGCTCACCAGCCCGGGCTGGCTTGCGGTGTACGGTCGCGCAGTCCAATCCGAGGCGGAGAACCTGCCTGCAATTGGTCCCGGAGAGAACGTGAGCGTGGTCGTTGTCGAGGCACAGCGCAATCAAACCAAACCGCCGCCGCGTTACACCGAAGCCACTCTGTTGTCCGCCATGGAAGGTGCAGGCAAGCTGGTCGAGGACGACGAGCTGCGTGCGGCGATGGAGGCGAAGGGCCTGGGCACACCGGCCACCCGCGCGGCCGTCATCGAGGGGCTGATCCAGGAAGAGTACGTGCATAGGAACGGCAAGGAGCTGGTACCCACGCCAAAAGCGTTTTCGCTCTTTTTCGCCCTGCGGCATTTTGGCGTCAGCGAGATCACTTCGCCCGAGCTCACCGGCGACTGGGAGTTCAAGCTGAAGATGATGGAAAGCGGGAAGCTGCCGCGGGAAGAATTCATGGAGCATATCGAACAGGTCACTCGTGATCTCGTCGAGCGAATCAAGAACGGCGATATTCCGGATACCGCCTTTGCCACCGTCCCGGCCCCTTGTCCGAAGTGCGGCGGAACTATTCAGGAAAATTACCGGAAATTTCAGTGCCAACGCTGCGACTTTTCGTTTTGGAAAGTGGTGTCTGGAAGGGAATGGGCGCCAGAAGAGGTCGCTGAACTGATCACCAAGCGATTTGCGGGCCCGTTCACGGGCTTTCGCAGTCGCATGGGGAAGCCCTTCGCTGCGGGCGTCAGGCTTACCGACGAATTTCGCCTCGAGTTCGATTTCGGCCATGGCACGCCCTCGTCGTCTGGCGAGGAAGCACCCGATTTTTCCGCTCAGGAGAGTGTCGGCGCGTGCCCGAAATGCGGCTCGCGCGTGTTTGAGCACGGTGCTGCCTATGTGTGCGAGAAGGCCGTCGGCAGTGAACGCAGTTGCGACTTTCGCTCCGGCAAGGTGATCCTTCAGCAGCCGGTAGAGCGCGCCCAGATGATTAAGCTGCTTTCGTCCGGACGAACCGAACTGTTGCCACGCTTCATTTCGAAGAAGGGCAGGCCCTTCAAGGCCTATCTCGTCAAAACCAAAGAGGGGCGCGTCGGCTTTGAATTTGAGCCGCGCAAACTCAAGACCGCGGCACGGGAACCCAGCGCGCCCGCGCCCAGTGTCCGGGCGCGCACAGCGCCCGCGAAGACTTCGGCCAAGCCGGCGGTAAAGAAAAAAAAGCGCGCCTAGACGTCCAGATTTCGCACACCCAGAGCGTTCGATTCGATGAACGCCCGCCGCGGCTCGACCTCGTCGCCCATCAACTTCGTGAAGATCTCGTCTGCCGCGATGCCGTCTTCTATCTGCACCTTAAGCAGCCGGCGCGTCGCCGGATCCATAGTCGTTTCCCAAAGCTGATTCGGGTTCATTTCGCCCAGACCCTTGTAGCGCTGTAGGCTCATCGACTTCTGCACTTCCGCGAGCAGCCAACGCATCGCTTCCGGAAACTCCCGCACGGGATATTTTTTGTCCGCGCGCCTCACGTAGGCGCCTACGCCCACCAGGCCGCGCAACAGTTCGGCGGTCTGCCGGATTTGCGCGTAATCGCCCGAAAGCAGGAATTCAGAGTCGACGTGCGTGACGCGCACGTTGCCGTGTCGCGTACGCTCCACCCGCACCTTGTAGCGCTCCGTCTTTGCGTCGAACTCCGGGATGATGCGCAATCCGTTGCCGGGAATCGCCGCAAGCAGGGCCGCCGCCGACGCCTCGGCCGCGTCGCGTCGCGACAGGTCGATCTGCACGCCGCGCAACATCGCAGCGAGCACTTCCCTATCCAGGCCGTGCGACACGCGCTCTATCACTGCTTCGGAAACGAGGTAGGACTTCGCGAGTTCCGCCAACGCTTCGCCCGCAATCGGCTCGCGGTGCGCAGCCGGATGGAGAGCGGCGTCTACCAGCGCTTGACGCAGCATGAATTCGTTTAGCTCGTGCTCATCCTTCAGATAGCGCTCTTCCTTGCCCAGCTTCGCCTTGTACAGCGGAGGCTGGGCGATATATATGTGGCCCCGTTCCACTAATTCCGGCATCTGCCGATAGAAGAAAGTGAGCAGGAGCGTACGGATGTGCGAGCCGTCCACGTCCGCATCTGTCATGATAATGATGCGGTGGTAGCGGAGTTTCTCCGGGTTGTATTCTTCCTTTCCGATGCCACAGCCAAGGGCAGTGATAAGGGTGGCGATCTCGGCCGAAGACAACAGCTTGTCGAAACGCGCCTTCTCGACGTTCAGAATCTTGCCCTTTAGAGGCAAGATCGCCTGAAACCGTCGGTCCCGGCCCTGCTTTGCAGAGCCGCCGGCGGAGTCCCCTTCGACGAGGTAAAGCTCGCTTTGGGCCGGATCGCGCTCCTGGCAGTCGGCGAGCTTTCCGGGCAGACCCATCCCGTCGAGCAGCCCCTTTCTGCGGGTCATCTCGCGTGCCCGACGCGCGGCTTCCCGCGCGCGTGCGGCGTCCAAGATCTTCCCAATGATCACCCGGGCGTCAGCGGGCCGTTCGTCCAAGAACTGCCGCAGCTTTTCCGCAACCACCTCCTCGACAACCGGACGAACTTCGGAGGACACGAGCTTCTCCTTGGTCTGCGAGGAAAACTTCGGCTCAGGCACCTTTACCGAAAGCACGCAGGCGAGCCCCTCGCGCATATCGTCCCCGGTCGTCTCCACCTTGGCGCGTTTCGCGAGCTCGTGTTCTTCTATGTACTTGTTGAGCACGCGCGTCATGGCTGCCCGCAGGCCGGTGAGGTGCGTGCCGCCATCTTTTTGAGGAATGTTGTTCGTGAAGCAAAGTACCGACTCCTGATAGCTGTCGTTCCATTGCATCGCGATCTCTACCCCGATTCCGTCCTTTTCGCCGCTCCCGCTGAATACGCTCGGGTGCAACACAGTCTTCGAACGGTTCATGTACTCGACGAATCCGTGCACACCACCGGAGAATTCGAAGTTCTCCTCTTTTCCGGCCCGTTGGTCGATGAGGAGAATCCGCACGCCATTATTCAGGAACGAAAGCTCGCGCAGCCGGCGCGCCAGGATGTCGTAGTGGTAATCGACTATTCCAAACACCTCTCTCGATGCGAGGAAGTGAACCTCGGTGCCGCGTTTCTCCGTCGTGCCGGTGACCTTGAGGGCCTCGACCGGTACCCCGCTACGAAACTCCATCTCGTGCACCTTGCCGTCTCGCCAAACCGTGAGGCGCAACCACTCCGAGAGCGCGTTAACGACCGACACGCCTACGCCGTGTAGACCGCCCGACACCTTGTAGGTATTGCTATCGAACTTTCCACCGGCGTGAAGCTCAGTCATCACGATTTCTGCCGCCGAACGTTTGAGCTCGTCGTCTTCCTTGATCCCCGTCGGAATACCTCGGCCGTTGTCGAGCACGGAGATGGAATTGTCCGTGTGTATCGTGACCACGATCTCGTCGCAGTAGCCAGCCAGGGCCTCGTCCACCGCGTTGTCCACCGCCTCGAACACCATGTGGTGCAGACCGGTTCCGTCGGACGTATCTCCGATGTACATGCCCGGCCGCTTGCGGACAGCTTCCAGGCCTTTCAGGACCTTGATGCTGTCCGAATCGTATTCGCTCGCGTTGGCGATGTTTCTCTCCGCTTCTCCCACTGGTGCGTGACCTCTTCCTTTTAGCGCGTTCAGATGCGCATCGGCATGACGACGTACTTGAACTCCGGCATTGAAGCGAACGTTAGGAGTGCGCTCGAGGACGAGTCACCAAAGGCGCACTCGAGCTTTTCGCCCGAGACGTTGTTGAGCACGTCGAGCAAATAGTTGACGTTGAAGCCAATGTCGAGCGCATCACCTGCATAGTTCACCTCGAGTTCCTCCTGCGCCTCCTCCTGCTCCGCGTTGGAGGAAACGATCTTTAAGCTATCGCGCGTCAGCACCCACCGCACCCCGCGAAACTTCTCATTCGACAGGATGGCCGCGCGCAACAACGACTGTCTAAGCAACTCGCGATCAATTTCCAGTCTGTTCCGGTGCTGCGTAGGGATCACGCGTGTGTAGTCCGGAAACTTTCCGTCGACCAGTTTGGTCACCAGCTCGATCGGCCCAAAGCTGAACGAGGCTTGATTGGGCGAAATCTCGAGGCGTACGTCCTCATCGACGTCGGCCAGGAGCTTACTCAGCTCGGTTACCGTCTTGCGCGGCACGATTACCTCCTGTCGCGGTACCTCAGGTTCGAGCGTCATCGACGCGAAAGCAAGTCTGTGTCCGTCCGTGGCAACGAGCCGGAGCTGTTTTTCTTCCACTACCAACAGGAGGCCATTCAAGTAGTAGCGGATGTCCTGCTGTGCCATTGCGTACTGCACGAGACCGATCAGCTTTCGCAGAGCCTTCTGCGGCAAGGAAATCCGGGCAACGTCGCCAGTCGGCTTGACCAAGCGCGGAAAATCCTCCGCTGGAAGGGTCTGAAGCGTGAACCGGCTCTTTCCGGCCTTGACGAGAAGTCGCTTATCCTGCTGCTGAAGCGTCACTTCTGCTTCCTCCGGCAGAGCGCGCAGAATGTCGAGCAGTTTGCGCGCTCCTACCGTCATCGCCTGCGCGGTACTCGCTTGGCCGAGCGAAGACTTTGCCGTTATCTGAATCTCGATGTCCGTGGCCAGAAACGACACCTGGCTGTCGGCTCGGTCGATCAGGACGTTCGACAAAATCGGAAGCGTGTGGCGGCGCTCTATGATCCCGCTGACCGAAGAAAGCGGCGCGAGTAGCTCATCGCGCTTTGCTTTGATCAGTACCATTTCTTTCCTTAGTAATAGTTAATAGAGGTGCTTCTGATCACTGAATAACGCGAAATAGCTTTTGGGTGTAGGACGTTGAAGGCTTTCCGCGAGTGGGAAAAGCTGTGGACGGCATGTGAAGCGGTGTGGACAATTTTCAAGCGAAATTTCGGCGACGCGAGTTATGCACAATCCGCGCCGAAATCGCGCACAGCTTGTTCTGTCGGCTGTAAGCGCTCATCCCTTCAGGACCTGCTCAAGGACGAGGTAATCGCGGTTGATGCCATTGTCTTGTTTTCTGAGGCTGGCAATCGTCCGGCACGCATGTAACACGGTGGTGTGATCCCGGTTGCCGAAGGCCTCCCCGATTTCAGGCAGACTCATTTGCGTGAGGTCCTTGGCGAGCGCCATCGCGACCTGCCGGGGACGGGCGACATTGCGGCTCCTCTTCTTCGAATGCATGTCGGAGATCTTGATCTTGAAGTACTCGGCAACCGTCTTCTGGATGCCATCCACGGTGATCTGCCGGTTGGCGACGTTGAGTATGTCGCGCAGCGCTTCCTTGGCCAGGTCGAGCGAAAGCTCCCGTGAGGTAAAGCGCGAGAATGCGAGGACTTTCTTAAGCGCGCCTTCTAGCTCGCGCACGTTTGACCTGATGTGCTTTGCAATGAAAAACGCGATCTCTTCCGACAGATCGACGGACTCAGCTTCGGCCTTCTTGAGCACGATGGCCACGCGCATTTCCAACTCAGGCGGCTCGATCGCAACGGTGAGTCCCCACCCGAAGCGAGATATCAGGCGCTCCTCCATGCCGGTGATTTCCTTCGGATAGGTATCGCAGGTGATGACGATCTGCTTATGCGCCTCGACCAGCGCGTTAAACGCGTAGAAGAACTCCTCCTGCGTGCGCCCCTTGTTGGAAAAGAACTGAATGTCGTCGATCAGTAGAAGATCTAGCGAATGGTAGTAGCGCTTGAACTCGTCGAACGAACGCTGCTGGTAGGCGCGCACGACGTCCGTAACGTACTGTTCGGCATGCGTATAGCGAACGCGTGCCTGGGCACGACGCTCCGCTAGATGATTGCCGATCGCTTGCAATAGATGAGTCTTGCCAAGCCCGACGCCGCCGTAGATGAACAACGGATTGTAGGAAATACCGGGATTCTCAGCGACTTGAATCGCCGCCGCCCGAGCGAGCTGGTTGGCCTTGCCGGTCACGAAGCTGTCGAATGTGAAGCTTCGATTGAGCCGCGCCCGCTCCAGAGTCCCAGGAGCATCACCATCGTTGCGCACCGCCGCAGGGGGAACGCGCGGCGCCGCCTCCGCGCCGCGGGCAAGGACGAATTTCAACGCGAGATCTCGCCCGCTAGCCTCCGTCACCAGTTTTTCTATCCGAGTCGCAAAGCGCTCCCGGACAAGCTCGAGGACGAAGCGGTTGGGTGCGGCGAGCGTCAACGTATCGGAATCTGCGCTCCCCTCCGGTGAGAGCGGGCGTATCCAGGTGTTGAATTGCTGCGCGGGGAGCTCCTGTTCCAGACGGTGCAGGCAAGCGTCCCACAGGTTTTGCATCGCGGTTTGCACCTCGTAATTGCACGCCTTGCTGGAGGGCGGGGAACAGGTACGACGAGCCCGTTTCTGAGGCCAGAATCTTACCTTCTTCGACGAGACTTATCCACAGCTCGGTGACCCCATCGCTGTCGATTTGACAATGCGAGTGGCAGCACGCTCTAATACCGCCCTTTTTCGGATCAGGAAGGCGATGAAGCGTACTTACCAACCGTCGAAGACGCGGCGCGCGCGGCGCCACGGGTTTCTGGTCCGTAGCCGAACCCAAGGTGGGCGTGCGGTGTTGCGCGCGCGGCGCGCGCGGGGTCGTAAGCGAGTCGGTCTTTAGGCCACTGCGGGGCGTGCACGGGCGAACCAAGCCGGCACGGTATGGACTCGGCGCCGAGCTGCGCCTCAGGCAGAGTGCGGTGTTCGAGCACCTTCTCAAGGAAGGTTCGCGAAAGAGCGTCGCGGGATACACGTTCTATTTCGAGCGTCGTGACGGAGGACCGCCCCGCCTTGGAATGCTTGTCTCTCGCAAGCACGCCGCAAGGGCTACTGAGCGCAACCGTATCAAGCGCTGCATCCGTGAGGCGTTTCGGCTTGAGCAGGACGCGCTCGGTCCGTTGGACGTACTCGTGCGCCCACCTTACGGGATCAGGCCCAACGCCGATATGATCTTGCGATTGCGAGAATTGATGAGCAGGCTGAATCGATGATTTCCGGGCTTCTGCGCCTTCTAGTGCGAGGCTATCGCTTCTTCGTAAGCCCGTTGCTTCCGCCTTCGTGCCGTTTCCATCCCAGTTGCTCCGAGTATGCCGAGGAGGCACTGCGCCGCCATGGCGCGCTGCGCGGCAGCTGGCTTAGCGTGCGCCGCGTCTGCCGCTGCGGACCCTGGAGTCGCGGTGGTCACGATCCAGTGCCCGGCGCCGGGCACTAAGCAAGAAAATCCAAATGGACACGCAACGGCTCATCCTGCTGGTGATCTTCAGCTTTTCCGTGGTCATGCTGTGGCAGTCGTGGGAGCGGACCCAGCGACCTGCGTCGCAAGTGAGCGCACCCGGGGCGCGGTCGCCTAACGAAGGCGTGCCGGTACCGAGCCGCGCGCCAGAGGGCGCCGCCCCGGCGGCTCAATCAGGTGCGCCAGGAGTTCCCGGCTCGGGCGAGGCGCTCAACACGGGCCAAGTGGTACGCGTGCGCACCGACCTCGTCGTGGCAGACATCAACACAGTCGGGGCGACGCTCGAGCGCCTCGAATTGCTCAAGCAGAAGGCCCAGGCGGACGATAACAAGGATTTCGTGCTGCTCGGGCCGACCTTTGCCTACAGCGCACAGAGCGGCCTCATCGGCGAGAACTTCCCGAATCACCGCACTGCGTGGAAGCCGCTGGCCGGGCCGCGCGAGCTCGCGCCAGGGAGTAACAAGCTGGAAGTGCGCTTCTCAGCGGAGGGACCGAACGGTCTCGAAGTGCAGAAGGTCTATACGTTCCGCCGAGACCATTACCAGATCGACGTTGCTTTCGAGCTCAGGAACACCGGAAGTAGTCCGGTTTCCGCCGACGCCTATTTCCAGCTGGTGCGCGACGACAAGGACCCGCCTGGGCAGACGGCCATGATGAAGACATTCTTCGGCCCGGCGTACTACACCGAGCAAGCGAAGTACCACAAGCTCACCTTCGCCGATATCGAAAAGGGCAGCGTCGAGCTGCCCGCACATGCGAAGGACGGGTGGATCGGCATGGTGCAGCATTACTTTGTTTCGGCGTGGCTACCGCCTGAAGGGGTGACCCGCGAGTTCTACGCCAAGCGGCTCCCAAACGGACTGTTCGCTTCGGGCGTCATCCTGTCCGCGCCGAAGGTCGCTCCAGGGGGCCGCGGCCGCGTCGATGTTCGCCTTTATTCCGGGCCGCAGGAGCAGCGCCGCCTGAAGGCAGCCGCCCCGGGTTTCGACCTGGTGGTTGATTACGGCTGGCTCACGATCATTGCGTGGCCGCTCTTCTGGCTGCTGCAGAAATATCACGGCCTGACGGGGAATTGGGGCTTCGCGATCATCCTGCTCACGCTCACGGTCAAGCTCGTGTTCTTCCCGCTCTCCGCAGCGAGCTACAAATCGATGGCGAAGATGAAGCTCGTCGCGCCCAGATTGACCAAGCTGCGCGAGATGTACGCCGACGACCGGGCCAAGATGAATCAGGCCATGATGGAGCTGTACAAGACTGAGAAGATCAATCCGCTCGGCGGCTGCTTCCCCATCGTGGTGCAGATACCGGTGTTCCTCGCCCTTTACTGGGTGTTGCTCGGTGCGATCGAGCTGCGCCATGCGCCGTTCATTCTGTGGATCAAGGACCTTTCGGCGCAAGATCCGTACTATGTGCTGCCCATCCTGATGACGGTGAGCATGGTCATCCAGACGCGCATGAATCCGACGCCTCCCGACCCCGTTCAGGCAAAGGTCATGACCTTCATGCCGTTCATCTTCAGCGTGTTCTTCTTCTTCTTCCCGGCCGGCTTGGTGCTGTACTGGCTGGTGAACAACATCTTGTCCATCCTCCAGCAGTGGCAGATTCAGCGGATGTTCAGCCGCGACAAACCTGCCCATGGCAAGCGCTGAGGACCCCGCGGGGCGCACCCTTCATCTTGCACGCGCCACTATAGCGGCCATCGCGACGCCGCCGGGACGCGGCGGGATCGGCGTGGTGCGCATATCCGGAAGTTCGGTCGTAGACGTTGCGCGCGCGGTGCTTGGCGCGCTTCCGGCTGCACGGCACGCGACTTACGCGGAGTTTCGCGACACCCGGGGAGAAGTAATCGACCGGGGAATTGCGCTCTACTTTCCTGCGCCGCATTCCTACACCGGGGAGGACGTGCTGGAATTGCAGGGCCATGGGGGTCCGGCGGTGCTGCAAATGCTGCTCGGCGCGTGCCTGGACGCCGGTGCGCGCCTTGCCGAGCCAGGCGAATTCACGCGCCGGGCATTCCTGGAGGGCAAGCTCGACTTGGCTCAGGCCGAGGCGGTTGCGGATCTGATCGATGCCGCGAGCCGCGAGGCGGCGCGCTCGGCAATGCGCTCCCTGAGTGGCGAATTTTCTACGGCCATCGCAACGCTGGTCGAGGAGCTCACCGAGCTACGTGCGCTTGTCGAGGCTATGCTAGATTTTCCGGAGGAAGAGGTCGATCACACGCATCGCGAAGACGCGGCCGGACGGCTGGATCGCGTGCGCGCCTCGCTGGAGACCGTGATGGTTAAGAGCCGCCTGGGTAGCCTGCTGCGCGCAGGAATCCATGTGGTGCTTGCAGGGCGCCCAAACGTCGGCAAGTCGAGCCTGCTTAACCGACTTGCTGGCGAAGAGCGCGCCATCGTGACCGCGGTGCCGGGAACGACGCGCGACGCCTTGCGTGAAACCCTTCTCGTCGAAGGCGTGCCGATCGTCATCGTCGACACCGCGGGCTTGCGCGAATCGCGCGACGAAGTCGAGCGTTTGGGGATCGAGCGCAGCTGGAGCGAGATGGCTCGTGCAGACGTCGTCCTGATGGTGCTCGAAGCGCCTTCTGGCATGACTGAGAGGGATCGCGCCCTGCTCGCGCAGCTTCCCGAGGAGGGAACCCGCCTCTACGTGTACAACAAGGTCGACCTCGCCCCGCACGAGCGCGCCGGACGCAGAGGTGAAGGGCGGCGGGAAATCTGGGTTTCGGCGAAATCCGGCGCGGGGATCGATGTCCTTCGCAGTACGCTCCTCGAGGCGGTTGGCTGGGTGGGCGCGGGCGAGTCGGTGTATCTCGCGCGCGAGCGGCACTTGCGTGCGCTCGCGCAGGCTCGCGATCATCTCCGCGCGGCGGCCGCCCAGACCGGGCAATGGGAGTTCTTCGCCGAGGAATTGCGCCAGGCACAGGGGGCACTAGGGGAAATCACCGGGGAAGTTTCGGCAGACGATCTGCTTGGCGAGATCTTTGCGCGTTTTTGCATCGGCAAGTAGGAGGCCGCACAACATGCCTTGGGATCCGCAGCGTTACGAGGTCTTCGCGGACGCACGCTTGCGGCCGTTGCTGGATTTGCTGGCGCGGGTTCCCGGGCCGGACGCCGGATGGGCGCCGCGACGCATCGCGGATCTCGGTTGCGGCAGCGGCAACGGGACCCGGCTCCTTGCGCAGCGCTGGCCGGAGGCGAGTGTCGTCGGGATCGACGCTTCCACCGAGATGCTGGAGACGGCACGGATTCGCGGTGGCTCGATCGTCTGGCAGCAGGCGGAGCTCGGCGCCTGGCGGCCGCAGTCGCCGTTCGATCTGTTGTTCTCGAACGCTGCGCTGCACTGGCTGGATGATCATGCCGGGCTGTTTCCGCGGCTGCTCAAGATGCTCGCGCCGCTGGGCATGCTGGCGGTGCAAATGCCGCGCAATTTCGATGCGGCCTCGCACCGCATGGCGCTGGAGCTCGCCCGGGAGCCGCCTTACCGCGAGTACCTGCTTGCGAGCCTGCGCCTGCGCCCGGTGCTCGCGCCGCGCGAGTATTACGAGCTGGTGGCGCCCCACGGCGTATTTGTGGACATCTGGGAAACGGAGTACTTGCAGGTGCTCACAGGCGATAACCCTGTCGCGGACTGGACGCGCTCCACCCTGCTCGTTCCCCTGCTCGACGGTCTGCCGGGCTCGCTGCGCGAGCCGTTCGAGGCGGAATATCGACGCAGGGTTTCGGCGGCGTACGGCAAGCGCCGCGACGGGAGCACGCTTTACCCGTTCAGGCGGCTGTTCATGACGGTACGGGTGTGCTAGCAGCCGATGCTACAATAATTTATAAGCCTTATCAAAATCTCCGGCCCGGAAGCCCAGGGCCGTTTTGTTTTTCTGGAGTTCCTGCGATGAACCGACCCCAAGAACCGAAAATCGTCAGCGCGAAAGCACCGGACTGGGTGCGGCACCGCGGGCTGCGCAAATGGGTCATGGAGATGGCGCTCCTTGCCAAACCTGAGCGGATCGTCTGGTGCGACGGGTCACAAGCGGAGTACGACCGGATGTGCGGCGAGCTGGTGGGGGCGGGAACCTTCATCAAACTCAGCGAGACGCTGCGGCCGGGCAGCTACTTGGCGCGCTCCCATCCCAATGACGTGGCGCGCATGGAGGATCGCACCTTTATCTGCAGTAAGACGAGGGAAGACGCGGGCCCAACCAACAACTGGGTGGATCCTGGCGAGATGCGCAGCACACTTAAGCGGCTCTTCGACGGCTGTATGCGCGGACGAGCGATGTACGTCATGCCGTTCTCGATGGGTCCAATCGGCTCGCACATCGCGCAAATCGGCGTGCAGCTGAGCGACTCCGCGTACGTCGCCGTGAACATGCGATTGATGACACGTATGGGACGCGCGGTCGCCGATTGGCTCGGCGAGGACGGAGATTTCGTTCCATGCATGCACTCGGTGGGCGCGCCACTTGCACCAGGCGCCAAAGACGCTCCCTGGCCATGCAATGAGAAGGACAAGTGGATCGTGCACTTCCCTGAGTCGCGCGAGATCTGGTCCTACGGGTCCGGCTACGGCGGAAACGCGCTACTGGGAAAGAAATGCCTGGCACTGCGCATCGCCTCGGTGATGGCGCGAGACGAAGGATGGCTGGCCGAGCATATGTTGATTTTGGGTGTGGAGTCTCCCACCGGTGAGAAGTCCTATATCACAGCGGCGTTCCCCAGCGCCTGCGGTAAGACCAATCTCGCGATGCTCATCCCGCCGCCGGCGTTCAAGGGATGGAAGGTGACCACCATTGGCGAAGACATCGCTTGGATCAAGCCAGGTCACGACGGGCGTTTCTACGCGATCAATCCGGAGGCGGGCTTCTTTGGCGTCGCACCGGGTACCTCGCACGCGACGAACCCCAATGCCATGAAGATGCTGGAGTCGAATGTCATCTTCACTAACGTCGCACTTACGCCCGAAGGCGATGTGTGGTGGGAGGGCATGAGCGACCAGCCACCCGCGCGCCTGATCGACTGGCAGGGCCACGAATGGACGCCGGGTTGTGGGCGTGTTGCAGCGCATGCGAACGCGCGCTTTACGGTGGCGGCATCGCAGTGCCCCTCAATGGACGCCAAATGGGAGGACCCCGGTGGAGTGCCGATCTCGGCGTTCATATTCGGCGGCCGGAGATCCACCACCGTGCCATTGGTGGTCGAAGCGGCGAGTTGGGAAGACGGGGTATACATGGCGGCCACGCTGGGATCCGAGACCACCGCCGCGATCACCGGGAAGGTGGGCGTGGTGCGACGCGATCCGATGGCCATGCTCGCCTTCTGCGGATACAACATCGGCGATTACTTCGCACACTGGCTCAAAATGGGCAAGACGGCGCATCATCCGCCGCTGATCTTCCGTGTTAATTGGTTCCGTCGCGGCTCGGATGGGAAATTCATCTGGCCGGGATTTGCCGAGAACATGAGAGTACTGAGCTGGATCGTCGACCGCTGCCACGGCCGTGCTCAAGGGATCCAGACACCGCTCGGCGTGATGCCGCGCTACGAGGATCTGCTTTGGACTGGCTTGGAGAGATTTTCCAAAGAGCAATATCGAGAGCTGTCGCGAATTGAGCAAGGGGCGTGGCGGGAGGAACTCTCCTCCCACGACGACTTGCTGGGTAAGCTCGGCGCGCATTTGCCAGGCGACCTTGAGCGTGGCAGAACGGCACTCCACGCGCGCTTGGCCGCATAGCGGGGCGCGCCGCCTGATTGTTTCTAACGCACTGAATCTACTGCTTAAAGTTTTTCAATCCGAATGCGGCGCCTAGTCCGCCGGTAAGCGCTGCAGCGGCCGCAGCGCCGAGCACAAGTCGCGAGGTGCCACTCTCCAAGAGCGCGCCGCCTGCGGCCACGCCGAGCCCGATACCCACGAGCAGGGCTGTGGCAGACCACGTAAATGCTTCGGTCGAGTGCTCCGGAAGCGCGGACCTCGCAATTAGCATCGATTGGATGGTGAGCGCCGGCGCCATGACGATGCCGGCGATGACCGCGAAGAGAGCGAATAGCGACGGGGCAGTGATTGCGGCGAGTGGCGTGAATCCCAGCCCCATCACCGCCAGCACGATCGCGAATTGATGCTGCAAAGGTTTGTGCCAATTCCGGCTACCATAAGCGAGGCCGCCGAGGACGCTGCCGACGCTCATCAAGCCGAACAGCAGTCCTGCGAGCGCGGCCGTGCCGGCTTCGGATGCAAACGCTGTAGTACCGATCTCCACCAGCCCGAAAGCCATCGAGTAGCACAGGACTACACCAAGGAGGCGCAGGAAGTATCGGTCGCTCAGCGGCCCGAACATGCTCGTGGTCCGCCGCGCTTCGATGCGCCAATCGAGAAGCGGCGGCGCGCGCATGAATAGTAAGCAACCCCCGGCGGCGCTCATTGCGGCGAAGACGACTGCCCAGACGGCGGACCCGAGTGCTACGAATAGCCCGACGAGCATGGGTCCAGCGATGAACAGTGATTCGATCAGAACTGATTCGAGCGAGTACGCCGTCGCCAGGGCCACATCGTCGCCCAATTGCCGCCTGAGAAAGGTCCGCATGCACACCGTGATCGGCGGGAAGGTAGCGCCGGCGACAGCGGCCAGCGGCAGGACGAGCCAAACCGGGAATCCGACGACGATTGCTGCAGCGAGTCCCGCCAACGCGGTTGGATACACAGTCCCGCAGGTACGCAGGATGGCGCGTGGGCCACGCCGATCGATCAGCCTCCCGATGAACGGCGCAACGCTCGCCAGGCCTGCGTAGTAACCGGCGGTCGTCGCGCCAGCACGGCCAAACGACCCGGTTTGCTCCTGGGTGAGGAGCAGGATTGCGAGGCTGGTGATGCCGACCGGCAGCCGCCCCATGATGGAGGCGGCTATGGTTGCCCTCATATAGGGCAGGGCAAGGAGCTTGGAATAGCGGGAAAGGGAGATCATGGGCGCCGGATTCTGGCACACGCTATGAGCGCGCCTGTGTCATGTTCCACGTGAAACACACCGGCACTCGAGGTTTCACGTGGAACAGGAGATTCGCGGCTAGTCTCGTATGGCCCATTCACGTATCATTCCGCTCCCGCAGAATCCCCGCGTACAGATTCGCAGAAGCCTTTGAAAGATGCAGTTTCCGACCGAGTTTGACGTCATCGTGGTGGGTGGGGGACACGCGGGTACGGAAGCGGCTCTTGCGGCTGCGCGCATGGGCTGCCGTACCCTGTTGCTCACGCACAGCATCGAAACGCTCGGCCAGATGTCGTGCAATCCCTCTATCGGGGGCATTGGCAAGGGCCATCTGGTGCGGGAAATCGATGCTCTCGGGGGCGCGATGGCGCTCGCGACCGACGAAGCGGGAATCCAGTTCCGGACCCTCAATTCATCCAAGGGGCCAGCGGTGCGCGCGACCCGGGCGCAGGCCGATCGCGTGCTCTACCGAGGCGCTATCCGCAAGCGACTCGAGAATCAGCCGAACCTGACCCTGTTTCAGCAGGCGGTCGATGACATCATCCTGGAGGGTGAGCGCGCCGCCGGGGTGGTGGGGCAGCTTGGCGTCTGCATTCGCGGGCGCGCTGTTGTACTGACGACCGGAACCTTTCTCGCGGGACTGGTGCATGTTGGCTTACAAAGCCACCAAGCGGGTCGCGCCGGAGACCCGGCCTCCATTACGCTTGCAGCGAGGCTGCGCGAGATGCGGCTGCCGGTCGGACGCTTGAAGACCGGCACCCCCCCGCGTCTTGACGGACGCACCATCGATTTCTCCGTCATGGAGGAGCAGCCAGGCGACTCTCCGGAGCCGGTGTTCTCGTTTTTGGGGGCGCGCAGCATGCATCCCGAGCAGCGCTCCTGCTGGATTACGCACACGAACCCACGAACGCACGACATCATCCGCGCGGGACTCGATCGCTCGCCGATGTTCACCGGCGTGATCAGGGGCGTCGGTCCCCGCTATTGCCCCTCAATCGAAGACAAAGTCCACCGATTTGCGTCGAAGACCGGTCACCAGATTTTCCTGGAGCCCGAGGGGCTCTCGACGAGCGAAATCTATCCCAACGGGATTTCGACGAGCTTGCCGTTCGACGTTCAGCTTGCGCTCGTGCGCTCGATTCGCGGGCTCGAGGCCGCACACATCCTGCGCCCCGGCTACGCGATCGAGTACGACTACTTCGATCCACGAAATCTCAAGTCTTCGCTGGAAACAAAGACTATCGCGGGTCTGTTTCTCGCGGGTCAAATCAACGGCACGACTGGGTACGAAGAAGCGGCTGCGCAGGGGCTGCTAGCCGGGATCAACGCGGCGCTACAAGTCAAGGACCAGGACGCTTGGTGTCCGCGCCGTGACGAGGCCTACCTCGGCGTGCTTGTCGATGACCTTGTCACGCGTGGCGTCTCGGAGCCCTATCGCATGTTCACCAGCCGCGCCGAGTACCGGTTGATGCTGCGTGAGGACAACGCCGACCTGCGCTTGACCGATGTCGGGCGGAGGCTGGGCGTAGTGGATGACGTGCGCTGGGACCGGTTCAACCGCAAGCGCGACGCGATCGCGCGGGAGCAACAACGCCTCGCCGTCACCCGACTTGGCCCACGTAACGTCACTCGCGCGGAAGCCCAGCGAGTATGCGGCCAGGAGCTTGAGTGCGAGTACTCACTTATGGAATTGCTAAGGCGGCCAGGAATCTCTTACGGTGCGCTCATGAGTCTTCCAGCTGCTGGCGAGGCCTGCGCTGACCCCGTGGTCGCCGAGCAGGTGGAGATTCAGGCGAAATACCAAGGCTATATCGCACGTCAGCGCGAGGAGGTGGCGCGCACCGAAGCCTACGAGGCGCTGCGCCTTCCCGAGGATATCGATTACGCCGCGGTACGCGGCCTATCGGCTGAAGCGAGCCAGAATCTCGCGCGGCATCGGCCTGAGACCATCGGGCAGGCGGCGCGCATCTCGGGGATCACACCTGCAGCAATTTCGTTGTTGCTGGTTCACTTGAAGCGGGGTCTTGGGCGCCAACCGCAAAAGAAGAGCGCATGACGCCTGAGGGTGTGCTGGACCGCGGACTCGCGCTATTGCCGTTGGCGCTTCCGGTCGGCGCGCGCGCCAAGCTGGTCGCATTCCTCGGCTTGCTCGAAAAATGGAACCGCACATACAACCTGACGGCGATCCGTGACCCGCTGAAAATGGTCTCTCATCATCTGCTGGACTCGCTGGCGGTCGTGCCACACCTGCCGATGGGCGGTACCGGCGCCGCGCTCGCGGATGTTGGCTCCGGCGGGGGCATGCCGGGAATTCCGCTCGCGATCGCGTGTCCAGCATGGCCAGTCGCTCTGAATGACAGCAACCAGAAGAAGGCCGCCTTCCTGCGGCAGGCTGCGATCGAGCTCGCCTTGCAGAACGTGACAGTGCAAACCGGGCGCGTAGAGCATTGGCGCCCCGCGCGACTCTTCGCCGTGGTGATTTCGCGCGGCTTCGCCGAACTCGCCGACTTCGTCGCGGCATGCAGGCATCTGGTCGCGCCCGGCGGCGCGCTGGTTGCGATGAAGGGCGTCTATCCGCACGAGGAGCTAGCGCGCGTGCCCGCCAGTGCCGGCTGTGGCGAGGTGGTTCGCCTGCAGGTTCCGCTGCTCGATGCGGAGCGTCATCTCGTGATGTGCCGCGCGAGCCCATGAGCGTGGCGCGCGTGTTCGCGGTAGCGAATCAAAAGGGTGGTGTCGGCAAGACGACCACCACTGTCAACCTGGCAGCGGGTCTCACGCAGGCCGGACAGCGAGTCCTGCTCGTCGATCTGGATCCGCAAGGAAATGCCACCATGGGCAGCGGCATCGACAAGCGCAATGCCGTGCACACCGTCTATCACCTGTTGCTCGGCTTGAGCGAACTCGCCACCGTTCGTCTGCGCTCGGAAAGCGGCGGCTACGACCTGCTGCCCGCGAACCGCGAGCTCGCAGGTGCCGAGGTCGAGCTGGTCGGCATCGAACGGCGCGAGTCGCGCCTCAAGGAGGCACTCGCCAGCGCGAGCGCGGACTACGATTACATCCTGATCGACTGCCCGCCTTCACTGTCCCTGCTGACCATCAACGGATTGGTTGCCGCGGACGCCGTGCTGATCCCGATGCAGTGCGAGTACTACGCCCTGGAGGGACTGTCCGACCTGGTCGGTACCATAAAGCGGGTGCGCGCCCATCTCAACCCAAGACTCGAGATTGCGGGTTTGCTGCGCACCATGTACGACCCACGCAATACGCTCTCTCTGGAAGTATCGCAGCAACTGGAGTCGCACTTCGGGGACAAGGTCTATCAGACGCTGGTGCCGCGCAATGTGCGACTCGCCGAAGCGCCGAGCTACGGCGCGCCGGCGGTCGTTTGGGACAAGACCTCGAAAGGCGCCCAAGCCTACATCGCGCTGGCAGAGGAAATCCTGGCGCGTAGCAAGGGCGCATTGCCCGCTGCCGCATAGTGCGAATGGAACAGCCATGATCAAGCAAAAGGGACTTGGACGAGGACTCGATGCGCTGCTTGGCGGGGACGAACCGCCACGCGAGGCGCTCACAACCCTGCCGGTCGGCCGCATTCGGCCCGGGAAATACCAGCCGCGCACGAAAATGGACCAGGAGGCTCTTGCCGAATTGGCTTCGTCCATCAAATCTCAGGGCCTGATGCAGCCTTTGCTGGTGCGGCCGGTCGAGCGCGACCGCTATGAGCTGATTGCCGGCGAGCGCCGCTGGCGCGCTGCGCAGATGGCCGGGCTTGACGAGGTCCCGGCGCTTGTGCGCGATGTCCCGGACGAGGCCGCACTCGCGATGGCACTGATTGAGAACATCCAGCGCGAAAACCTGAACCCCATGGAGGAAGCATCGGGGCTGCAGCGGCTCATCGACGAGTTCAAGATGTCCCACGAGCAGGCGGCTGATGCCGTTGGACGTTCACGCAGCGCCACGACAAATCTGTTGCGCCTGCTCAAGCTCACCAAGCCGGTTCAGGCGATGGTCATGGAGGGTGTGCTGGACATGGGTCATGCGCGCGCGATTCTCGCGCTCGAGGGCGCGCGCCAGGTAGAGGCCGCCAAGCGTGTGGCGGCGCGCGGTCTTTCGGTGCGCGAGGCCGAGGCGCTGGTGGCCAGGATGCTGCGCGGAAAGACCACCCGGCAGCGGCGCAAGCCGGACCGCGATATGGCACGGCTCGAGGAAGAGATCTCGGAACAGCTCGGTACGACGGTCGAGATACGCCCGGGTAGAAAGGGGTCCGGCAAGCTGATCGTGCACTACTCGGGACTGGACCACCTGGACCAGCTGTTGCGCAAGCTGCGCTGAGGCGCTACGCACCGCGGTTGGTGCGTCGCAACACGTTGACCATGCAACACCTTGGACGCTATACTCCGCGCGCTTTGCTGGGCGCGGGGGATTGAAAGCGATGCTTCGCAGCCTGGGCAAGCCGATCCGTACGGTTCTGCGCTGGCAATTGGTGGTCACCGCAGCGCTGACTCTGGTCGCTGCGGTCGCGGCGGGCACGCACGGCGCGTTGTCGGCCGCCCTCGGCGGCCTCGTCAGCGTATGCGCTGGGCTTGTCTCCGGAATCGTTGCATCGTTGGGGAAGACCGGGTCTGCAGGAGGGGTCCTGATCGGGGCGCTGCGCGCCGAAGGCATCAAGATCGGCCTCATCGTCATCCTCCTGTGGCTCGTGCTGGCGGCGTACAAGAGTGTCGTAACGCTCGCCTTTCTCGGGACGTTCATCGTGACGGCCCTGATCTTCTCCATGGCAGTGGTAGTGCGCGACCGTTAGGTCGCACCGACTTGAAAGTGGAACACCGTTAAGTCATGTCCGCCGGCGCCGAGCTCACACCCACCGAATACATCGGCCACCATTTGACTTTCCTTGCCGAGTCGGTCGGAAAGGGTAGCTTCTGGGTGGTGCACGTCGACACCTTGGTCACCTCCATGATTCTCGGAGTGATCGGCGTTGGGTTCTTCTGGTGGATCGCGCGCGGTGCGACTTCCGGCGTGCCCAACAAGCGCCAGGCTTTCGTGGAAGTCGCCTTTAGCGTACTCGACGACCAGGTCAAGGGCATCTTCACGCACGGCGATCGCAACAAGTTCGTCGCCCCCACGGCGTTTACAGTGTTCGTGTGGGTGTTTCTCATGAACGCCATGGACTGGCTGCCCGTCGATTTCGTGACCCGCGGCATGGCTGCTCTCGGTGCTCCTGAGTGGCGCCCCGTTCCCACCGCCGACGTAAATACGACCTTCGCCCTAGCGCTCTCAGTCTGGGTGCTGATGATCTACTTCGCGATCAAGTCCAAAGGCTTGGGCGGGTGGATTCATGAGCTGGTGTGCTCGCCTTTTGGTGCCAATCCGCTGCTTTGGTTGCCGAATCTCGCGTTTAACATCGTCGAATACGTGTCCAAGCCCCTCTCGCACTCGCTACGGCTGTTCGGCAACATGTTCGCTGGCGAGATCATCTTCATCCTGCTCTGGGTGTGGGGCTCCACCGGGCTGACCGGCACGGTGGCCGGCACCGTCCTCGGTTTGGGCTGGGCTATCTTCCACCTGCTGATCGTCGTCATCCAGGCGTTCATCTTCATGATGCTCACCGTCGCCTACATTTCGATGGCGCACGAGCATCACTGAGCTTCACCTACACCTCTTTTCGCTCTGCAAAGGAAATCAAAATGGAAAAGCTTCAAATGCTCGCGATGATCCAGGCCTACACCGGGATCGGCATCGGGCTCATGATCGGCCTTGGCGCTGCCGGCGCTTGCATCGGCATCGGCATCATGTGCAGCCGTTTTCTGGAGGCCGCGGCGCGCCAGCCCGAGCTGACCGCGTCCTTGCAGGCGAAAGTGTTCCTGCTGCTCGGCCTGATCGACGCTTCGTTCATCATCGGGGTCGGTCTTGCGATGCTGTTTGCATTCGGCAACCCCTTGCTCGCAGTCATCAAGTAGCCAAGTCGTTCGTCACCCGGAAGTAGGGGGCAGGCATGAACTTCAATCTGACGCTGTTTACGCAGGCGGCCGCCTTCGCGCTGTTCATCTGGTTTACCGTCAAATTTGTCTGGCCACCGCTGCTGCGCGCTATCGAGAATCGCCAAAAGCAGATCGCTGACGGCCTTGCCGCCGGCGAAGAGGGCAGGAAGTCGCTCGAGCTCTCGACGCGTGAAGCGGCGCAAGTGGTCGCGGAGGCGCGTGGGCGCGCGACGGAGATCGTCGCTCAGGCCGAAAAGCGCGCGACCCAGCTTATCGAGGACGCCAAGTTGACGGCGCGCGGAGAGGGCGAGCGCGAAAAGGCCGCTGCGAAGGCAGACATCCAGCAGCAGGTCGCGCGCGCCCGCGAACAGCTGCGCGACCAAGTCGCGTCGCTCGCGGTCGTGGGGGCCGAGAAGATCCTGCGCCGCGAGGTCGATGCCAAGGCGCACGCGCAGCTGCTCGACTCGATCAAGGCCCAGCTCTGAGCCATGGCTGAGCGCAGCACCGTCGCACGTCCTTACGCGGAAGCGGTGTTTCGCCTCGCCGACGGCTCGGGCAAGCTGCACGAGTGGTCGGAAATGCTGGCGGCTCTGGCCCAGGTGGCTGCGAACGATCGCGTCCAGGCGGCGATCGCGGACCCAAACGTGCCCACACCGAAAGTCGCCGGGCTATTCATCTCGATCCTGGCCGGCAAGCTGAGCGGCGAAGCCGAGAACCTAGTTCGTGTCTTGGCGGACAACCAGCGCCTGGAGCTGCTGTCCGAGATCCGGGAGCAGTTCGAAACGCTGAAGAATGAGCGTGAAGGCGTCGTCGAGGCGCAGATCGTTTCCGCGTTCGAGCTCGACCCCGCGCAGCGCTCCGAGCTCACTGCGCTGCTCGAAAAGCACACCGGCCGCAAGGTGCGCAGCAGCGTGGCCGTTGACAAGGAGCTGATCGGCGGCGTGCGCGTCGTCATCGGCGACAAGGTGATAGACGCATCAGTGCGTGGGCAGCTGCACGCGCTGGAGAATGCACTGAAGGCTTAAACGCAAGGAATCCTCATGCAACTCAATCCGTCCGAAATATCGGAACTGATCAAGAGCCGTATTCAGAATCTAGACGCCGGCGCGGAAATGCGCACGCAGGGCACGGTGGTATCGGTGACCGACGGCATCTGCCGGATCCACGGCCTGTCCGATGTCATGCAGGGGGAAATGCTCGAGTTTCCGAAGAACACCTTCGGCCTGGCGCTGAATCTCGAGCGCGACTCCGTCGGCGCGGTGATTCTCGGGGAGTATGAGCACATTACGGAAGGCGACGCGGTCAAGTGCACCGGGAACATTCTCTCGGTTCCGGTCGGACCGGAACTGCTCGGCAGGGTGGTGAATTCGCTCGGTCAGCCGATCGACGGCAAGGGCCCCATCAACGCAAAGGATACCGATGTCATCGAGAAGGTCGCGCCGGGCGTTATCTGGCGCAAATCCGTGTCGCAGCCGGTGCAGACCGGCCTCAAGGCGATCGATTCGATGGTGCCGGTCGGGCGCGGCCAACGCGAGCTGATCATCGGCGACCGCCAGACCGGCAAAACTGCGGTGGCGGTCGACACGATCATCAACCAGAAGGGCAAGGACCTGATTTGCGTGTACGTCGCGATTGGCCAGAAGGCCTCGACGATCGCCAACGTGGTGCGCAAGCTCGAGGAGCACGGCGCGATGGAGTACACCATCGTGGTGGCGGCGTCGGCCTCCGAATCGGCCGCCATGCAGTACATCGCGCCGTACTCTGGCTGCACGATGGGCGAGTACTTCCGCGACCGCGGCCAGGATGCGCTCATCATCTACGACGACCTGACCAAGCAGGCCTGGGCGTATCGCCAGGTGTCGCTACTGCTGCGGCGCCCGCCCGGGCGCGAAGCCTATCCCGGCGACGTCTTCTATCTGCACAGCCGGCTGCTCGAACGCGCGGCTCGCGTCAACGAGGAATATGTCGAGCGCTTCACCCAGGGCAAGGTCAAGGGCAAGACGGGCTCTCTTACCGCATTGCCGATCATCGAGACCCAGGCGGGCGATGTGACCGCGTTTGTCCCGACCAACGTGATCTCGATCACCGACGGTCAGATCTTCCTCGAAACCGACCTGTTCAACGCGGGCATCCGTCCCGCGATCAACGCCGGAATCTCGGTCTCGCGCGTGGGCGGCGCCGCCCAGACCAAGGTCATGAAGCGGCGCGATACGGGCGGCGGCGTGCGCCTCGCGCTCGCGCAGTATCGCGAGCTCGCGGCATTCGCTCAGTTCGCCTCCGACCTCGACGAGGCCACGCGCAAGCAGCTCGAGCGCGGACGCATGGTCACCGAGCTGATGAAGCAGCCGCAATATGCGCCGCTGCAGGTCTGGGAAATGGCGCTGACCTTGTTCGCCGTCAACAACGCGTATTTCGACGACGTCGACGTGAAGAAGGCGCTGGCGGCCGAGAGGTCGATGCGCGACTACCTAAAGAGCAAGTACGCCGATCTCGTACGCAAGATGGAGGATAAGAAAGACCTCGCCGGCGACGACGAGAAGGCGCTCAAGGCCGCGATCGAGGACTGGAAGAAGAGCGAGGGCGGCTCGATCTGAGCTGGAGCAGGCGCCATGCCGGGCACCAAAGAGATCCGCAACAAGATCAAGAGTGTGCAAAGCACTCGCAAGATCACCAAGGCGATGGAGATGGTCGCCGCGTCGAAGATGCGCAAGGCGCAGGAGCGCATGCGCGCGACTCGTCCCTACGGCGAGAAGATCCGCAACGTGGCGGCGCACATCAGCCATGCCAACCCTGAATACCGCCACCCGTTCGTGGTCGAGCGCGATACGGCGAAGGGCGTCGGGCTGATCCTGATCACCACGGACAAGGGGCTGTGCGGGGGTCTGAACACCAATGTCCAGCGCATGGCGCTGAACAGCTACAAGCAATGGCAGGCGCAGGGCGAGCAGGTCGAGGTCTGCTGCCTCGGGAACAAGGGGCTGGGCTTCATGCAGCGCCTGGGCGCCAACGTCGTCTCGCAGGTGGTGCAGCTCGGCGATCGTCCGCAGCTCGACAAGCTGATCGGCGCCGTGCGGGTGATGCTCGAAGGCTATGTCGAGAACCGCTTCGACCGGGTCATGATCGCGTACACGCGCTTCATCAACACTATGAAGCAGGAACCCGTCATGGAGCAGCTCCTGCCGCTCGGCGGCGAACGCATGGGCGCTCCCGAAGGAGCCTGGGACTACCTGTACGAGCCGGAGGCGCAGAGCGTCCTCGACCAGGTGCTGACGCGCTATATCGAGTGGATCATCGTGCAGGCGCTGGCGGAAAACATGGCCTCGGAGCAGTCGGCGCGTATGGTGGCGATGAAGGCCGCGTCGGACAACGCCGATACGCTGATCGACGAGCTGACGCTCATCTACAACAAGAACCGGCAGGCCGGAATCACCAAGGAACTTTCGGAAATCGTCGGCGGCGCGGCCGCCGTGTAACGCATATTGGTCTAGGAAAACCTCATGGCACAAGCACAAGGCACCATCGTACAGTGCATCGGCGCGGTCACCGACATCGAATTCCCGCGCGAGGCGATGCCCAAAGTCTACGACGCGCTGGTTCTCGCCGAGACCGGCGAGAAGGGGCTCGCCGAGAAGGGGCTGACCTTCGAGGTCGAGCAGCAGATCGGCGACGGCGTCGTGCGCTGCATCGCCATGGGCTCTGCCGATGGCTTGCGCCGCGGCATGAAGGTCAACAACACCGGCGCGCCGATCTCGGTGCCGGTCGGCAAGGGCACACTCGGCCGCATCATGGACGTGCTCGGCCGCCCGATCGACGAAGGCGGCCCGATCCAGACGCAGGAGCGCCGTTCGATCCACCAGGCTGCGCCCAAGTTCGACGAGCTCTCGCCTTCGGTCGAGCTGCTAGAGACCGGCATCAAAGTGATCGACCTCATCTGCCCATTCGCGAAGGGCGGCAAGATCGGCCTGTTCGGTGGCGCGGGCGTGGGCAAGACCGTGACGATGCTTGAGCTCATCAACAACATCGCCACCAAGCACGGCGGCCAGTCGGTGTTCGCCGGTGTGGGCGAGCGCACGCGCGAAGGCAACGACTTCTACCACGAGATGATCGAGGCCGAGGTGATCAAGCCCGACAATCTCCAGGAGTCCAAGGTATCGATGGTGTTCGGCCAGATGAATGAGCCGCCGGGCAACCGGCTGCGCGTGGGACTGACCGGGCTGACGATGGCGGAATCGTTCCGCGACGAAGGGCGCGATATCCTGCTGTTCATCGACAACATCTACCGCTTCACGCTCGCGGGCACCGAAGTGAGCGCGCTGCTTGGCCGCATGCCGTCCGCGGTCGGCTACCAGCCGACGCTCGCCGAAGAGATGGGCCGTCTGCAGGAGCGCATCACCTCGACCAAGGTCGGCTCGATCACCTCGATCCAGGCCGTCTACGTGCCCGCGGACGACCTGACCGATCCGTCGCCCGCGACCACCTTCGGCCACCTGGACGCGACGGTGGTGCTGTCGCGCGACATCGCCTCGCTGGGCATCTACCCGGCGGTCGATCCGCTCGATTCGACCTCGCGCCAGGTCGACCCGAACACGATCGGCGAGGAGCACTACAGCACGACGCGCGCCGTGCAGGCGACCCTGCAGCGCTACAAGGAATTGCGCGACATCATCGCGATCCTGGGCATGGACGAGCTCTCGCCCGAGGACAAGCTGGCGGTAGCGCGCGCGCGCAAGATCCAGCGCTTCCTCTCGCAGCCGTTCACCGTGGCGCAGAACTTTACGGGCACTCCCGGCAAGTACGTGCCGCTCAAAGAGACGATCAAGGGCTTCCAGATGATCGTCAACGGCGAGTGCGACAGCCTTCCCGAGCAGGCCTTCTACATGGTCGGCCAGATCGAGGAGGCGTTCGAGAAGGCGAAGACCCTCCAATAAAAGGCGCAGCCCATGGCAGCCACCATGCACGTCGACGTGGTCAGCGCGGAAGAGTCCATCTTCTCGGGCGAGGCGGAGTTCGTCGTGCTGCCCGGCGAGGTCGGCGAGCTCGGCGTATACCCGCGCCACACGCCGCTCATCACGCGCATCCGTCCCGGCACGGTGCGCATCACTCCGGCGGGCGGCGGGGAGGAGCAGCTGATCTTCGTTGCCGGAGGCATCCTCGAGATCCAGCCTCAGGTCGTGACGGTGCTTGCCGATACCGCGATACGCGGCCACGACCTGGACGAGGCGAAGGCGCTCGAAGCGCAGAAGCGAGCTGCCGAAGCGCGCGCGAAAGCGAAGGACAAGGAGGAAGTCGCGACCGTCGAAGCGGAGCTCTCGATGCTCGCGGCGCAGCTCGCGGCGATCCGCAAGCTGCGCAGGAAGTGACGCTCAGGCACCGGCGCGGGCAGCGCCGCCGCGGTAGCGCTCGCGCAGCAGGCGCTTGTACAGTTTTCCGGTGGGGTGACGCGGCAGCTCACGCTCGAAATCGACCGAGCGCGGGCACTTGATATGCGAGAGGTTGTCGCGGCAGTAGGCCATCAGCTCTGCCGCTAGCGCGGGACCGGCCTCGCGCCAGTCGGTCGGCTGCACCACCGCCTTCACTTCCTCGCCCAAATCGTCGTTCGGCACACCGAGCACGGCGACGTCGGCAACCTTCGGATGCGTGACGAGCAGGTTCTCGACCTCCTGCGGGTAGACGTTCACCCCGCCGCTGATGATCATGTAGTCCTTGCGGTCCGTGAGGTAGAGGTAGCCCTCGGCGTCCAGGTGGCCGACGTCGCCGAGCGTCGACCAGCCCTCCCGGCTGCGCGAGGCGGCGGTCTTCCCGGAATCGTTGTGGTATTCGAATGCGGGGCCGTTCGCGAAATAGATAGTCCCGGTCTCGCCCTTCGGTAGCAGCCTGCCCTCGTCGTCGAGGATGCGCACTTCGCCGAGCAGCGCGCGGCCTACCGTGCCCTTGTGCGCGAGCCATTCCTGCGAATTGCAGGCAGCGTAGCCGTTGCCCTCGGTGCCCGCGTAATACTCGTACACTACCGGGCCCCACCAGCGGATCATCTCCTCCTTCACCGGGACGGGACAGGGCGCCGCGGCGTGGATCGCGACTCTGAGTGAGCTCAAGACGTAGCGTGCGCGCACGTCGCGCGGAAGCTTCAGCATGCGCACGAACATGGTCGGCACCCATTGGCTGTGCGTGACGCGATGCCGCTCGATGAGCGCCAGCGCTGCCTCGGCATCGAAGTGCTCCATCAATACCGAGGTTCCTCCACAACGCATGACCGTCATGTTGAAGCGCAGCGGCGCCGCGTGATAGAGAGGCGCGGGCGAGAGGTAGACCGAGTCCGGGCCCAGGCCGTACAGCTTCCTGGCGAGCGCGAGCAGCGGCGTTGGGGCATCGATCGCCTCGTCGAGAAGCTCGGTCTTGATGCCTTTGGGGCGGCCCGTCGTGCCCGAAGAGTAGAGCATGTCGCGCCCCGCGCTCTCGTCCCCGATGCGAGCGCACGCCTGCATGCCCGTCGCCTCCTCCCAGCGCCGGTAGCCGGGCAGTGTCCCGCCCGCCGAAAAGCGCAGTGCGACCTGCGGCACTCGCTCGGCGAGCCCCGCCGCAGCTTCGGCGAGGCCGGCCGAGACAATGAACGCCCTGGCGCCGCAATCGCGCAGGACGTACTCGGCTTCCTGCAGCGCGAGCCGTGTACTCATCGCGGTGAAGAGAAGGCCCGAACGCTGCGCGGCGAAACAGATCTCGAAGAAGCGCGCATTGTTATCCAGCATGAGCGCAATGTGATCGCCCCGCGCCAGGCCGCAGGCCCTAAACAGCTGCGCACCCTGGTTGGAGCGCTCCTCGAGCTGGCGGTAGGTGACCGTCTCGCCGGAGCGGGCCATGACGTACGCAGGCTTGTCTGGCGTGCGTTCGGCGTGATGGCAAGGATGGAGCCGGTCTGCGTCCATGGCTTGGCATCGCGAGTGTTGCATAATCCTGGACACCATGACGAACGATTTTGGAATCCTCTCCTACGGTGCCTACATTCCCCGGCGCCGGCTGCAACGCAAGACGATCGCCGCGGCGAACACCTGGTTCAATCCGGCGCTGCGAGCGCTCGCGAAGGGCGAGCGCGCGATGGCCAACTGGGACGAGGACACAGTCACCATGGCGGTTGAGGCGGCGCGCGACTGTCTCGCCGGCCTATCGGGGATTGCCCCGACCCAGCTGATGCTCGCTTCGACGACACATCCCTACGACGACAGGCAGAACGCCGGGATCGTGGCGACTGCGCTGCACCTGGGCCCCGCCTTGCGCGCACTCGACGTCACCGGAAGCCAGCGCGCCGGCAGCTCGGCGCTCATGACCGCGCTCGCTACGGGTGAGAACGTGCTCGTGACGGCGGGCGAGCACCGTCTCGCCAAGGCGGCGAGTCTGCAAGAAATGCATTACGGCGACGGTGCGGCGGCGCTGCTCGTCGGGCGCGGCGCGCCGGCCGCGCGGCTCGTCGCGGCGCACAGCGAGACCGTGGACTTCGTGCACCAGTACCGCGGCCGCGACCGCGCCCACGATTACGCGTGGGAAGAGCGCTGGATCCGCGACGAGGGCTACATGAAGATCGTGCCCGCGGCGCTCGCCGCGCTTTTCAGGGCCAGCGGCGCCTCCGCCGAGTCCGTGACCCACTTCTGCCTGCCGTGCACGCTGCCGCGCGTCGCCGCGGGCGTCGCCAAGCGCGCCGGAATCGCCGAGAGTGCGCTGCGCGACAGCCTCGCGGCGGTGTGCGGCGACACCGGTGCAGCGCATCCGCTGCTCATGCTCGCGCATGCGTTGGAGGAGTCGAAACCGGGCGATCACATCCTGGTGGCCGCGTTCGGCCAGGGCTGCGATGCGCTGCTGTTCGAGGTTACCGATGCCGTACGCCGGTTGCCGGCGCGCCGCGGCGTGAAGGGCGCACTCGGGCGGCGCAAGGAGGAGACGAATTACGAGCGCTTCCTCGCCTTCAACGATCACATCGTGCTCGATCGCGGCATGCGCGCCGAGGTCGACCACGGCACGCCGCTCTCGACGCTGTACCGCAACCGCGACATGGTGACCGGGCTGGTTGGCGGGCGCTGCCGCAACTGCGGCACGCTGCAGTTCCCGCGCGGCCGCTATTGCGTCAATCCGAAATGCAACGCCCTCGATTCGCAGGACGCGCACCCATTCTCGGAGGTGTGCGCGAAGGTGATGTCGTACACCGCTGACATGCTCACCTACAGCCCCGACCCGCCCGCCTACTACGGCATGATTCAGTTCGAAGGCGGCGGGCGCATGATGGCCGACTTCGCGGATGTGGACGACGGCAAGGTTGAAGTCGGCATGCCGATGCGCATGATGTTCCGCGTCAAGGAGAACGATGCCGCGCGCGGCTTCGTGCGATACTTCTGGAAGGCTGCACCGGCGGAGAATCAGTAGGAGGCCAGACATGGCAAGCGGAATCCGCGACAAGGTGGTGGTCCTCGGCATGGGCTGCTCGAAGTTCGGCGAGCGCTGGGACCGTAACGCCGAGGACCTGATGGTCGAGGCCTTCGAGGAAGGTCTCAGGGACGCCGGCATCGGGCGCAATCAGATCGAGGCGGCGTGGTTCGGCACCGCGATCGAGGAGCAGCACGTCGGCAAGTCGGGCGTGCCTCTCGCGATGACGCTGCGCCTGCCCTACATCCCGGTGACGCGCGTCGAGAACTACTGCGCCACTGGCACGGAGGCGTTTCGTGGCGCGGTGTACGCCGTGGCCTCGGGCGCGGTCGACATCGCGCTCGCGCTCGGCGTGGAGAAGCTCAAGGACACCGGCTACGGCGGCTTGCCGCAGCGCGGCCGCGGCGGCCTCAACAACTTCTTCTGGGCCAACATCTCGGCACCCGGCTCCTTTGCCCAGCTTGCGGCCGCGTATCGCGCCAAGCACCGCGTCGACGCGAAGGACCTGAAGCGCGCCATGGCGCACATCTCGGTGAAGAGCCATGACAACGGCGCGAAGAACCCGAAGGCGCACCTGAGGAACCGCATCACCGAGGAGGATGTGCTTAACGCGCCGATGATCGCCGATCCGCTCGGGCTGTACGATTGCTGCGGCGTGTCGGACGGCTCGGCGTGCGCGATCGTCACCACGCCCGACATCGCGCGCGGCCTGGGCAAGAAGGACCTCGTTGCGGTGAAGGCGCTGCAGCTCGCGGTCTCGAACGGCCAGGAGGTGCAGTACGGCGAGTGGGACGGCTCGTACTTCGCCACCACGCGTGTCGCCGCCAAGCGCGCTTACCGGGAGGCCGGCATCGATGACCCGAGAAAGCGCATCTCGATGTTCGATGTGCATGACTGCTTCTCGGTCACCGAGCTGGTGACCATGGAGGATCTCGGCATTTCGGCGGAAGGCAAGGCGATCAAGGACGTGCTCGACGGCTTCTACGACGCTTCGGGCAAGATCCCGTGCCAGATTGACGGCGGGCTGAAATGCTTCGGTCATCCGATCGGCGCCTCGGGCCTGCGCATGCTCTACGAGATGTACCTGCAGCTTTCAGGCCGCGCCGGCGAGCGCCAGCGACCCGAACCGGTGCTCGGCATGACGCACAACCTCGGCGGCTTCCCGAGCCAGAACGTCTCATCGGTCACGATCGTCGGCAGCTACGGCGCCTGAGCGGCCGCCGAAGCGCGCGAGCGGGGATCGGCGCTAGAGGAGGTGGCTAGTCCGATCCGCGCGCTCGCCGCCGCGGTCCTTGTGTTCGTCGATGGCGTAGGCCCACACCACGTAGCGCTCGGCGCCACCCGCGCGCAGCGCTTCGAACGGAAAGCAAGTCACGAGCGTCAGCCTGGAGGGACCCTCCTGCGCGGCGACCCAGCCGTCGCTTCGGTCGAGTACGCGCAACCGGCGCACCGCATATGCGCGGCGCGCGCCGTCGGGCGTTTGGACGATTATCGTCGCGCCGAGCGCGAGCTCGCGCAGGAACGCGAAGTGCGTGTCGCGGTGCCCGCTGATCACGCTGTTGCCGGGCGTCCCGGGCAGCGCGGAACCTGAGAGATGCCCGAGGCCGAATGCCATCGCCGCGCCGTCGGCGCCTTCGAGGACGTACCGCTCGACGCCGAGCGACGGCACCGTCAGGCGTGCAACCGGCCAGGTGTCGGCCCAGGGCCAGGGCCTCGCGTGCGTTTCGCCCGCGAGCGTGCGCTGCCAGGCCTGCGCCACCAGCGCCTGTGCGATCCAGGCCTTGGCCTGGATCCAGGCGCCGCGCGCGACCTGCCAGCCGCCCGTCGCGACGAGGAGCGCGACGAGGATGGGGCGCAAGCGCTCGACGCCTTTGCTGCGAAGCGCTGTATTCGATTCGGGCCAGGCGCATTCCACGCCCAGGTACTGCTCCTGGTCGCGTTTCACGCGGACCTCCGGCGCCGGCCGACCCAAAGCGAGGCGAGCAGGAGCAAAAGCATCCCGCTCAACAGCGCGAAGCGGCTGTCGGTAGCGGTCTGCGGCAGCTCGCCGAACACCTTGTCGTGCTGCCAGCCCTCCGGAAGATTGGTCGGCAGATCGGCGTGCGCGAGCGGGGCGTCGGCGGGCCGCGCCGGCGTTCGATCGACGGCGACGAAGCTCGTGTAGCGGGTCACCAGCCGGTGCGCCCGGGCGAGCGCGATCACCTGTTCGCGCACCGCCTCGGGCGCAGCGCCCTCGCGCAGCGAGTCCATGAGCGAAGCCACTTTCGCGCGCGCCCAGAGCGAATCGATGCCGCTGCCCTGCGCGCCGGCGGCGAGCGGCACGCGCGCTTCCCACACCCGCCCCGCGCGCACGCCGCTCACGCGCAGCTCGCCTTCGAGGCGCTCGAGGGAGGCGCTCACCACGAGCGGCTCGCCGGCATACAGGTCGGGCACGCGCGCGGGCCAGGCTTCGGCGTGCGCGGCCTCGGGCCATTGCAGCGTGATCCCCTTGAGCACGGGCGCTTCGAGCTTGGCGAAGAGCTCGGACATCCTCGCGCCGACCTCGTCGACGCGGCCGACATAGGTGAACGTGCCGCGCCCGAGTTCGGCCGCCTTGCGCATGAAGTGGCTGTTCGGTGCCGAGCCGATTCCCACGGTAAACAGGCGCGAGCCACCCAGGCGCGCCTGGATCAGGCGAAACAGCTCCTCTTCGTTCCCCACCGCGCCGTCGGTTAGGAAGACCACCTGCCTCACTCCGGCACCCGCATCTCCACCGTTCAATGCGAGCTTCAGGGCGGAGGCCATTTCGGTGCCCCCGCGCGCCGCGAGGCCGCGTACCCAGCCGATCGCGCGCTGCACCTGGGCGGGCGTGGCCGCGCGCGCTTCGGGGAACAGCGCCCTGGCGGTCGAGTTGAATTCGATGACGTTGAAGCGATCTTGCGGCGTCAGGCGCTCCAGCGCCAAGGCGAGCGCCTCGCGCGCCTGCCGGATCGACGCGCCGGCCATCGAGCCTGAGGTGTCCAGCACAAAGATCACCTCGCGCGGCAGCGGCGCCTCGTGCGCCTCTGCCGGTGGCATCAGCATCAGCAGCGCGTAGTCGCGCCCGCCTTGCGTCTGCGTAAACCAGGCGAGCCGGGGCGCCGCTTCCGGGCGCGGAGCCCAGCGCAGCACGAAATCGCGGTTTGCAGCAGTGCTGCCCTCGGCGAGCGCGATTTCGCGCTTCCCCTCGCCGACCGTCTTGATGTCCACTTGGTGGTAGGGGCTCGAAACCTCCGCGAGGGGCACGCCTGCGTCCAGCTCGACACGGATCGAAACCGGGTTGACGGGCATGCGCCCTTCCTGCGGACGCAGCACGACGGGCGTGATGCGCGCCGCGTCTGTCACGCCGTGCGGGACATAGCGCGGACCGACCACCATCGGAAAGCGCAGCGAAAAGCGACCGTCCCGATAGCGTAGCGTCTCGATATATTCAAGCTCGACCACGATAGTTTCGTGCGGGCCGATGTTCGCCACGCTGGTGGTGAACATGTTTGGCCGTTCCTGGTCGAGCAACGCGGCGCGGCTACCCTGCGCCCGCGCCGCCGCGTAAGTCTTCTGGGCCGCCGCGCGCTCCTGAATCTCCCCTTCCAGGGTGCGCTCGCCGACGCGCAGGCGCAGCCGGTCGACGGCCGAGTTCTCGGGCAAGGGGAACACGTATACGCCTTCGTACCATCCCTCGCCCGGATTGCGGAAGGTCTGCACCACGCGCGCACGCACCACCACGCCCGAGACCTGGAACGCCACCGCAGTCGACTGCAACGGCGCATCGAGCGCATCGCCGCCGGCACGCGGGCGCAGGAGCAGCGTGCCCTCGCCCGGCGCCTCGGCCGCCCGCGCCTCGCTCGCGAACAACAGGGTCAGCCCGGCGAGCGCAATGGCGGTCACGACGCCCAACGCGGCTGCGAGCGCCACCGATGCGATGAGATCGAGCGCGATTCGTCCGGCCAGGGTTCTTCTTTCGGGTTTATTCACGGCGTCTCCATCGTCGGTGCGTACTGGAGGCCGATTACAGGCCCCCTTCGGGGTGGTTGCGCGGCGCGCAAGGGGCGAAGCGCTGAACAATTGTGGCAATCCGCTGGCAGCGGGCGGAGAGCGCGCAGCGATCGGCTATATTCGATGTCATGTCGCGCCGCATCGTCATCGTCGAGGACGACCCCACCATACGCGCCAACTACGCCGCCGCGCTCGGCCGCTACGGCTACGAGGTGGCCGCTTACGGCGGCCGCGCCGAGGCGCTCGCCGTGATGAAGTCGCGCCTGCCCGACCTCGCCATCATCGACATCGGCCTTGGGCAGGACGCGGACGGAGGGTTCGCGCTGTGCCGCGAGTTGCGCGCGCTCTCTGCTGCGCTGCCGATCATCTTCCTCACCGCACGCGACAGCGACTTCGACGTGGTGGCCGGCCTGCGTCTGGGTGCCGACGACTATCTCACCAAGGATGTGAGCCTGCCGCACCTCATGGCGCGCATCGCGGCGCTGTTTCGCCGGGCCGATCTCGCGCGCGAGCCGCCCGCGACCGAGGAGCGCTTCGAGCGCGGCGCGCTTGCGCTCGACCTGAAGCGCTTCAGCGTAAGCTGGCAGGGGCAACCGGTCGCGCTCACGCTGACGGAGTTCTGGATGGTGCACGCGCTCGCCAAGTTCCCGGGCCACGTCAAGAATCGCGACCAGCTGATGCAGGAAGCGAACCTGGTCGTCGACGACGCCACGGTTACCTCGCACGTGAAGCGCATACGACACAAGTTCCTCGCCGTCGATGCCGCGTTCGACCGAATCGACACGGTCTACGGCATGGGCTACCGCTGGAAGGCCTGAGGCCGCAATGCGCATACGCATTACCTTGCGGGTCAAGCTCGCGCTGGTCTCGCTCGCCCTGCTGGCGTTGCCCTGGGCAGGATGGCTCTACGTCGGCGAGATGGAGCGCTTTCTGCTCGAGGGTCAGGAGCGCGCGCTGCTCGCCACCGCGCGCGCGGTCGCGACTGCGCTGCACGACCGCCCGCAGCTTCTTGCCGCGGTGCCAGAACGCGACGATGCGTTGCGACGCGAGGCCGAGGCCGAGTTGCAGCGGCTTACGCAGCAAAGCGGGAGCGCCGGCGGCACGGACGCAGACGTGCCGCTGGCGCGCGAGGACGACGTCGCGGCGGGCCCCGCGCGGGAAGAGATCGCCGCCATCCTGCGCGGAGTCGAGCGCGCAAGCTCGCGCATCTGGGTGGTGAACAGGCGCTACCAGGTGCTCGCGCTCGCCGGCAGCCTGAGGCAGTCGGTACCGCCGGAGCAGGACGGTACGCTGCGCTCCTGGTGGCATCGGGCGATCAGCTGGCTGATCCCGGGTCCGACGGAGGACTTCGCCGAAGCCTTACCCGACGACGTGCTCGCCACCAGCCGCGACATCACGGCCGCACTGCAGGGAACGCCGGGCACGCGCATGCGACGCACGCCGGACGGCCGCGCGGTGGTGCTCTCCTCCGCCTATCCCATCTGGTCGGGCGACGAGGTTGTCGGCGCCGTGGTCGCCGAGGAGACGACCAATCCGATCGTCTCGCTGCGCAGCGCCGCGCTCGAGCGCCTGCTCGCGTTGACGCTGGCCGCTTTCGCAGGCGTCGGCGCGTTGCTGATCGCCTATGCGACGCGCCTGTCGCACCGAATTCGCCGGCTGCGCGACGAAGCCGAGTCGGCGATCGACGCGCGCGGCCGTATCACGCGCCTCGCGGCCGGTTCCGATGCCGGCGACGAGATCGGCGACCTCTCGCGCAGCTTCTCGGCCATGCTGGCGCGGCTCGCACAGCATCACGCTTACCTGGAGAGCATGGCTGATCGTCTTTCGCACGAGCTGCGCACGCCGATCGCCGTGGTGCGCTCGTCGCTCGAGAACCTGCAGCTCGCCGCCGAGCCCGCCGAGCGGCGACTGTACATCGAGCGCGCCGAGGAAGGCCTCGCGCGGCTGAATACCATCCTGCAGCGCATGATGGAGGCCTCGCGGCTGGAGCAGAGCCTGCGCGCGTCCGAGCGCGAGCGCTACGACTTGGTGCCGGTGGTGCGCGGCTGCGTCGAGGGTTACCGGCTGGCGTACCCGCAGGCGAGTTTCGCGCTCGAGCTGCCCGAGCGGCGCATGGACGTCGAGGGTTCGCCCGACCTGGCCGCGCAGCTGCTCGACAAGCTGGTGGAGAACGCCGTGGACTTCGCGACTCCCGGCACCCCGATCCGCGTCTCGCTGGAAGAGGAACGCGGTATGGCGCTGCTCAGGGTGATCGACCGCGGCCCCCTGCTGCCCCCCGAGATGCAGGGCCGACTGTTCGAATCGATGATCTCGCTGCGCGGCGAGCGGCGCGGCGCCGTGCCGCACCTCGGTCTGGGCCTGTACGTGGCGCGCCTGATCGCTGAGTTCCACGGCGGAACGATCGCGGCCGACAATCTGCCTAGTGGTGATGGCGTCGCGATCACCGCGCGCCTGCCGATTGCATGGCGCTAGAATCCGCGCTTTGCCCGATTTCTGCGATGAAACCGCTCGCCGCGCTAAGCGATCCGCGCCGCATCCGCGGGCTGCTGTTCGATATCGACGACACGTTGACCACGGAAGGCCGGCTGACTGCGGAAGCCTATGGCGCGCTGCAGGACCTGAAACGGGCGGGACGCGTGGTGGTTCCGATCACCGGGCGCCCGGCCGGCTGGTGCGATCACATCGCGCGCATGTGGCCGGTGGACGCGGTAGTCGGGGAGAACGGCGCGTTCTATTTCTGGTACGACGCTGCGGCCGGCAAGCTGCGCCGCCGCTATCGGGACGCCGAAGAGGTTCGCGTCGCGAACCGCGCACGCTTCGAGGCGATCGCACGCCGCATCGTCTCCGCCGTGCCGGGCTGCGCCCTCGCCGCGGACCAGACCTATCGCGACACGGATCTGGCGATCGACTTCTGCGAGGACGTGCCTGCCTTGCCGCTCGAAGCCGCCGAACGCATCGCGATGTTGATGCGCGAAGCGGGCTTGCGCGCCAAGATCAGCTCGATCCACGTGAACGGCTGGTTCGGCGACTACGACAAGCTCGCCACCACGCGAACGCTGTTTGCCGAGCGCTTCGGCACTGATCTGGACGCCGCGCAGAACGAATTCGCGTTTGCCGGGGACTCTCCCAACGACGTGCCGATGTTCGCATTCTTCGAGAACTCGATCGGCGTGGCGAACGTCGCGCGCTTCGGCGGGCATCTCGCCGCGACGCCGAAATACGTGACGCGGTCCGCGTCTGGTGCAGGGTTCGTCGAGCTCGTCGCCCACCTGCTGGGGCACGCATGATCGAATGGTGGCCGGCGTACCTGGGAGTCGGCGTCGCGGTGGGCTTTCTCGCCGGCCTGCTGGGCGTCGGCGGGGGCATGATCACCGTGCCGCTGCTGGTGTTCGTGTTCACCGCGAATGGCTTTCAGGCGAGCCATCTCGTGCATCTGTCGCTCGCCACCGCGATGGCGACGATTCCGTTCACCTCGGCTTCCAGCGTGCGCGCGCACCACGCGCGCGGCGGCGTGGACTGGCGCGTTGTGCTGGGTATGCTGCCTGGCCTCGCAACCGGCGCTCTGCTCGGCGCGCTGGTAGCCGGCCGCGTGCCGTCGCGGCCGCTCGCCATCTTCTTCACGGCGTTCATCCTCTATGCGGCGGCCAACATGATGCTCGACGTGCGCCTCAAGGGGACACGCCAATTGCCGGGCAGCCTCGGCCTCGGCGTCTCCGGGGGCGTGATGAGCTTCCTTGCCAGCTTCCTCGCCGCGGGCGCGGCGTTCATGACCGTCCCGTTCATGACCTGGTGCAATGTTCCGCTCAAGCGCGCGATCGGCACCGCGGCGGCGATCGGGTTTCCCTTGTCGCTCGCCTCCAGCATCGGCTACGTCTACGCCGGCTGGAATGTGGCCGGGCTGCCTCGTGGCAGTCTAGGCTTCGTCTACGTCCCGGCGCTCGCGCTCATCGTGGCGACCAGCATCCTCACGGCACCCCTCGGGGCGCGGATCTCGCACCATTTGCCGGTGCGCAGGCTACGCGTCGTCTTCGCGCTTTTGTTGTTCTTGCTGGCGCTGCACATGCTCCTCAGCCTGTGGTGACGCGCTGCGCACGCCGTCCGCAATGTGGTAATAAGGTTCCTCCCGCCTCTCAGGACAGATGAATGGCAGGCCCCTTATCGCATATCCGTGTTCTCGACCTCTCGCGCGTGCTCGCAGCGCCCTGGGCGGGACAGAACCTCGCCGACCTTGGCGCCGAGGTCATCAAAGTCGAACGTCCGCACAAAGGCGATGATTCGCGCGCTTTCGGTCCCCCGTGGCTGAAGGACGCCGCCGGCAAGGACACCGGGGAGTCCGCGTACTTCGCCTGCGCGAACCGCGGCAAGAAGTCGATTACCGTCAACCTGGCTGCTGCGGACGGTCAGCGAATTGTGCGCGAGCTGGCGGCGAAGTGCGACGTGCTGTTGGAGAACTACAAGCCCGGCGACCTCGGGCGCTACGGCCTGGGTTACGGAGATTTGAAGCAGGTAAATCCGCGCCTGGTGTACTGCTCGGTTACCGGCTTTGGTCACACTGGCCCCTACCGGGATCGACCGGGCTACGACTTCATGATCCAGGGGATGGGCGGGCTGATGAGCGTCACTGGCGAGCGTGACGATCTGCCGGGCGGCGGGCCGCAGAAGGCGGGCATCCCGATCGCCGACCTTATAACCGGGATGTACGCGACAGTCGCCGTGTGCGCGGCGCTGGCGCACCGCGCGGAGACCGGCATCGGCCAGCATCTCGACCTGGCCCTGCTCGACTCGCAGGTGGCGGTGCTGGCAAACCAGGGCGCGAACTATCTGGCGACCGGAATCTCGCCGCGGCGGCTGGGCAATGCGCACCCGAACATCGTTCCCTATCAGACCTTCAAGACGGCGGACGGCGACGTGATCCTCGCCTGCGGGAACGACAATTTGTTTCGCAAGTTCTGCGAGGTGGCGCAGTGCCAGCATCTCGCCGCGGACGAGCGCTTCGCGACCAATGGCAAGCGGGTCGAGAACCGTGCCGCGTTGACGCAGATCCTGAGTGAAGTCTTTCGCGGGCGCACGACCCGCGACTGGACCGAAGCGCTGGAAATGGCCGGCGTACCAAACGGCCCCATCAATACGCTCGAACAGGTATTTCGCGAGCCGCAGGCTGTCGCGCGGAGACTGAAGATTGAAATTCCGCACCCGCTTGCCGGAAAGGTTTCACTGGTGCGAAGTCCGATGCGTTTCTCGGAAACGCCGCTCGAGCACAATGTTCCCCCGCCCCTGCTTGGCGAGCATACCGACGAAATCCTGCGCGGACTGCTCGGCAGGAGCGACGTCGAAATAGACAAGCTGCGCGCCGACGGCGCGATCTGAGGTACCGCCGGAGGGTTAGGCGGCCGCGCCCGAGGCGACGAGCGCCTCGATCTCGCCCGCGGAGAAGCCGAACTCGGCGAGCACCTCGCGCGTATGCTGGCCGTAGGTCGGTGCCGGGCGCTTCACCGCGCCCGGCGTGGCCGAGAGCTTGATCGGCAGACCGAGCGCCCGCGTCCTGCCCACCTGCGGGTGCTCGAGCTCAACTACCATGTCGCGCGCCTGCGTCTGCGGGTCGGCGAGCATTTCGCCGATCGAATTGATCGGGCCGCAGGGCACGCCCTCCGCCTCGAGCCACTCGATCCACTCGCGCACCGTGCGCTGGCCGAGCTTGGCATTGACTAGAGGCGCCAGCGCATCGAGATTCTTCATGCGATCGCTGTTCGAGCGGAAGCGCTCGTCTGCGAGCCACTCGGGCGCCCCCAGCACGCGCGCCAGACGCTCCCAGTTCGGCTGGTTGGCGCCGCCGATGGTGAGCCAGCCGTCGCTCGCCCGGAACGCCTGGTAGGGGGCCGATAGCAGATGCGCCGAGCCCATCGGGCCGGGCGATTGACCGGTGGCGAAGAAGATCGCCGATTGCCAGTAGGTCTGCTGGATGCCGGCCTCGTACAGCGACGTGTCCACCAGCTGGCCCTCGCCGCTCTTCAGCCGATGCACATAGGCCGACACGATGCCGAGCGCCGCGAGGATGCCGCCGTTGATGTCGCAGATCGGGTTGCCCGACTTGACGGGCGCGCGACCCGGTTCCCCGGTGATCGCCATCAGGCCGGACATACCCTGGGCGACGAGGTCGAACCCGCCCTTGTCGGCGTACGGCCCGGTGCGGCCGTATCCGGAGATCGAGCAGTAGATGAGCGCGGAATTGAGCGCCTTCAACGCATCGTAGCCCAGGCCAAGCTTTTCCATCGTGCCCTTGCGGTAGTTCTCGGTGAGCACGTCGACCCGGCCGACCATGCGCTTCAACGCGTCGCGCGCCCCGGGCAGCTTGAGATTGAGCGCGATGCCTCGCTTGTTGCGGTTCATCGCCATGAAGGCGGCCGACTCGCCGTTCACCGATGGCCTGTTCATGGCGCGCGTATCGTCGCCGCCCGGCATCTTCTCGACCTTGATGACGTCGGCACCGAGGTCGGCAAGCAGCATGCCGCAGGTCGGCCCGGCCATAATCTGCGCGAGCTCGAGCACCTTGAGGCCGGCGAGCGGTCCGGCACTCATGCTGCGGCGCGCACCCGGTCCCGGTGTGCCGACTCGAGGTATTGCGTCGCCGCCTGCACGCCCTCCTTCTTCACTGGGAAGCCGGCGAGCGCGAGACCCATCTCGACCCCGGCGAGCGTGCCGACGAGCATGAGGTCGTTGAAGTCGCCCAGGTGACCGATGCGGAACACCTTGCCGGCGAGCTTGCCGAGCCCCGTGCCGAGGGACATGTCGAAGTGCTCGAGCACTATCTTGCGCACCCGGTCGGCGTCATGTCCGGGGGGCATCAGCGCGGCGGTGAGCGACGCGGAGTATTCCGACGGATCCAGGGCAAGCACTTCGAGCCCCCACGCGCGCACCGCCCTGCGTGTCGCCTCGGCGTGTCGCTGGTGGCGCGCGAAGACGTTAGCGAGCCCCTCCTCCTCAAGCATCGCGATCGCCTCGCGCAGCCCGTAGAGCAGGTTGGTCGACGGCGTGTAGGGGAAGAAGCCGTTCTTGCCGCTGGCGAGCATTTCGTCCCACGCCCAGTAACTGCGCGGCAGCGTCCCGCTGCGCGAGGCCGTCAGCGCCTTGGCCGACACGCAATTGAACGACAATCCCGGCGGCAGCATCAGTCCCTTCTGCGAGCCCGCCACGGTGACGTCGACGCCCCATTCGTCATGACGGTATTCGATCGAAGCGAGCGAGGAGATCGTATCGACCATGAAAAGTGCGGGGTGCGCGCAGGCATCGATGGCGCGCCGCACCTCCGCAATGCGCGAGGTGACGCCCGTGGAGGTTTCGTTGTGCACGACGCATACCGCCTTGATGCGGCGCCCGGCGTCGTTTCGCAGCCGCCGCTCGATCGCTGCGGGATCCGCGCCATGGCGCCAATCGCCCGGCAGGAACTCGGGCTTCAGGCCCAGACGCTCGGCGAGCTTTTGCCACAGCACGGCGAACTGACCCGTCTCCGCCATGAGCACGGTATCGCCAGGCGAAAGCGTGTTGACCAGCGCCGCTTCCCAGGCTCCGGTGCCCGATGCGGGATAGATGACGACTTCTGCGGAGATGCTCTTGAAGATGCGCTTCATGCCGGTGAGCACCGCTTTGCCGAGTTCGGCGAACTCTGGCCCGCGATGGTCAATAGTCGGCCGATCGATGGCTCGCAGGACGCGGTCGGGGACGTTGGTTGGTCCTGGAATCTGCAGGAAATGGCGTCCGGCGGTCCTTGCCATATTGCCTCCTAGATTGAATGCAGAAGTGCCTATGCTGCGCAACATACGGGCCGGCTATTGCGCTCTATGGTGGATTTTTGTATTATGCATACAATAATCCGCAGGCGCAAGCCATGGGATCGATCGAAGAGCTAGCTGCCCCGAAAATCGCGCGCCGCCCTCTGCACGAGGAGGTGGTCGGCCAGCTGCGCGACCTGATCGTGCAAGGGCACCTGGTGCCGGGCACGCGCCTGAACGAGCGGGTGCTTACCGGCCAACTCGGGATCTCGCGCACGCCGCTGCGCGAGGCGATCAAGCTGCTGGCGGCCGAGGGGCTGGTCGAGCTGCTGCCGAACCGCGGCGCGATCGTAGCGCCGCTCGAGGCGGCACGCGTTACGCAGACGCTGCAGGTGGTGGGCGCCCTGGAGGGCTTGGCCGGCGAGCTCGCGTGCGCGCACGCGAGCGACGAGCAGCTTGCCGAGGTACGCGCGTTGCACTACGAGATGCTGGCGATGCACGCGCGCGGTGACCTCGCCGGCTACTTCAGGTGCAACCAGGCGATTCACCTGAAGATCGTCGAGGCGACCGGCAACGCAGTGCTGGCGAACACCTACCGCCAACTGAACGCCTACGCGCGCCGCGTACGCTACATGGCGAACCTGTCCAAGGAGCGCTGGGACGCCGCAGTGCGCGAGCATGAGGAGATTCTGCGCGCGCTCGCGGAGCGGGATGCGCCCCGCCTCAAGGCTCTGCTGCGCGACCACCTGGACGGCAAGCTGGGGGCGGCGCTCGGCGCGCTCTCGGAACGACAGGCGGCATGAGCCACGCAGTGCTCGCCGCTACCCTGGCGAAGGAGGTCGACGGCGAGATTCTGTTCGACCGCGCAAGCCGCGCACGCTACGCGACCGACGCCTCGATCTATCAGATCGAGCCGATCGGCGTGGTCGTGCCGCGCAACGAAGAGGCGGCGCGCGCCGCGCTGGGCATCGCCGCCGCGCAAGGCGTACCGATCCTGCCGCGCGGCGCCGGCAGCTCGCAGTGCGGGCAAGCGGTCGGCGCGGCGCTGGTCATCGACCATTCCAAGTATCTGAACGGCCTCCTCGAGCTGGACGTCGAGCGGCGCAGCGCGCTCGTGCAGCCCGGCATCGTGCTCGATCAGCTCAACGCACAGCTGCGCAAGCACGGACTGTGGTTTCCGGTCGACGTCTCGACCAGCGCACAGGCCACCCTCGGCGGGATGGCGGGCAACAATTCCTGCGGTTCACGCTCGATCGCCTACGGCAACATGGTGCACAACGTGCTCGCTATCGACGCGCTGCTCGTCGACGAACAGCGCTGGCGCTTTGCGCCGCTCGCGGAGGACTCCGGCCCGGCGGGCTACCGGGAGTTCGTCGGCAAGCTGCGCGCCCTGTACGAGCGTGAGAAGGACGAAATCGCCGCGCGCCTGCCGAAGGTGCTGCGCAGAGTCGCCGGCTACAACCTCGATCATCTCGGTCCGCCGCACGCGAACGCGGCGCACCTGCTGGTCGGATCCGAGGGCACGCTCGCATTCTTCGAGCGCCTGCTGCTCAAGCTCAGCCCGCTGCCGCGGGCACGCACTCTCGGCGTCGTGCACTTCCCGAAGTTCTACGTCGCGATGGATTGCGCCCAGCACATCGTCAAGCTCGCGCCCTCTGCCGTCGAGCTCGTAGATCGCACCATGATCGAGCTGGCGCGCGACATCAGCGCCTTCAAGACCACGGTGGACACGTACATTCGCGGCGGCCCCGACGCCATCCTGCTGGTCGAGTTCGCGGGCGACGAGCAGGCTGCACAGCGCGCGAAGCTCGCCGAGCTCGTCGCGCTCATGGCCGACCTGGGTCTGCCCGGCAGCGTGGTCGAAGTCACCGACGCTCAGGCGCAGAAGGACATCTGGGAGGTGAGGAAGGCGGGCCTGAACATCATGATGTCGATGAAGGGCGACGGCAAGCCGGTGTCGTTCATCGAGGACTGCGCCGTGCCGCTCGAGCACCTTGCCGAGTACACCGACCGGCTGACGCAGGTGTTCGCGAAGCACGGCACGCGCGGCACCTGGTACGCGCATGCCTCGGTCGGCTGCCTACACGTGCGCCCGGTGCTCGACATGCGGCGCGACGGAGCGGAGAAGATGCGCGCCATCGCCGAAGAGGCCAGCGCGCTGGTCAAGCAGTACAAGGGCGCCTACTCGGGCGAGCACGGCGACGGGCTGGTGCGCTCGGAATGGATCGCGCCGTTCCTCGGCCCCCGGCTCACGGCCTGCCTCGCCGAGATCAAGTCGTGGCTCGATCCGCGCGGGCTCATGAATCCGGGCAAGATCGTCCAGCCGCCGCGCATGGACGACAAGCGCCTGTTCCGCTTTCCGCCCGGCTACGCGACGAAGGTTCCCTACACGGAGCTCGACTGGAACGAATGGGGCGGCTGGGACAAGGCCGTCGAGATGTGCAACAACAACGGCCACTGCCGCAAGTTCGACGCGGGTACGATGTGCCCATCGTACCGCGTCACGCGCGACGAGGCGCATCTCACCCGGGGGCGCGCGAACACCCTGCGCCTCGCGCTCGCGGGGCAACTCGACTTCGACGAAGTCGGCGCGGCGCTCGAGCTGTGCGTGTCGTGCAAGGGCTGCAAGCGCGAGTGCCCCACCGGCGTCGACATGGCGCGCATGAAGATCGAATACCTGGCGCAGTACCGGAAGCGCCACGGCCTCGCGCTGCGCGAGCGCGTGCTTGCGTACCTGCCGCGCTACGCGCCTCTCGCTGCGCGCCTGGCGCCGCTCGTCAATGTGCTGCAGTCGCTCCCCGGGCGCGAGCGCATCGCAGGCATCTCGGCGAAGCGTTCTCTGCCGAAATGGCGCCGCGACCGGTTCGTCGACCGCGTGCGCACGGTCTCGGGACGGCGCGAGGTGGTGCTGTTCGTCGATTCGTTCAGCCGCTGGTTCGAGCCGGAAAACGCGCGCGCCGCGCTGCGCGTGCTGGATGCAGCGGGCTACCGCGCGCACGTTGCGCAGCCGCCCGCAGGCGAGCGGTCGTTATGCTGCGGCCGGACGTTTCTCTATGCGGGCCTGGTCGGCGAGGCGCGCGAGGAAGCGCGCCGCATGCTCGAGGCGCTGGCGCCCTGGGTCGAGCGCCGCATTCCAATAGTCGGCCTGGAGCCGTCTTGCCTGTACACGCTGCGCGACGAGTTCAAGGCGATGATTCCCGGCCACGAAACGAGCGAGCTTGCTTCGCAGGCGATGCTGTTCGAGGAGTTCATCGCGCGCGAAGCGGACGCCGGAAGGCTGTCTCTGAGGATGCGCCCGGTGCCCCGCACGGCGCTGCTACACGGCCACTGCCACCAGAAGGCCTTCGGGGCGATGCCCGCGACCGAACGCGCGCTCGCGCTGGTGCCGGATCTCAAGGTGACGCCCATCGAGTCGACCTGCTGCGGCATGGCAGGCGCCTTCGGCTACGAAGCCGAGCACTTCGAAATGTCGATGAAGATGGGCGAAGCGGGGCTGCTGCCCGCCGTGCGCGCTGCGCCCGCGGATGCGCTGCTGGTGGCCGATGGCACGAGCTGCCGGCACCAGATCGCCGACGGCGCGGGGCGCCGCGCGGTGCACGCCGCGCGCGTGCTCGCGGCCGCGCTCGCCTAGCCTCGGCGACGGCTCCAGGCGAACAGCCCGATCCCTGCGACGATCATCGGCAGGCTGAGCCACTGTCCCATGGTGAGGTGCAGCGCCAGGTAGCCCAGGAAATCGTCCGGCTCGCGCGCGAATTCGGCAATGAAGCGGAACGCGCCGTAACCGACGAGGAACAGCGCCGACACTTGTCCGCGCGGGCGCGGCTTGGACGAGAACCACCATAGGATCGCGAACAAGCTGACGCCCTCGAGCGCGAACTCGTACAGCTCGGAAGGATGCCGCGGCAGCGGTCCCGCCCCGGGAAACACCATGCCCCAGGGTAGCGTGGTGACACGCCCCCACAGCTCGCCGTTGATGAAGTTGCCGAGCCGCCCGGCCGCCAGTCCGATCGGACACAGCGGAGCGACGAAGTCCATCAGCGCCTACCAGCCGACGCCGTACTTGCGCGCCGCGAACGCCATCGCCGCGAGCACGCCGAGGAAGCCGCCGTGGAAAGACATGCCGCCGTGCCACACGGCGAAGATCTCAAGCGGGTGAGAAAAGTAATACCCGGGCTTGTAGAACAGCACGTAGCCCAGCCGTCCGCCGAGGATCACGCCGAGCACCGCGTAGAACAGCACGTCGTCGAACTGGGCACGCGTGATCGGCGCAGCACCCGCCTTGATGCGACGCACTCCGAGCCACCAGCCGGCGGCGAAGCCGGCGAGGTACATGAGGCCATACCAACGCACGGCCAGCGGGCCGAGGCGGAATGCGACCGGATCGATATCGGGGTGAACCAGCACGGTAGAATCGAATTCTATCGTTGGGAGGAACGCCATGTCTGACAACCGCAGGAGCCGGACAATC